>NZ_BAAFHE010000022.1:0-28807 GCF_054665075.1 Acidisoma sp. 7E03
GTCGGCCATCCGGCCTCGGCTCTCTTGGGTCCACATCCCAAGCTTGAATCAGACCGCGCCGAGCCGCCACAACCATTTTCAAACAGCCTCTTAGAGGCTCAGAGGCAGGCGGCACTTGAGTAACTTCACACCCATGCGCGTTGCGTTACGGCAACGAGGAGGGCACTCGGCGATCCGGGTCGAGGAATTCTAACCGCATGGGCTCGCGAGGCGTTTCCGGAGGCGCGGACATCGATGGTCGGTCGATCGTGGCATCCTGGCTATTCCGAGGAGGTCCGGCAAGCGGGGGTCATCGGATTATGCAGTGGAGATGAAAAAGCTCAAAAGGTGGCTGACCGGCTGGGCGTCTCAAGGCCGACATTGTACAGCGGGAAAGATCAGCTACTCGGTCACGAGGCTCCTTCATCCATGAAACGCCACAAATCCAACCCCAAGCTGCCTGACCGTGAAGAGCTTGAGCGACAGCTTGAAGCCCTCCAGCGTGATGTCCGCCAGTTACAACTCGAGCATGATCTCCTGAAGAAGGTCAACGAACTCCTAAAAAAAGACCTGGGCGTCGATCTGCAGATACTGAGTAATCGAGACAAGACCCAGCTGATTGACGCCCTTAAGGAAGTTTGTCGCTTGCCAGAACTGCTTGCCCAGCTTCGGATTGCCCGCAGCTCCTACTTCTACCATCGCGCCCGCATGTGCCTGGCAGACAAGTATGCCGCCGTCCGCCACAGCCTAGCTGAGATCTTTGAAGCGAACCGTCGTTGCTACGGTTATCGACGACTGCAGGCGTCGCTGGCCCGACAAAGCGTGATGATCTCGGAAAAGGTTGTGCAGCGATTGATGAAGCAGGAGCAGCTGGTCGTTGCCAGGCCGCGTCGACGGCGGTTTGGATCCTATCTGGGAGAGATCAGTCCAGCGCCTGAGAACCTGATCAATCGCGACTTCCATGCAGAAGCGCCGAACGTGAAGCGGCTGACAGACATCACCGAGTTCCAGATCCCAGCAGGCAAGGTGTACCTTTCGCCCATCATCGACTGCTTTGACGGCATGGTCATCAGCTGGTCCATTGGGACCCAACCAGATGCGGGCCTCGTCAACACCATGCTGAATGCAGCCATCGGAACCGTCGCCACCGGCGATGAACGGCCAATCATCCATTCCGATCGCGGAGCCCACTATCGATGGCCCGGCTGGTTAACCCGTATCAGCGAAGCAAGACTGGTTCGCTCGATGTCCCGAAAGGGTTGCTCGCAAGACAACGCCGCGTGCGAAGGGTTCTTCGGTCGGTTGAAAACCGAGCTCTTCTATCTACGAGACTGGAAAGTCATCACAATCGAGCAGTTCGTCGCCGAGGTAGATGCCTACATCCGCTGGTACAATGAAACGCGCATCAAAATATCACTGGGATCACTCAGCCCGGTCGAATATCGTAAGAGCCTCGGCCTGAGCATTTAGAATAGTCCAACTTTTTATCCGAACCCTCCCGGGTCAGTCCTCAGCGAAAATCAACAACCAGAGTGCATTTCTCTCGCTTCGCGACCGTCCTCCGATTGATCCCATAACGCCTGGCCCGCGCCCTCAGGCTCTCCTGACTTGCTGTATCACGCGACACACTGCCTCTGTCGTCGTGGCGCTCCCATGAAGAAACTGGTCCATAGTGCTTCCTTCCGCTCCTGCGAAAAGACTCCACCATCAAAAAACGCGGGATCAAATACCTTACCGAGCCACGGGCACCTGGCGCTGCAGCCACCCCTCTCAAAATGCAAATAAACGCCTGACAGCATCAACTTCTTTGAAAGAGGCCGTCAATAATGACCTTGTAGGTTTGATCGAAGTCGAATTGCGTTGCCCTAAGTCTTGCCTTAGAAACGATATTGCTGACAAAGCCAGAACTTTGATCGTCCTTCCAAGACAGGTACGCATTATGTAGTGACGCTACACTACACGGATCAAAGTAGTAGGCACAGTCGCCCAGAACTTCCGGTATTGAACTCGATACGGATCCTAGGACCGGTGTTCCCGCTACCATTGCCTCGAGGCATGGCAAACCGAAACCTTCATAAACGGAAGCATAAATAAGCGCGGACGCACCAACCAACAAAGCTGTTCGATATTTCTCATCAACGAAGTCGGCATAAACAATTTTTCCAGCAGTGACCGCATCCTGTAAGTTGCATTCTTCGACCATCGTAGAAAAGGTCTTTCCCCAAGCTTGGCGACCCGCGAAGACAACACGCATTTCGGAGAGAATTTCCCGATGTTCGGAGAGCCAACGCAACACTAACAAGTTATTTTTTCGCGGCTCGATGGAACCTAGTATCAGAAGAAAGGGCTCTACCCGACGGGCGCCGATTAAGGAGCGCATGCGTTCCACCGCCGTTAAATCGACGTTGCTACCGAGTAGCGCGACTTTGATTCGTGAAGAGTCGACGCCGTAAATCCACCGAAGGTCGCGCGCGGTCGCCTCAGAAACGCAGAACAAGACGTCAGACAAAGCAATTTGTTCGGATAGATCGTGCACATAAATTGCGGCCGCCTCAGGTGGATGGCATTCAGGTGTCAAAATCATAGATAAATCGTGAACAATTTTTCCCTCGCGTGGATATCGTTTCACCGGAGGCCGGTAATCCGTGTAAAGTGCGGCTGTGCAGGCGAATTTGCCTGTCTGATCGAGCAGTTCTCTGATGGAATCTGCCGGCAAGAAATGCTCGCCTTGTCCTATAAGGCGGGATCCACTGCGGAGTGAAAGGCATTGAAGCACGGCTTCGTTATCAATCCAGCGGCCATCCATGTCAAAATACACGTCCAGGGTGACGTCTGCCAAGAAACGAGAGCAGAGTGCAGCGATTACATTTGGAATTCCAGTATAGAATGGCTCTCGCAGCGGTCCTATATCAACAACCACTGACTTCCGGCCGAGTTCGGACCCTGGGTTTTCGCTCATATTGCAAACTCAAAAATAGCGTCCAGAGATTGTAGGCTAAGCCGGAAAGCTGCATCGCCGAAGCACGCTTGCGCAAGCTCTTGGCCGGCCTTCGCGATTCGTCGGCGGTCTATCTCGGCTAGCGCATCAGCAGTCAAAACTGCGGCACGCACGGCCCCCTCGGCGGGAGGATGAGCGGTGAGCGGGACGAAGCGGGCTATCATCTCTTCCTCTGCTGAAAGTACATGGTTTGTGGTTGTGATGGGTATTATCGCCTCCGGTGCAAGAAAACTTGCTGTGCCGCCCGTCAAGGTGGTCACAAGCGGCAGTCCTGCCAGTGCCGCTTCTGCCAAAGGAAGAAAGAGGCCGGGTGCAGAATGGGCGCAGAGAAAGAAATCAGCCTCATGATAAAGGTCTAGCTCTTCGCCGGCTCCGCCGCCGATTATCGCAACGAACTCCTCATAAGGCCGAATTGAAGCGGGCCAATTTCGAGCAACATGTTGCTCCAGTAGAGAGAGACTGTTTGGGCCGGCACCTTGCAAATAAAGCGTCAATCGCAAATCTTTCTCCGCAATCGCGGCTCCGAATCCCTCGATCAGTGAAGTCAACTGGCGATCGAGATGGGAAGGTTCAAGCACAGAAAGGAATTGCGTCGGCCCCCTTCGAGAAGCCCTGTACGGCGCGACTTTCGGAGTCGGTATAGCGGGTGGTAAAGTAAACGCGTGTGTGACCCCCGCTGAGTGCAATGTTTTGGTCGTGAAATCGGTACAACAGAAGATGGCATCCGCTGCGCCAAGCAGACGCGCTTGGTGAAAAAAAGGTGATTCACCTCTGAGCGTGGATCCGAGCGTGGCGAACGGCCAATTACAAACAAAGGCATTCGAAAGATGATGAAACGGACGCAGGTGCTCTAGCGGCTTGACAGCAAGATGCCAATCACCAGGTTCGACACCGAGAAGCTGATGCGAAATCTCTGTGTGATAGATTTCAGGGCGTATGACGGATCTGACCCTTAGGCCGCAGCTCGCAAAGCTTTGCTGGTAAAGCGCAGAGAGTTTTCTCCAGCCGCTTAAGGCCGCGTTTGGACCGGTCATATAGAAGTTCAATCGTTCTTCAACAATTGCATCGCTAACGAAAAGTGTGGTCATGTGTGAGATCACAAGGACTGGGACAACCGATGGAGTATCTCAATAGTCACCGTACCAGAACCGCCTTCTGAGGTGTGCAAGGGGATGTAGTTGCTTCTGTCCACGGGGTTTTCGGGCAAGATCACGTTATCCGCCGTCGAAGGGCGGCGTTGTGCGTCTCGGCAGATACGGCGCAAGGCCGGCAGGTGCGGCAACATGGTCCGCAAGAGCGAGCCGGCGATCCGCACCGGTGCTGAAAGCCGCCAGGATAGAGAGGCATGGATCTGCCCTATGGCTTCCCGCAGCGCCAATATTTCAGCCTCTTGTTCAGAAATCGTAGCATTGAGCCGGGCTCGTTTAAGTTCGCTTTTGGCAATCTCGGCTTGGAGTTCGGAGACCCGGCGGGTGACCGAATAAGCTTCCATTCGAGAGAGCGGTTTCGGTAAGGTCATTCAACTTCCTGTGCATTGAGCCGAGCTAGGTAGGCCGCGCTTGCCAAAATACCTCCAAACGCCCGCCCCAAGACCTCACGGGGCATACGGAGATATCGCTTGTTCGCCATTTCCTGGGATGCCCTTAAGGGCCACCGGACGTTGAAACAGAATCGCGTAACTCTAGCATCGGCAACAAACAGCCCTGTGCGCCGCCTTCTGGATTGCTTTCCTAGCATCGGATTGAAGTGCGCGTCATCGTACGACTGACTAAAGTCTACTCCACCAGGACAGTATATTGGCGAGTCTGCATGACGCTGGGGCCTAGGTCGAGAAAAATTTTCACCAAACGCTCTCAGCGCAAGGGGTGAGAATTGCGTCGGCGACGCCGATTTTAAGCGGTGTGGACCACCGTGGGCTCCCTCGTCCCCCGGAATTTTGTCAAGCTATGACGCGGGGACAGGGCAGCCCGTATATTGTCGCTGCAGGCTCTTTTTATGCTGTGGTGCCCTGGGTATGCCGAAGCTATGCAAATCGTTCACCAAACGCGTCAACGGCGGGTCAACGGCTTCCGTCGTATAAGAGTGGAGTGATCCTGTGTATGTCAGGAAATCGGCACGTATGGGACGCTGCTGCGATCCGCTGATGGACCGTACGCAGAAGTCAGTTAGAATCTCCGCTGCAAAAAGCCTATCTAACCTGGCAAAAAATTCGCATAAACCCAGGCTGAGAAAACTATGTGCCCGTCCATCCGGGCATCGAAGGGATTCGCGACAAAAAGGATTGCCTATCTCTTGTCAAAATCGGGTTAATCGTGTGGCATTGCAGCAGTGAGATCCCAAAAGGACACGAGTCATCGGGTGAGGTTGATGAACAACCGAGCGATGGCTGTGGAATTGACCGACGGAAGGTAGTCGATGCTCTTCAAAAAGGTTCGGCGTAATGCCCAGTCTCTTAGAACGGGGCTTCTATTACTGACGAAAATCCACGGCCGTCATCAAAATCTGGCCTTTCTTGCAAAGTCCATCGTGCACGTTGGAGTCCGAAAGGGCGCTCCGGGTCTTCGGCAGTGGATCATCAACACGGCAAATGTTGCGGAGCCTGAGCAGCAGCTTCCCGCACCTTCTAGTTCCGTAGATGCTGCTGCATACCGTGACTGGTTGGATCGATATGACATATCCAAAAATGATCACGAGCAAGCGGCAACATCTCATCACGCTAAGCTAGCCCTTCCCGAGCTCCTTGTTTTGGCGGTGGTCGGTCGGGATGATGTCGCGTCCATCGAACACATGTTGGCCTCCTGGCGAGGTGCCATCCATGCTGATTGGCAGGGCGCAATAGTCGCGTCATCCGATTTGGATACTTCTGAACTGCAGTGGCTGCAAGCCGCTGCCGGAGAAATTCCGGTTATCACGCTAGCTTCGGAAGTAGAGAAGATCCGGAGTAGATTTAGATTTGTTCTTTTGACCTTCGGCAGCGTGTTGCTTAACAAGTTCTCGACTTATATGTTTCTTCAAGCAGCAACAACGACCGGTGCAGCGATTGTCTATTCTGACCATGATCTTAGCTCTGCTGGCAGCGAGCGAGAGGCTCCGTGTTTTAAGCCGCAGTTCTCACCCCAATACCTTACCTCCTACAACTACGTCGGGGATTGCCTTCTTATTTCGGAGGAGGCCGAGTGGGACTGTAAAGAAACCGAGACGTTAATGCATCCGGCATTGTCTGAAAGGGATGATTGGATTCGTCGGCTCATGCTGCGAACATGGGGGCGGGATAAATTGATTGAGCATCTTCCTTTCATATTGTTCCATTTGCGCAAAAACCCGTGCAGGATGCACAAAAAGACGACTGATAAAGGGAGTGCGTCGACGGTCTCAATCATTCTTCGTAAATTAACCGGACTCGAGGAACTTCGAATTTGTCTTGATGGTATTTTGGAAAATACGTCGTATGAAGAGGCGAGAGTAGAAATCGTCGTTGTTGACAATGGTTCAAACCCACCGGAATTAGTGGAGTTCCTTAATGAAATAGAATCCCGACCAAACTTATTGATCGTCCGGCCCAATCCTTCGTCTGGCGTCGCAGCAATCAATGCCGCGGCTCGGGACGTGGCGCGTGGCGATGTTTTGGTATTTCTCGACGGCGACGCCAATGTCATTGACCCAGAATGGCTCGCCAAAATCGCGAGCATTGCGCAGATGCGCGGCGTCGGCGCTGTTGGAAGCAAAGTTCTGTCCCCGGATGGGGCGCTCAAGCAAGCGGGTTCGGTTGCAGGTGGCATTGGGACAGCGGGGCCTCTGCTGCATACCATGCAGCCGGCGATCGCATCGCTCCAAGACCATACACGGGAGATGTCTTTGCCGTTGGGAGCCTGTCTCGCCATCCGCCGAGAAATATTTCTCGAATTGGGAGGATTTGATCAGGTACTTATCACCTCTTGGGGCGATATCAAGCTCTGCCTTTCGGCTCTTTCGGCTAATTTGCGTAATATATACATCGCAGACGCGCTTCTCTCTCAGAGACCTCCGGGAGAAAGCCTTACAGAGACACGAGAGATAGCGCTCCGAGGCTTCAGCGAAGCAGACTACACGTGTAGGCGCTTCCGCAACTACTTTTATGACGACCCGTTTTATAACCCCAACAAGTCTCTGCAGCGTGTCGGGGCGCTAGCAGAGCCCCCGCGGGTACGCATGCCGTGGTTGCAAAGTGCCAGCAGCGCTTCTCGCATTCTAATGCTTAGTCTGGTTTACAAGGTCGGGTACGGTGTCCCGGTAGTTATGCAACAACACGCTAAGAAGTTGGTTGAGAGCGGCTACGAGGTGGTCATAGGTGGGCCTGCTGCCGATGAGGAACTAAGTTTTCCGGGTTGCGTGCGCGTAAATCTAACGTCGGCGGAGGAAGCTGCAGCATATGCCTTTAGAAACGGCGTCGCGCTGATCGTCAGCCACACCCCGCCTTTCTTCGAAGTCTCACTTCTTGTGGGGAGTCACATTCCGGTTTTAGCTCATGATCACGGCGAACCGCCGGTCCATCTCTTTCAGGGGCCAACGCGTGACTATCTCGTTCGGGTCGGCGACGAAAAGCGGCGTGCTGCCGTTCTCGCAGCTGCGATTAGTGTTATTTCTCAATCGGTAAAAGAGGAGACGCTGTATCAAGATGCGATCGTCGTAGAAAATGCGAATTCTCACTTAGCTGTATGGTCAGAAACCTACCGCTCGGATCGAGACCGCTTGCGGGAAAAGAGGGGTTGGAAGGGAAAATTTGTTGTACTGACGGTTTGTCGCTTTCATGAAGGTGAACGTGCATATAAAGGACTCGACAAAATCGCAGAAATTCTGCGCGAATTCCCCTATCTATATCCTAATCTCTCGCCCAAAGTCGAATGGGTGCTGGCTGGTGCAGGGACCGCGGAGGATGTGAAGCAGGTGGAGGCCCTCGGATTTAAGGTCTATCCGAATGTCTCCAACGCCACGCTGGCCGATCTCTACAAGATGGCCGATGCTTATATGAGTTTCTCGAAGTGGGAGGGATATAACCTGGGGATTGGGCAGGCTCTTGCCATGGGTCTTCCGGTCTTGGCATCCGATATTCCAGCTCACCGTGAGTTCGGTATCAAGACGACCCATAGTGTTCTGATCGGATGTGAATGGCTAGCGGATCAAGTCAAGCGTTCTGAAGTATGCCAACCGGTTCCAAGAATGGCCAAAGTCACCGATTGGAACGTGAGCGCCGCCGCCTTCGTCAAGGTTGTTGAGGATACCCTGCAGGAGGTAGCTCAGCTCCAGGGGCCACGTGGCGGCGCCTCTGTTTCTCGATACGAAAATACCTGACAATAAAGTCCGGCGGGAAGTAGGAAATGCCATTGGAAGCTTTAGGAACTCTCAGCGGGTTGATCCGTTTTACAGCGCCACTGCTTCTTGATTCGAGGTGAGCTGGCCAGCTTAAAAGAGTGATCCCTGCGGTCGAAAGCGGGGTTGTAGAAGGGGTCTTGATCGAGAGTTGTTCCCCATTGATGTCGCATATAATCAGCTTCTCTTGCTGACTGTGCAATCCTTTCTGGATTCTCTGCGAGGCCGCGCGTTGCAGACTCAAGGTGATAAAGTCGCGCAAACGGCGTCCAGATGATGCGGAAGCCCTTGGCTCGGATGCGCAGGCAAAAGTCTACATCGTTAAAAGATATAGGAAGTTGCTCCTCGTTGAGGCCGCCTACTGCATCATAGATCTCGCGCCGGAGTGCTAGGCATGCGCCCGTCACCGCAGAAACCTCACGCGTGACGGCGAACTGGCCGAGATACCCGGGGTCGTCGGGCTCCGCCGCAAGTCCAAAATGCCCTGCAACCCCGGGACCGGCGTTGTGTTCTCCGACGCCTAGAACGACGCCCGCATGCTGGACAAGGCCGTCTGCATAGAGTAACTTTGCTCCAACCGCGCCAACATCAGGTCGCACAGCGTGCGAGACTAATTCGGTCAGCCAACCGGGCTCGATTACATCAATATCATTGTTGAGCAGTAGCAAAATATCTCCGGTTGCCTCCCGTGCGGCTTTGTTGTTCATCGCCGAATAGTTGAAGGTGCCTGGCACATGGATTATTCTTACGCGTGAGTCGTTCTCCAGTAAGCGAAACAGCCCGAAGGTAGCGGTGTCCACGCTGTCGTTATCAACGATGATGACTTCCAGATTCTGGTAGTTAGTACGAAAGAGGACTCCTAGAACGGAGCGTGTCAGCAAATCCGCCTTATCGCGTGTCGGAATGATCACGCTGACGCGGGGGAGGACAGGGGGCAGGGGCCAAATTACGCGGTTCCATTGGGGATGATTAGGTAGGGGCGTGACCTCCACCGAAGCGATCTTGCTAGCAACGGTCGCCAGACGCTTGGCTGCGGTCGCTGCATCAGGAGTGACCGCAGCATCGATATTCGTCGCTGCCCGATGGCAAAGGATGGCGGGAATATGTCGGATTGCGGAGGCGCCACTATGAGCCGCGACAGCGACAACAAGCTCCTGATCCGAAATCGAGGTGATCGATTTTGCTGAAATGCCCATGGCCTCGAGCGTCGAACGGCGATAGATGGTGAGAGCTCCGGTCAGCCGGGTGGCAAGAGCAAGGTCTATGCTGAAGGCAGGCTTCAGCATAGGACTATTGAGTTGCCCCAATTCATTGATCCGATCCTCGTCGGTATAAATAACAGCCAATTCCGGCGCGGACTGGAGTTCGAACACTATTTCGAAAAGTGCTTCCTCGCCCAGGATATCGCCAGGTTCCAACATCGCCAGAAAGGAGCCGGTTACTGCGTCTTGCGGGCTTAAGCAAAATTCCCAATGTGGATACAGTTGAGAGCGGATCGAGGCCATGGTCGTTTCAATAGCAGCCGGATTCTCCCCGCCAGCGCAGATAACTAAGGAGATGACCGGTCTGACGGTAAAGCTTTTGATGTGCTCAACAATCAGCTTGCGGTCTGTCGATGAAAGCGTGGTCGAGGCTCTTGCCCAATCGTGATAGGAGGGAGTGGTATCTCTATGTACTGCAACAGCGCCTGACGACTCGTGAGTGCGAGATTCGTGCGGAGGCTCCGAGGATGGATTGCCGCGTTTGCGGGCGGGTCCCAAGATGCGCCGGAGTATGTTCAAGGCAGCTTGAATTGCGCGTGCCACTCGCCAGGTCTTGGAGGCGAGAATCTTTTCCCGCTCCGCAAGAGCGACAGCGAAGGCTGCGCTGAGCTGTGCCTTTTCCAGCGTCACTTTGTCTATAAGTGACTCGGCGCTGCGCAATCTGGCATTGAGTCTGCGAACTTCAAGGTTGAGTTGGGCGACTGGCACTAAGTATTCGGAGGCCCTTGCTACAGTAGTGCTCGGAGTGTTTCTCGGTAAATCGGACATTGCACCACCTTGCAAAGGTTCCAAAGGCAATAGAACAAAGAAGACGTTGCGATATGACATCGCCGCGGCGGGCGGCTCAGTCTATTCGTTCCGTCGTGCCGCCTTTCCGCGCTTCGCCCTAAACAACCACCGAACATGGCGTCTCAGGGGGGTTTCGAAGAAGTAGTAGGAGATTACCGAAAGGCCGAGTGTCGCCACAAGCGGCGCGAGTATACGTGTAATTTCCGAAGCCATAAATGCGGGACGGAGATGCAAGACTATTTCGTATACCGGCAGATGCCACAGATAGATAGAATATGAGATCAAACCGAGAAAATGCAGTGGACCCGATCCGAGTACGCGCGCTGTCAGAGACTGGTGGTCCATCATACCCATGATCAGTAACGGCGCCAGTACAACCATCGCATGACGATTGACAAATCCAAATGACGCGCCTGCTATGATAGCGATAATTAACAGTGTCACGGCATCAGTCAAAAGACCGGTCGCTTGTTGTAGCTCGCGATGGCGATGAAGGGCAGCGTAGGCAAGGGCTCCAGAGATAAACATTGAGCTGCCGCGGAACAGGGCAACCCAGTAGGTAAAATAACCGGTGGGACCAGAAAAGCCGACTAAGTTAATTGCGGGATCGTATAGTTTCACATAGGTTGCGTGGCAGATCAGAGCGCAGCACACTGTTCCTGCCAGCAGCAGACGTGGTGAAAGGCGCAGAACCTGCGGCCAATACTTCACGAGGACAGGGAAGAGGAAGAGATAACAGACTCCTTCGATAGCGACCGACCATGCGGCCGGGTTCCAAAAGCCATAGAGGCTTTTTATTGGGAGAGCAGCAATCAGAAAAAACTGCGCCAGCGTATGTTTTAGAATGAAAGCATCACTGAAGTGAGGAAACGCTTCATCACCCCAGAAGTAGCCTGTTAGAAGCCCGACCGTCATCACGAGGGCAAAAAGCGGGTAAATTCGGGCAAATCGGGCGACAGCGAAATCATAAGAGTTAAAGCGCTTTCGGTCGGATAGATAGACCATGCACAGCGTGAAGCTGCTTAGGCAGAAGAAAACATCGACGGCGGCGTCTGTGAAATCAAAGCAATGGAGGAAGGGAAGGCTATGGATGTCGTAATGGCCGATCATGACGTTCAAAGCAGCAAGCCCACGTAGTCCGGTCAATGCGCGCACTTCGGCTTTCGGAACAAATCCTGTGACCAGCATCACGGGTGCGAGGTTCACTGCGTTCTTCCTCATGCCGCGCTTCTGCCTCGTTCCTGGATGTCTGTGATAGCTGCTACGAGATGGACGGTACGCCGGGAAAACGTCAGAAAAAACCATTCCACTCAGTAATGTGGATCTGCGCGATACGCATAAGCGCATGCGAGCAGAGGGGTTAAATTCTCCCCACAGCCATCCGCATCACAATCTCGGCTGCCATTGCGGCTAAGAAGGTCATGACGAGTATAGCAATCCAAAGGCGGCGCAATCTCGGGATGCGTGGAAGAATGGAATTTGGCACAGCTCGAATGGCTTCAAGAATTTTTAGTTCGGAGGCAGCAGAACTCTCCTGCCGTAGGAGAGCATCCTCGGTCACGATGCTTCTAATGGCTTCGATTTTCGGATCGGCGATCTGATGGAAGGAGTGCAGCTTGTGGATATAAACTCTGGCTTCTTCGGATTTTGATAGTATTGCGTCGAGAGTATTCTCAATCCGCTGCATTGATCGTTGCTGATGTTCACTGCCGCTCACTCGGACGGGGGCCGCTACAACTGGCGCAGCGGCATCAACAAGAAACCGTAGCTTTGGGTCGCTTCTATACCGCTCAACCAAATCAGTTGGAGAGTTTACAACTAGCCGATTCCTTGGCGCTTCTCGATATGTGGCGTAAAAGCGCTGAACCAGTTCCGCGCGGTCAATGTATCGCCGCTCAAGGGAATTGAAGCGCCAGCGCTGTGTGCCCCGATAGGGTAGGTTCCGTGTCTCGGCGATGATATCGTCGATTGGAGTAACGTCATGCAGATCAAGAGGATCATCATAAATGGCCGAATTGATCGCCTGATGTGGAATCCCAGCGTAGGCAAATGCTTTTTGTAGGTACTCCGCGAGCATCACAATGGATGGATGATTCATCGTTAGAAACGCAGGGTACCGCAAGCATGCCGCCTCCATCAGTTCGGCTCCGGGCACTTGCACAGCCCCATTCGCCTCTCGGCGTCGCATCTCCGCCATACTGAGAGCCCATGCATCCAGGAGGCCAAGCCGCGCGTAGTTCTCGCGGTTGAAACTGTTCACCGCCGCTGTCTCGCTTTCCCCGCGTAAGAAAGCGTCGAGAATGACGACGCTGTTGACGGAGCTGGGCTCGTCCAGTCGCTGGCCAAAGTCTCCAATATAACAGCTGTCTGGAAAAAGACCGCGGAAATAGAAATTGGCTATAGTTACCACTTTGGAGCCGAAACGCGCGCGTAGATCGCTCTCATTGGTAACGCTGAACGAAGCCAACTGCGTTAGGATATGATCGCAATCGGCAAGCCTATCGACGAAGGCGATTCGAGCCGACTCGTCCCGCGACTCGGGGGTTGAATAATCAAAATAAATAGCTTCGGAGCCTGGGCTCATCAACGTCGTCAAGTATGCCATGGTTTGCACCTGGCAATTCCCCAGAAACCCTATGCGCATTGTCATAAAATCGGTCGTTCCATCGCTGCTACGGGCAATACGGCGTCAGTGTGTTTGCCTGACGAAAAACTAAAAATGGAAGCTTCCCAAAAAGAAGTCCGCGCGTCCCGGTTGATTAGGCATGTCAACTTCCTGGGGGAAAAGTTCCTGAGTATGCACGGACTGATACACGTCGTTCTTCGCGAATGTCATTTCGAGCGTCTCAGGGAGCACGATGTTATGAACATTTACGAGGTTGCCGCAATTGTTTCCGTGTACGTGGAATAGAAAGAAACTCCGAGCCAGCTTTTCAAAGACCCTGCGTGCCTGAGCTAAGGATGCGGGTTCCATCAGGCGCTCCATATGATGAAATTCAACCGCAATCTGATTGCAGCGGTTCAGAACATCATCAGCAACGCTGTCCAGAACGTCCCATTCGTCGCCTTCGATATCCATCTTAAGTATGGCGGAGGATCTGCCTCCTATGTCCGCCAGCCGGAAGGCCTCTTCCAAAGTAACGGCGCCATCGGCCGGCTGAGCCGCAATCCGCAAAGGATTGAAATGGAAGCGCTCGTGCGCTGTTGGCGTTTCGGAAATTGTGTGGTCGAATTGGAAGACATCCAGACCGCGGTGGGCGATTTCGATGTCCCAAGAAACGTCGTCGTTGATGCCGAGAGACAGCGCGGTGCTCGCTCCTTTGAAATCGTCGAGCATTACGTAACCGCCGTCAAATTCGCGCCCGAAGCGTCGTTTCGGACTATCAGATGCTTTGCGGGGAGCGATAAGACGCAGTACACTGCGAATCTCGGCGGCAGAGTCGGGTGTCGCGTGCCAACTGGGTAGCACTACTTCTTGTGCCTTCACGATTTCTTCAAGCTTAAAAAGCTTTTTTGCCTGCTCATCGAGCGCAGCGGCGATACGTTCGCGGCCGCTCGCTGAACGCCTTGCCATTTCGGTCAAATGAATGAGCGACTGCTCGAGAGCTGGAATCCCGCGATCGACAACTCTGCCAACATTGTGTGTCCGCTCGAGGAGCAGCTTGTTGGCACTCAAAATGGCGTCGAGTTGCCGTTGGTGCTGGAGCAGGAGCTGCGCTGCCTCATCACAAAAATCATTTAGCGCCGCGGACCCAGATGCCAGTCGTTTCGATACGAGATGGTTTGTCGCGACGATCTCGCCGATGCGCTGCAGTTGGTAGGGTATATCAACGCCTGCTTTTGCAAAACCGAGATTATGCTCGAGAGATTTTACCGTTTCGTTAGTCGAGCGAGTTTCATTTAAAATCGTAGTCAGGAAATCAAAGAGTCGGCGCGAGAAATTTCGAACGTTCCCCAACGTCCTTAGCACAGTCATCGTTACTTACTTTCGCTCGGATTGCAGCTCGATAGTATCGTGGTCAGGTTCGAAAGCGCATCCAGCGCACTAGGCGTTCTACTGACACGCTTGTGCTGGGCGGCGATGACCTTGCCTCTTAGAGCGGCCTTGACGTCGTCTTCGTTGACATCGTGGATACACGCATGCCCATAATGGCAGTCAGACAAATTTGCGATGTGACAGGGCGAACAGGGAACCGGCGCTTTAAGCAACGTTACATCGGGCCCGATTGGTGCCCACATGGCTGTTGGGTCGATTCCTGAGTAAATGCACACTGTTGGCGTTCCAAGTCGCGCAGCAAGATGCGTGAGGCCGGTATCATTGCCCAAATAGATGTCGGCGCGAGAAATCAAATCCAAGGATTGAGGCAGCGACGTTTGACCGGCGGCCGATGAAAGATAAGGAGATCTGCATTCCCCGATTAGGTATTCAGCTTCTGCCCTTTGATCCCCGCCACCAAGAAGAAGAACGGCGGCACCCATCTTGTTGCACAGCCAGGAAATGATGCTGCAATATCGGCGCAACGGCCAGTTTTTCGCGATCCGGCCGGACGAGGTACTACATGCGATAAGGATTCGTCCTTCAGTAAAACTGAGGTCAAAATCAGCAGGAACAACGACGCGCTCGCGGAGAAGCCGAGGGACGTCAGGTGTAGTCCGAAACACGCCGATCACAGTATGAATGAGACGTCGCATCAACAAAGTTTGATGCATGCCAAGATTGGCATCAGTCCCAGGGGGCATTCCGTGGGGCAGCCAGAACGTCATCTGAGAGTCCACGACGGGATTAGACTCGAACCCACATTTATAGGTGGCCTGAATGTGCGGCATGATCTCCCGTGTGTCGGCGTCAATTCGGACATCAATCGCAAGGTCGAACCGTCGCTCTTCTAGTCCGTTGAGGAGATCAACGGTAAATGTGGGGCGGGGGATATCTGCACGGGGGGCAAAGAAATTCACCACATGAATTTCGTTAAATAGGTCGAGGGCCTTCGCCATAGGCACATTCCAAGGGCCGCAAGCGAGGGTAAGGTGCGCTTCCGGAAAAGCTTGTCGCAACTCCAACATGGCGTCGAGGGAGAGAACGAAGTCCCCAATCGCGTCGGCTTTGATGAGGAGAATTCGGTCCACAGGCAGTCTCTTCCCCAAGGCCGCATACCCGGGAGAATCGGACCATCGCTGAGCAACGCCGAACGGACGCCCTAAACTCGGATCAACGCGCGACCAAGGTCTGTCTACATGCATCTGTGTGACAGTCGGAGGCAATGAGGTTACCGTAAGATGACGGGTCGTGTTCGAATTGGAGGACATCTGCCTTGTTTATAGGAACTAAACTCGGGCGTCGAGCTTGACAGACCGGCGAAAGCGGCTAGCGAACTGGTCAAATGAGCTGCCTGATGCCATAAGCGCCCTTATGATGGCCTCAGGACCCACGCCGTGACTCCCTCTGCGGTTATCCTGGCTGCAGATCCTTTTGGTGAGGCCAGCGTCATGCAGGTTCTGGCAGAGGCTGGGCGCTTCGGGATCCCCGATTGGGTGGTTTTAATCACAAAGGCTTGGCCTGAGCCTCAGCAAGGTAATTTGCCGGGTGCACCACCAAGGCTGTGGTCCGTGGAGAGAACCGCGATTGATATCCTTGAGTCACTGCACGGAGGGCAGGATGGTCTCCCTGAAACGTTCTTGCTTAACGATGCTAAATTTATGCAGGTGAGTAGTCTTCTCGGCTTAGCTCTCGCTAGCCTGCCACCTCTATCCCGGTCTATGCGTGAGGGTCAGGCTGCCGGATGCGCGCGGCTAGAACGGGCTTTAATTGATGAGCTACCGGCCTCAGGCTATGTCCGGGAAGTGCTTGGGGCTCTTTCTGTCCATGAATAAATGTTCACTGGGTCATGGGGATCTAAATGTTGGGAAAAGCGCCACCCTACCGCGGCGCCCTGCCGCATTTCTTGATCGGGATGGGATACTTATCGTTGATGACGGCTACCCAAATGATCCTGATAAGGTACAGTGGATCAAGGGGGCCGGCGCGGCTGTGCGGCGGCTCAACGTAGCGGGCTATTTTGTATTTGTAGTTACTAATCAAGCGGGGGTGGCTCGCGGTTACTACCATGAGGAGGCTGTCCACCTGCTGCATAACTGGATGACGGATCAGCTTGCCGTCGTCGGCGCGCACATTGATGCTTTTGCCTATTGTCCCCATCATCCTGAGGCACCAATCGCTGCATATCGCCAGGTTTGCCGCTGCCGCAAGCCGGCACCAGGCATGATTTTTGATCTCATGGACGCATGGCGTATTCAGGTTCCGGGCTCTTTCCTTATCGGTGACCGGCCTACCGACCTCGAGGCCGCAAGAGCGGCGGGGATTGTGGGTCACTTAGTTCGTCCAGCGGACCTCGATGAGGAGGTTCGACGCATTTTAGGGCAGACGCAATAATGTTTCGTGTGAAGCGATCTACGGGGCACTGTGAGCCCGTCCGTGAGGTTGTTGAAAGCACTGGAGGATGCCAATGACAACGCCGATAGCCGACATTTTGCTTGCAATGCCTGGCCGTCGAGTCGTGGTAATCGGCGATATCATGCTTGATCGATTTGTGTATGGCCGAACTGAGCGCGTTTCGCCAGAAGCGCCGTCGCTTGTGCTGGCGGCAGACCGGCAGGAGCAAATGCTGGGAGGGGCGGCCAATGTCGCGGTGAACGTTGCGACGCTAGGCGGCCGATGCCGGCTTGTCGGGCTTTGCGGCCAAGATGCAATTGCTGGCGAACTCGAAGCGGAGCTTGCTCGGTTCCCGGAAATTATCGCTGATCTCACTTACGATCCGGGCCGCAGCACGACGCTGAAGGTGAGGCTCGTTAACCCGCAATATAACACCCATTTGCTACGTCTGGACTGGGAAATGACGGCGCCGCCCCCGCCTGATATCCTGGCAACTCTTACTAATCGCGCCCTAGGCGCGCTGGAAGATGCTGATGTTGTTATCTTCTCAGACTACCTTAAGGGCGTGCTTCAGCAGTCTCTAATGGAGGCAGTTGGCAAAGCCGCGGCGCTACGTGGAATCCCCATAGTTGTCGACCCAAAGGGGTCCGATTTCAGCAAGTACCGCGGTGCGACAGTGATAGCGCCCAATTTGCACGAGGTATCAGCGGCGCTCGGGAGAGCGATACCGCAGGATGACGATGCCGTTGAGCAGGCAGCGGCCGATCTTACCCGACGCTCAGGCGTATCTGCCATTTGCGTCAAGCGCAGTCAGGGAGGCGTGCAGCTTGTCGAAGGCGGACGTACGACAACGAGGCTGCCTACAATCGCCCGCCGCGTCACGGATGTCTCAGGTGCAGGGGATACGCTGGTCGGAGCGTTAGCCATGGCACTCGCTGCCGGGGCAGGCTTGGAGGGTGCGACGAGGATCGCGAATGCTGCTGCTGGCGTTGTGGTGGCGAAACGCGGCACAGCCTTCGCCAGTCGCGAGGAAATCTCCACTATCCTCCTCGACCGGCATGAGCATCGCATCAACTCCAAAGTCTTTCAGAGTGTCGCTGCGCTCCAGGATCAGGTTCTCGCTTGGCAGGAGGCAGGCTTCGCGGTCGGGTTCACCAATGGCTGCTTCGATCTCCTGCATCCTGGTCACATCTTCACCCTGACGGAGGCCCGAGACCGGGTGGACCGCCTGGTCCTTGCGCTCAATTCTGATACCTCGGTCAAGCGTCTCAAGGGTCCGAACCGTCCGGTACAGGACGAAGTCGCACGAATGACGGTCGCCGCCGCACTGGAAGCGATTGATGCCGTCATTCTGTTCGAAGAAGATACGCCGCTTGACCTCATCTCGGCCCTCCGTCCCAACGTTCTCTTCAAAGGTGGCGATTATCGGCCTGAGACAGTTGTGGGGCGCGAGGTTGTAGAATCTTACGGCGGCCGGGTTGAATTAATTAACTACCTTCCGAATAGCAGTACCACGGAGATGATCCGGCGCATGGGAACGATCGAACCTAACGCCGGTGGCGGCATGGGAACTGGTAGCATGGTTCCCAGTAAGCCGACATTCGTCGATTCTTAGAAGGGTGCGTCATGCCGTTGATGCCCACACCCGCTCTAGCCGCCGCCGATGCCAAAGCCCGCGCCTGGTTGCAAGAAGAGGCTTGGCCATTTTGGCTAAAGCATGGGCGCGATCGTGATGGCAAAGGGTCGGTCCGCGGATTTCACGAGCACCTGGATCTCGAGACCCACGGCTGTTCCGCAGAGTTCCGACGGCTCCGCGTTGTCACCCGCCAGACCTATGTGTTCAGCGAAGCAATGGCGGCAGGTCTGCCTGGCGCCGAGGAGGCAGTGGTTCTTGGGCTTGGCTATCTCCGCCGCCATGCACTTCACCCAGCTGGCGGCTATTCTTGGCGATTTGACCTTGCCGGACGCGTCCTCGATCAAAGGCGGGATCTCTATGACCATGCCTTTGTATTGCTGGCCCTTGCAAGCGCGATGCGAGTAATGCCGAGCGATACGATACGTGATGAGGCCATGGCACTTGACGCTTTTCTAGGAGCCGCTTTTGCGCATGAGACGGGCGGTTATCTGGAGAGCCTCCCGCCTAGCCTGCCCCGACGTCAAAATCCGCACATGCACCTCTTCGAGGCGTACTTGGCCGCCGCCGAGGCTTTCGGACTTAAAAGCTTCCTCGACCGGGCTGATAGCTTGGCGGAGTTTTTTGTCACGCGTCTTTGGCAATCCGTTGAGGGGGCTTTACCGGAATATTTCGACGAGACGCTGGTGCCGCATCGAGAAGAAGGGCGTTTCGTGGTCGAGCCCGGACATCACGCAGAATGGATATGGCTGCTCGACTGGCACCGGCGGCTGTGCATCGCCAATGGCCGATCAATTCTTGAAGGACAGGCGGCTTTAGCCGAGAGTCTTGCCGTGTTTTATGAGCGCTACGGCCGAGACCCCAGGACGCTTGCTCTGGTGGATGAGATTTGGAGCGATGGGACCCTACGGGCCGGCAGTCAGCGGCTTTGGCCACAGACCGAACGGCTGAAAGCCGAAATTCTGCGGCCTGACGCTTCCGAGGAGAAGGTACTGGAAGCCTACGATGTGCTCGACACCTACATCACGCCGGCTCCTGCCGGTCTTTGGATAGAGCGACGTGATGCCGACGGCGCGTTCGAGCGTCACGTGGCACCGGCGAGCAGCCTCTATCATCTCACGGCTGCCATCATGGTGGCGCATCGCGCGCTGCCCAGATAAACTTTAACTGCCGCTGCGGGGGCAGGGGATTGTGCAGCATCGCTCCAGCATACTCGCATGGAGCGAGGGCCTAAGGAGAGACGATTTGATTGTCGTGACGGGGGGAGCAGGTTTTATAGGCTCCAATATCGTGGCCGCACTGAACGAGCTCGGACGTACCGATATAGTAGTTTGCGATACGCTTGGCTCCGAAGGCAAATGGCAGACGCTGCGAAAACGAGTGGTGCAAGATATTGTGCCGCCTCGGGAGCTAATGACGTGGCTCGAAAGCCGCAGCGATATTGAGGCGATCATTCATATGGGCGCTAATTCCTCGACTCTCGCTCAGGACGGAGACGAGGTTCTTGAAAACAATTTTCGCTTTTCGCTCCATCTTCTTGATTGGTGCACGAAGCATGGCGTTAGGCTGATCTACGCCTCCTCAGCTGCTACCTATGGAGACGGGGCACTCGGTTTCGACGATGACATGTCTCTTTCCCATCTGCGAAATCTTCGCCCGCTCAACCTTTACGGATGGAGCAAGCATCTTTTCGACCAAGTAATTGCCACGCGACGAGAAAATGGCGAACGTTTGCCGCCGCTCTGCGTGGGACTCAAGTTTTTCAACGTCTTTGGTCCAAACGAATATCACAAGGGACCGATGATGAGCTTAGTCTCGAAATATTTCGGGAAGATCAAGGCGGGCGAGACGATCGACCTGTTCCGTAGCTACAAAGTGGAGTACAAGGACGGCGAGCAGCTACGCGATTTCGTCTACGTGCATGACATTACTGATGTCGTACTGTGGCTCCTGGCATGCCCGCAGGGCGTGGCGCTCTATAATCTGGGGAGTGGCAAGGCTCGTACTTTCCTCGATTTGGTTGGCACCATTTTTGACACATTAGGTTTGGAGCGGCGCATTCGTTTCGTCGAAATGCCGGAGGCGATGCGTCCGCGTTATCAGTATTTTACGCAAGCCAATGACCACCGGCTACGAGCGGCGGGCTATGATAAGCCAGGTACGTCGCTGGAGGAGGCCATCGAGCACTTTGTAAAGAATTATCTCAACACCGAGGACGTGTATCGTTGATGGGCTACTGGCCTTCGAAAGCTACGTTATTAGTCCTGGGCGGAAGGCACGACAAAGCGTCCCAGCAGTTGAGCTAAAGAAAGACCATGTGCTTGCTGCCTGAGGTAGGGTACGGGCATGCAAGCTTTGTTGGTGGAGCGACATATGGAGCGCCTACGTGGGCGTGGATTCTTATTCTCGAAGGACGAACCGCTTGCACCCTCGATTCGGATCAGCTATCCGCAAAGCAAATGACCCTTTCTTTAGATAACCAGCCTCCCGTTCGAACCGAAATCGACGGCGGTTTTGCGATTGATCTTCGTCAAGGTTTGGGGTTTCGCGACCGTAACGCCATGGCGCTGCAGGACCTGCTGCGCGGTGCCAAGTTATGGCGCCTCTCCTTGATGCTGAGCTGGTTTGATATCCGGCTCCGCTACAGAGGATCGGTCCTTGGCCCGTTCTGGCTGACGCTCTCAACAGCGGTCATGGTTGGTGCGCTGGGATTTGTTTACGCGTATTTATTTAAGACCCCGATCCACACTTATCTCCCCTTCCTGGCGCTGTCGCTAACGCTTTGGAGCTTTCTCTCATCTATCATAAGTGACGGCTGCACAGTCTTCACTCAAGCTGAAAACATGATCAGGTCTATGCGGATACCGTTCTTCCTGTTTATTTTTCAGATCTTGGCGCGCAATCTCTTAATTTTTGCGCATAATTTGGTAGTAATTGTGATAGTCTTTCTTGTGTTCCGCTCCCCGTTAGGTTGGTCAGCTCTTGCCTCCCTCCCAGCGCTGTTGTTGTGGTTGGTGGACGGGGCTGCCATCTCGCTAATGCTAGGAGCAGTCTGCGCGCGCTTCCGAGATATTCCGCCTATTGTCACCAGCATTGTTCAGATCGCCTTTTACGTATCAGGCGTGATGTTCAAACCAGACCTGCTGGGCAGTCGAGGTGTTTTCCTAGTTTACGATCCCTTCTATTCCATCTTGGAGGTGCTTCGCGCACCATTGCTTGGCCACCTCGCCAGCCAAGCAACCTATTTAAGCGCCCTTGGCTTTTCTTTGGTGCTATGTGCTCTCGGCTGGTTCACCTTTGTTCGTGTTCGTCACCGCATCGCGTTCTGGGTGTAATGCAATGGTAGCGCGCATTGACGTTCGGGAGCTCCGGATCGACTTTCCGCTCTATCACGGCCAATCCCGGAGTCTTAAGCGCAGCATTTTGGAGCGCGCCACGGGTCGTCGGCGGTTGCAGGAGAATGAGAAGCATCGCTTTGTTGTGGAGGCACTACGCGCCATCAGCTTCACATTAAAGCCTGGTGAGCGACTTGGGCTGGTTGGCCATAACGGGGCGGGTAAAACGACATTACTGCGCGCGATGGCAGGCGTGTATGAGCCGGTCTCGGGCAGCGTCCGTATACAGGGGTCGCTCAATGCGTTGCTCGACCCCAACCAAGGCATGAACCCCGAGCTGACGGGACGAGAAAATGTTGTGCTTCGCGGCTGCTATCATGATATGGATCACGCGGCGGTTGAAGCTATGCAAGAGGATGTACGTAGCTTCGCCGAACTCGGCGATTTCTTTGATTTGCCGGTGCGTATCTACAGCTCAGGAATGATCGTGCGCTTAGCCTTTGCAATGGCGACCGCTATTCGCCCACAAGTGTTACTGATGGACGAATGGTTTTTGGCAGGCGATGCCAGTTTTCGTGAAAAGGCTCGCGAACGGCTGGAAAGCATGGTTCTTGGGGCAGACATCTTGGTCCTATCTACCCACCTAAACGATGTCGTGCGGGCCTGGTGCACGCGCGTTATCTGGTTAGAAGACGGATGGGTCCGGATGGATGGCGCAACGGACGCAGTGATAGATGCTTTTTCAGGTGTCGATTTGGCGTCGAATCTATTCCCAGAACTGTCCCAGTGCTAGCTCTCGCGTTATGCAAAAGTCTCTGTAGGGACAAGGGCCGGATCGCTCTGTATAGTTAACAGCGACGCTTATAGAGGAAAGGACACATTCG
This sequence comes from Acidisoma sp. 7E03, assembly GCF_054665075.1. Taxonomy (NCBI): domain Bacteria; kingdom Pseudomonadati; phylum Pseudomonadota; class Alphaproteobacteria; order Acetobacterales; family Acidocellaceae; genus Acidisoma; species Acidisoma sp. 7E03. The sequence goes on from NZ_BAAFHE010000022.1 coordinate 22,657, forward strand.
ACGGGGCGCGACTACTGATCATTGCCATCAATTTGCGAGAGTCCGAACAGACTTGGCCAGAAGTAGTTGCCATCGGTTTGGGATCTTCCGAAATATGTTCACCTTCGGTTGATCATTGGAGACAGTTTGGAAGGCAGTCTCAGCCGAATTGCAATGCGCAGATCCCCTGTCCACAGGCTGCTGCGCGTGAACCGACCTCCTCGAGGTTGATACTCTGGCCAACATCGCTCTTCACGTGAAAATTACACCCAGCATATTTCGTAGGAGATTTCTTGCTGTATAATGAATCAACTTGTGAGTGTTCATATGAATATTATAATCAAACGCTACCTGGACGCGGCCGATGAACTTGTCCGGATTCAACGACAGCTTATTGCTCCTCATCAGGCGAGGCAAGTAAGTCGAGCGACGCGAGTTTACGGCGAAGCGCGACAAGCACTTATTGATTCAGCCGTTGAGCAGGGCGCATCGCGTGAGCATGAAATAAGATCATCTATGGGCTCCACTATCCGGTTTTCATCTTCGAGCCGAGATGACTATTGATGTGGCTCATTCACCTGCTAACCACTTAGCGATCTAGAGGGTGTTATGCACCTGGGATGAGGAGGGTGGCCTGCTTCATCATGAAACAGGCGAAAGCGACGACGTGCAGGCCAGCGAGAGTAGCAGCATAGCGCTCATAGTCTTTGACGAGACGTCGGCACCTGGTGGCCCAAGCGAATGAGCGTTCAACCACCTACCGGCGTAGCAGCAGTACGAAGCCGCGCTTGGCTTCGCGCAGTTTGACCACCTCGAGAGCGATCCCATGCAGCGCGGCTGCGGTGGCCGGTCGTTCGCCCGTGTAGCCCTGGTCTACAAAGGCGAGTTCGACGCTCTGATCGGTCGCGGCCTGGATCACCTCCGCCAGGCGGCCAACCTCGGCACGATCATCACGGTCGGCAGGTGTCACGTGCAGAGCGAGCAGGTGGCCGAGCGTGTCGACTGCCAAATGCAGCCTTGGGGGCCGGCAGCCGCTTGTTCTCCACCACGGAGGCATGGATCTCGCGCTGATCTTTCTCGAAGACGCGGTAGGGCAATGAGAGACCCTGCCAGCGCAACTCGACCCGGCCATCACCAAAATCAAAAACCTCAATGTATTTCCCAGCCAGTCCTTCAGTCAGGGCGCTGCGCTCCAGGATCAGCAACTTGCGATGCCAGGAGAGATGAAGCTGGTGACCAACATGCCGCATCTCCCGGCGGCACAGAATGTCGTTCAGCCGAGACAGGGTGATCTTGAGGGGCCGATGCAAATCACCAGGCCGGGCAGGGGGCCGTGCGAACCGCCCATTGAAGCGCTCCATGGAACCCGGCAGATACGCATTGGCAGCCGCGATCGTCGTGATCCGCTCAAGTTGCAGCTCCTTGACCAGGCGGTCCTGCAGCGTGCGGTTCGCCCGTTCGACCCGGCCTTTGGCTTGGGATGAGTTGGCGCAGAGGATCTCGATGTTCAGCTCTGCCAAGGCGCGGCCAAACTGCGTCATGCCTTGACCGCCAACCGCATCCGGTTTGGCGATCCGGAACACCGTGTGCTTGTCCGAATAGAAGGCAACAGGGCAGCCGTGCCGGGTCAGATATCCTTCAAGCGCCCCGAAATAGCTCTGCGTGCTCTCGCTCGGCACGAACTGTAGCTGCATCAGACGTCCCGTCGCATCGTCGATGAAAACCAGCAGCGTGCAGGCGGGATGATCCGGCCCGAACCAGCGATGCTCCGATCCGTCGATCTGCACCAGCTCGCCGAAATGCTCCCGCCGTGGCCGCAGCTGATGAAAGCGCCGTCGCTGCGCCCGGGTCAGCCACAGACCGGCTTCCCGCATCCAATTGCGGAGCGTCTCGCGCGGCACATGGAGCCCATGACGCGCCTCGAGCGCCTCCGATGCCAATGTCGGGCCGTAGCCAAGGTAATGAGCCTGTAGCAGCGCCAAAACCTGCTCACGCTCGGCGACCGCGCGACGTCGGTTCGACGGGCGCCCACGCGCACCATGCACCAGTCCGGACGCGCCAGATTGGGCATACCGCTCAACAAGCCGTCGAACATGCCGTGCCGTCAGCCCCAGCAGTGCGGCTCCGGAGGCCACCGTCCGATCGCCAGACCGGATCTCAGCCAGAACACCAACACGATGCAGCTCGCGCTCGTTCATCAGCACCAAACCCATGCCAACCCCCTGATGGAACCGGCCCGATCTCGAGGGGGAAGAAGGACATTTCTATCCGGCTCAATGCGGACAATTCTATCGGGCGCTTACACCCAACGCGTCGTACAAACACCATTATGTCAAGATGTTTTGAGTTTACAAATGGGCCACTCGTGTCAGTCTCTTTTCTGACCCTATAAGCAGCTGAAAACAAAGAGACTTCCAATGACAACAACAACGATGGTTTCGGTAGCAAACATCGCTGCCCTTCGTGCCGAGACTACGGTGCAGACGGAGCCAACCTGCTATGTCGAGGGATATCGCACTCCTGGTGATGGCGGCGAAGGCGCATTTTGGTATGACGCTTCAGATACTACTTCCGTCGACAATGGAGGAGCAACTATCGTCGACGCCTCTGGGCGCCGCTGGAAGCGTGCTCTCAATAGCCAGCCCATCTGCGCTAACCAATTTGGGGCGTCAACGACTGGGGGTGATGCTACTGCTGCCATAAACGCCGCCATCGCTTATGTCGCAGGTAATGGGGGTGGAATAGTCGACCTTTTGTCTGGTACATACGAGATCGCTTCGACTATTGTCATAGCAACACGGGTCAAGTTAAGGGGCCGCGGTCACGGCAAAACAAACATTGTTGCTGCGGCTGGAACCCTTATGGACATGCTTCAGAGCTATCAGTTTTCTACGTTGACAGGTTCCAACTTGCCTACGGGGCCTTACCAATTTTGTATCGAAGGGATCTCGTTTAATGCTGGTGGAACGCGTTCGGGCGGACGTTGTGTGGCACTTTATGGCTACGACTACGTGATTAGCGACTGCGAGTTCTTCGGTGCCCATGGAGATGGATTTTATTCTGAATGGGGAACTTCAGGTTCAGTTCCTGTTGCGGTTGGTAGCAATGGGATGGAATCAAGGATCGAAAACTGCAAATTCTTTCAGAATGGTGCCAATGGCCTCACCTTCTACGGCCCACATGATTCAAATATTGTAAATACTCTCTCATTTCTTAACAGCGGAGTGGGCATATCGATTAGCGAGAGTGCGAGCTATTCTGGAAGCTGCAACCTGGTTACGGTTCATTCTTATAGCAACGGCAGCCTCGGCATTGAGGTTCAAGCCGGTGTGAATATGTCGGGTGTCCAAAGCGAGAGTAACACTGGGGGAGGGATTTTGGTTACGGGAGCTGGCTGGTTGTTAGGCTCGTTGGTAACTGCATATAGTAATGGCCAGTATGGTATCACCTTTTCGAACAATGGGTTTGGCTCAACGCTCACGACAGTGTTCTCGTATAACAATGGGCTCGATGGCATCGTATTTTCGGGCTCAGGCAATACACTAAGCGGATTAACGATTACCAACAACAAATCAAATGGGTTAAATATTCTTCCAAGTGCGCGCGCAACAGTAGTGAACGGCGCGGTTGTTGAAAGTAATGCGTTGTCAGGCGTCTCCCTAACGGCATCTGATGTATCCATAAGTGGATTGTTTTGTGCCTTCAATAAAGGGAACGGTGTCTCTATAGCGAATGGTGTTCAGACGATCGCGCTATCGGGTGAGTTTAACAGCAATACTGGCGCAGGCATTGAATTCGGATCGTTGGGCACCGGCTGCATGGTCGATGCTCGCGTGTATACCGCCGCTGGACAAGCGAGCTACACAGGTGCGAGCGGAAATAACTTCGTGCGTTTAGTTGGAATTGGAAGCGACCCTGCCGTAATAAATTCGTATCCAACCTAGATGGCGTAACGGGCTGCTGGGAGAATAGCCGGATTGGCGGTCGTCCCTCAGAGTGATGGTGTCAGTCAACGGAGTCCGGAGGGAGGTTCCTGCTCCAAGCATCATTGAGGAATCGACGTATCTTTAGAAAGCTCGAGCATCTGCGTTGTCGACGGGGGTGGCCGGATCATCCGGGAAGCGAAGGTAAGTAGCGAGCCAGAGGCTCTGATCTTGTGGTTTAGGAGTTTAGGGCTGGACTTGGCTTGAATCGGCCTTGAAGCCGGCCCTCTGGCCCGCCCGGGTCAGTTCACAGCGGAAATCAACATTCTCCAAGCTGAAACACTTCCGCCGCATCGCCACTCGCTATGACAAATTGGCGGTCAACTTCCTCGCGATGGTGCAGCTCGCCTCGATGCGGCTGTGGCTCCGCGCTTATGAGTCTACGGCCTACTACGCTAGATCTCTTGCTTGTCAGCTACGATTTAAATATGAAAGCGTCTCAACTGGCCGACCAGGCCGAAACTTTTACTGGGATCGAATGTGCATGGGCAGGGGAAAAAAGACAGATTTGAGCCTAAGCTCATGTGCCACAGCTCGGGCGCTAAACATCATCGGGGATTGGTGGTCCCTACTTATCATCCAAGATGCACTGAGTGGAATGCGTCGGTTTGGAGAATTTAAAAAACGCGGTATTCCGACGAATGTTTTGACAGCTAGGCTCCGAAAATTAACAGAAGTCGGAGTCATGGAGGCTGTTACCCTGCCAGATGGCAGATACCGCGGGGAATATCGCCTAACCTCAGAGGGTGAAAAGCTTTTTGTCGTTGTTGCTGCTCTCTGGCAATGGGGGGAGAAACATCTGTTCGCTCCAGATGAGCAGACGCCGGTTATGATCGACAGTGCGACAGACCAGGAACTTGCACCGATCGAAGTACGAACCATCGACGGACGCCTCGTAACGCCGAGTAGTCGTCTGACTACAAGACCTCGGGTGCGACGACGGACTCGACCCCCAGCGAGGCCTTGACGTAGCTCAACTGTTGGTAAGATTGTGTTATCGATAAAGACAAAAGAGGCAAGAGGGATGCGTATTCCGGGCTTTGTGAGGTTGTTGCGTCGGAAGCGGGTCGGGGGCGGCTACAGTTGCAAGATCATGCGGCTGTATCGACGCAGTCCACATCCTGCTAGACGCTGAGTGCTGTCTCTCGGCGCGAGCGGCATTGGGCAGCGAGTATGAGATGACGGCGAAGCTAAAAGTGAGAATGAATGCGGCTATGAGCGGATAGGAAGGGCTGTGCCTGGCTTGCAGATTTGAACCGTTACATCTGCCGTTATCGTCGTCGTGTCGGTTGGTGCGAAACCTCGGCCCTGTTGTTCAGGTAGCGACTTTGTCGGTGTTCGACCTTTGGCAGGATTTCTCCTTTGGCCGCCGCGTAACTCTTTAGCTTATCCGTTACGATCACTCTGGGCGCTTCGACCTGACCTTTGACCAGCTTCCGAAAGAACCGGTTGGCTGCCTCCGTATCCCGCCGTTTCTGCACGAGAATATTGAGCACGGTTCCAGTCTGATCGACCGCGCGCCAGAGATAGTGCGTAAGACCGCATGTCCGCTGCGGGTTTGAGGTGGCTCGTCCCACATATGCGGGGCGAGGGTTGCCCGGATGGGCCGGGCCGAGCCTCAACGCACAGGGGACAAGCCATGAAGATACATGGTGTGGCATTTGTTGGGATCGACACCGCCAAGGCCCGCAACGCAGTGGCTGTGGCCGAGAGCGGACGGAACGGGGAGGTTCGCTACCTTGGCGAGTTCGACAATACGCCGGACGGGGTGAGCAAACTGATCCGGAGACTGGCCAGCCGCCACGAGACACTGCACGTCTGCTATGAAGCTGGACCCACCGGCTATGGTCTGTATCGGCAGGTTCTCGCTCTCGGCCACGAATGCACGGTGGTGGCGCAGTCGTTGATCCCGCGTCGACCGGGCGACCGGGTGAAGACGAACCGGCGGGATGCGCAGAGCCTGGCGCGGCTGCTGCGAGCCGGAGAGCTGACCGCAGTGTGGGTTCCCGACGAGACGCACGAGGCGGTGCGCGACTTGGTGCGCACGCGCGTCACGGCGATCGAGGACTACCGGCTGTTGATTTCCGCTGAGAACTGGGTTCTTCCGCATAAAGCGTGCAGGCAGAGGTTGTACTGAGCTGTTCAATTTGGCACAGCATAGGGATTCGCACTGTTTTTGGATCTCGAAG
>NZ_BAAFHE010000023.1:0-25518 GCF_054665075.1 Acidisoma sp. 7E03
AAAAATATCCGTCGTCCAAATGAGGTCTCCTTCCGGAAACCTTGAATCACGCCAGCTCGGCTCTGTGAATCCTTTTTATGGGTCCCGGCCCTAATATGACAGCATCTTCAACCGCATGCAAAAGACGGGGGTGACCCGTCTTCGGTTGGAGAAGGCTCGGCCGAAAGGCGTATCGATCCAGAACTGGCACATCTCCGATGCTGGATCGAAGCCCCGATCGCGGCCCGTTCCGCGTCGCAAGCAATTGCCCAGGCCGGATCGTGTCGCGCGGGCAGCAGGGCCTGCTGAAGTAGGGCCTGCCCGGCGCGGGGAGGGTGCGGTCGCCCCCTCCCAACCCGACTACACAAATGGTTGATGGGCCGTTGAACCACTGTCTCGGAGCGGGGAATCATTTTGATAAAAAACGTCAGGGCTTCAGCTCGATCTACGAGGAAGGAGAAGTTTTTTATTTGCTCTGGCATCCCGAGGACTTGGGACCAGAGAAGAGAACGGCCGCCACCCCCTCCGTTGACAAAGGGCGATGCTCCTTGGACAACGGATGCGCAAGCATCTTTGCAGGTTCAGCCCACAAACGTCCAAGAACGCCCACCACGCAACGAGACGATGGATGAGACGATCACTGCCTCAGGTTGTGGCCGCCGTTGCCACGACATCCCTCTTTGGCCTGGCCGGCTGTACGGTCCCGCCCGCCGCCCCGCCGCCGGCTCCGCAAGGCGCCGCCTTTTTCCCAGGTCAGCCGGCGGGTGGCGCGACCGATCCGCAGGCTTTGGCGCAGACCCGCGCAAAAGCCGAAGCCGGCAACGCCGGGGCTCAGTTCGACCTTGGCAACGCCTATTGGTCCGGTGACGGCGTGCCGCAGGACGATGCCATGGCGGTCTCCTGGTGGCGGAAGGCACTCCGTGGCGGCGATCCGGACGCCGCCTACAACCTCGGCATCGCCTATCAGGATGGGCGCGGCGTGCCGCAAAACTATGCGAAGGCGGCGGCGCTCTTCGAACGTGGCGTGGCCCGCAACGATGCCCAATCCGAAAACAATCTCGGCATCCTCTATCTGCAGGGGCAGGGGGTTCCCCGGGACGTCGCGAAGGCCAAGGATCTCTTCCAGCGCGCCGCAGCGCAGGGGGATCAGCACGCGCAGGCGACCCTGCAGCAATTGGCGGCCCCGGCCGCCGCACCCGGCTATCAGCCCTCCATCTCCGGCGCGGCGCCGGTCGATCCGTCCCAGCAACAGGAAGAGGACGACCAGCAGCAACAACAGCAACAGGAGATGCTGCGCCAGCAACAGCAGTGGCAGGACCAGCAGCGCCAGCGCCAGGAAGAAGACGAACAGCAGCAACAGCAGCAGCAGGAAGAGCAGCAGCAACAGGAAGAGTATCAGCAGCAGCAAGAACAGCAGCAGGAGGAGATGCAGCAGGAAGAAGAGCAGCAGCAAGAAGAACAGCAGCAGGAGCAGATGCAGCCGCCGCCCTGACGGGCGCGGCTGTCACAGGCTCATCCTGTCGCAGCGGAGGGTCCTGGCGCGATCGCAGGCGCGCTCAGCGGCCGGCGAGCACGACGGCCTGGACGCGATTGCGCGCGCCCAACTTCTTCATGATCGAGCCGACATGAACTTTGACGGTCGATTCCGTCATGCCCAGTTCATAGGAAATCACCTTGTTGGGCTTTCCTTCTCTGATCTTCTCGAGGACCTGTCCCTGACGCAGCGAGAGCACCGGCTTCCGGCCGGGGGTCTTGGGAAGCGCCCGGGGGCCTGCTTCCAGATGCAGGAGGATTTCGGGCGTCATGTAGATGCCGCCATTGGCAACGAAACTGATCGCTGCCGCCAGAAGACGGGCGGAGCAGTTCATCGTCAGGACCAGGCCTGCCAGCCCGTGATGCACGGCGGCTTGCAGCGCCGGCCGTTGCACTTGGCTCGGGTCGTCGACCAGAATGACCACGCGAATGCCCTTGTCCGCGATGTCTCCGACGGCCGCGGCCATCCCGCTGTCGAAAGACCCGTCGAGATAGACGAGAAGCACCGTTGTCGGCGGCCGGCAGGCGTCTGCCGCTTCTTCGACCGTTCCAAAGGTTTGAATGACAGCTGCACGTGGCAATGAAGCGACGAGGGAATTGACGAGACAATCGCGCAGGAAGCCGTGGGCATAGACGATGCCCAAGCCGAAGCTGCCGGAGGGGGTAGGGGCGGTTTCCTGCGTCTGATGAAGGGTGCTTGTTGTCTCGAGAAGGATATCGCTGGACATATCCAAAGCGCGCTCCTGCTGTCGTGACTGGCCAGAAGGTTCAGTCATTGCTCAACGATTTATTCGCCCAATCTTAATCCTGCTATCCGCGCTGCAAGGTAGCCTCATTTGGGTCGCGTATAGAGGAAGCTTCGTAATTATCTCAGATCGCAACGCAATTATCGTCTCAATTGCTTCTAAATCGTAAATATTTCTTTAACGAATACAGAAGATCTTGCCGTGCAGGGGCGGAAAGGCCGGCCGGCAAAGGGCGATTTCTCCGAAAAGATGAGGTCGATCGCGATCCTCTGCTCTGGCCGCCGCATTCTCCCCCTTTGGGCGGAGGTCTTTTCTTTGGATCCTGCATCCGGCCTATCCCGAACGCATGATCCAGCGGTTTTTCTCGATGCGCCTGGGACGGTCAGCCCTTCTTTACCCTGAGGAGTCGCCGTCCCCCGGTGCCGTGCGGGCATAGGGTGTGCCGTCCCGCCGCGTATGGCCATCCGGGCCATCGTCGAGGACCATCATGTCGATGTCCGAGTAGTAGCAGCCGTCGCCGGGCAAGCGCGTGCCCATCTCCAGGATCAGTGCGTCCGCGCCGCTCCGGTTCTGCAAATGGTGTCCGTCGGGCACGCCCGCCTTGAACCCGGCGGCTTCGCCCGCGCGCAGCGTTTCCTCGCCGTCATCCGTCACCAGAACGACTTCGCCGCTGAGGACATAGACGAATTCGTCGCTCGCAATCTGCCAATGCCGCTGGCTTGACCAGGCGCCCGGCGGCAGGCGCAGCAGGTTGACGCCGAACTGGGTGAGCCCCGCGGCATCCCCGAGACGTCTGCGCTCGATGTTGCGGCAGGGGGCTTGGAATTGCGGGGGATAATCGCTGCCGCGCTCGATGCCGAGGACGGCGGGATCGATCTTGCGGGTCATCGGCACAGCCTCCTTTGGGGCAAAGCCCAGGCTAGGGCGGGGAGGGATGCCTGGCAACACGGGGCCCGCACGCCGCCTATGTGCTGCACTATCTTTTGGCACTGGCGTGCATCGGATAGGGAGGAGTCAAACTGGCAGGATAAGGCCGTGACCACTTCGCTTTCTCGCCGCAGCTTCGCCGTTGCGTCATCCATGCTGCTTGGCCTGGGAACGGCCGCCGCGGCACCGGCCTCGCCCTTCGTCGAGATCGAGCGCCGTCACGGCGGCCGCCTCGGTGTCTTCGCCGTCGATGGCGGCTCGGGGCGGAGCCTCGCCCATCGCGCCGACGAACGTTTCCTGATGTGCAGCACCTTCAAGGGACTCTTGGCCGCGCAGACTCTCGCCCGTGTGGACGCCGGAAAGGACGACCTGTCCACGATGGTCCCCTATACGCGCAGCGATCTGATCTTCACCTCGCCCATCACCAAAACCAATCTCGCAAAGGGCGCCATGTCCGTCGGCGATCTGACGCAGGCGATGCTCGGATACAGCGACAATACCGCCGCCATCCTGTTGATGCGTCGCGCGGGCGGCCCCACGGCGCTCACGGCCTTCCTGCGCGGCATCGGCGATCGCGTGACGCGATCGGATCGCTACGAGCCTCTGTCCAACCAGGTTGACGGCGTTCTCGACACGACCTCGCCGCGCGCGATCGTCGGCTCGGCGCACGCGATCCTGCTCGGGACCGTCCTCACACCCGCATCGCGCGCCAGGCTCGAAGCCGGCATGGTCGCCTGCAAACCCGGGGTGCGGCGTATTCGCGCGGCCTTTCCGGCAGATTGGTCCATCGGCGATCGGCCTGGCGAGAATCTGACCGAAGAGTCAAACGACTATGCAATCCTGCGGCCGCCGGGCCGCCCGCCGTTGCTCGTCGCCATCTATTGTGATGCGAAGGGCCAGAGCAGGGCGGCGCGCGAAGCGACGATCCGCGAGGCGAGTGCCGTCATCGCCCAATCGCCCCTGGGCAGGGCATGACAATCGGCTTTCGCAACGCGCGGATCGATCTGCTCCGCGGCCTCTCCATCCTTCTCGTGCTGCTGCACCACTTCAACATCGCCTATTCGCTGAAAGATACGACGCTGTCGGCGATCTTCGGCTGGGATGCGGTGCACGCCGTGGTGCGCAACGGCAATTATGGGGTGACGATGTTCTTCGTCATCTCGGGCTATCTGATCACCAGCAATGCGCAGCGCCGATGGTCCGACTTGGCGAAGATCGATCCTTGGGCATTCTATGGATTGCGCATCGCCCGCATTCTGCCCTGCCTGGTGTTGCTGCTGCTCGTCGTCGATGGGCTGGCCCTCGCGGGCGTTGCCATCTTCCAGAACCATGCCCCCGCCGGAAAGCCGGTTTCGCTTTGGCTGGTCAACCTCGCGTCCTTGACCTTCTGGATGAACGTGCTGATCGGCCGCGATGGATGGGTGAACTATCCCCTCGGTGTCCTCTGGTCGCTCTCGGTCGAGGAAGTCTTCTATCTCGCCTTTCCGCTGCTCTGTCTGGCTTTGCGAGGGGAGCGGCGCCTGCTCGCCTTCTGGGGCGCGATCATCCTGATTGGTCCCCTCTACCGCTTCACCCATCAGGGTGATGAAGGGGGCTTCCTCTACGCCTATTTCGCCTGCTTCGATGGCATCGCCATCGGCTGCTGCACCGCCTTGCTCGCGCGGCGTGCCCCGCTGCGCGGGCACGCCGCCACGCTTCTGCAGAGCTGCGTCATCGCCCTCATGATCGCCCTCTACCTGTATCGGCCGATCGGCCAGACGAACGTGCTCGGCGTCACCGCAATGGCGCTCGGCACGGCGATGCTCCTGTGGGGCGCGGAGAGCCGGCCGGCCGGTGCCCTTCTGCGCCGCAGCCGCTTCCTGCGCGGGATCGGGTGGCTGGGCCGGCTCAGCTATGAGCTGTATCTGTTCCATCTCATCCTGCTCGGCGGCCTGCGCAGCCTGTGGCCGGCCCATGCCGTGACGGGGGATGAAAAACTGACGCTTCTGGGTGTGTTCCTCCCGCTGTCCGCCGCGCTGAGCGCCCTCGTCGCGCGCGCCTATGCTGAGCCGCTGAACCACCGTCTCCGGCGCCTCCTGTCCAACCGAACGGCCTGAGCCGTCAGGCCTCAGTCCGCCTGCGCCAGCCAATCCCGCGCCAGCGCCAGATCGGCCTGGAAGCGGGCGGTTTCCGCCTCGCGCGCCGCCGCGTCCGGCAGGCGCAGCAGGTAGGAGGGATGCACGGTCACCAGCAGATGGCGACCTTCCCACTCCATCACACGGCCGCGGCGGTCGGCCAGCCGCCCATCGATGCCGGTCAGGCCGAGCAAGGCGGTCTTGCCCATGGCGAGGACGAGGCGCGGCTGCACCAGATCAAGCTCCCGCGTCAGCCACCAGCGGCAGGCCTGCACCTCTCCGGCATTGGGCTTCTGGTGGATGCGGCGCTTGCCGCGCGGCTCGAATTTGAAGTGCTTGACCGCGTTGGTGACATAGACGGTGCGGCGCTCGATGCCGACCTCCGCCAGCACCTGGTTGAAAAGCTGGCCGGCGGGGCCGACGAAGGGCTTGCCCGCCAAATCCTCACGGTCGCCCGGCTGTTCGCCCACCACCATCAGCGGTGCCTGCGCCGGTCCCTCGCCAAACACCGTCTGCGTCGCATTGGCATGAAGCGGGCAGCGCGTGCATCCCGCGGCCTCCTGCCGCACCTGCGTCAGATCCTGCGTCGTCATCGGTGCCTCCTCATCTCTGCTGACTGCGCGCGCCACCCGCCGCGCATGAAAGGCGGGCGGCGGGCGGAAGCTTTGCGCCGCCATGGCGGCGACACGGGCGGGCGCTTCGGCGATCAACTCCGGGATGAGCGCCGCCTCCGGCAGGTTCTTCCAGTATTTCTTCGGCATCTCGGCTTGCATGGCGCGTGGCTTCAGCCGCGCCGGGTTGAAGATCGCGGCGTAGTAGGTGAGCCACAGCGCGTCCGTCGGGTCGGCGAGGGCCGGCTTTTCCGCCGGCGCGTCGGAGACGTCCACCACCCCGTCCGTCGCGGCCAGGCTGCCGCGCGGCGTGAGGATCAGCCAGTCCATGTCGGCGAAGCGCTGCGCGAAGAAGGCGGCGACGCGGCGCAGGATGAAATGGTCCGGCTCGAACCAGGCGAGGAAGCGCCGGCGCGCCAGGGATTCCACCGCCTCCACTTCCCGGAAGCGGACGAAGGCCGTCATCTTGTGGCAGTCGCGCCGCACCGATTTTTCGAGCCGCAGCAGCGCCGCGACATCTGGGTCGGACGCGACGTCGAGCAGCGCGCGCTCGCTCTGCAGGCGCCACAGCAGGCGATAGAGCAGGGCGAAGCGGCCCGGATCGGTGTGGCAGATCGCCGTCTCCGCAAGAGTGACGAAGCGGCGGGGCACGCGCATCGCGGCCGTGCCCTCGGCCGCGGGCTCGGGAGGAAGGGCTGTGAACAGTGTCTCGGCGTCGCGGGTTGACCAGGCAATGGCCTCGGGCGGCAGCCGGGCTGCGAGCAGGCGTCGTGCCGCCGCCCGCCATTCGTCGAAGTCGCCGTGGCCCTCCAGGGTGACGGGATGCAGGCGCATCAGAGCAGCGCCAGCTGTTGCGCGGGCGGTTGCACCAGGCTCGCGAGATCGGCGCGATCCACCAGCCGCGTCGGGGTCCAGCCTTCGGCGAGGAGGAAGGGGCGCGCCTTGCGCAGCGGCACGCGCAGCCGCGCCAGATCCTCGAGCCGCAGGCGGCGATGCCTGCGGGACCTCAGAATGGCCTCCACCGCCTTCACGCCGAGGCCCGGCACGCGCAGCAGCAGCGCGCGTTCGGCGCGGTTCACGTCCACCGGGAAGCGCTCCCGATGGGCGAGCGCCCAGGCGAGCTTGGGGTCCAGCGCCAGGTCCAGCATCCCGTCCGGCCGCGCCGCGGTCACCTCCTCGATGGCGAAGCCGTAGAAGCGGTAGAGCCAGTCGGCCTGATACAGCCGGTGCTCGCGGGCCAGCGGCGGCCGCTCCGGCGGCAGGCGGCTCGAGGCATCGGGGATCGGGCTGAAGGCGGAGTAGTAGACGCGCTTGAGATTGTAGCTGCCGTAGAGCCGGGCGGAGGCGCCGAGGATCGCAGCGTCGTTCGTCTCGTCCGCGCCGATGATCATCTGGGTCGATTGCCCGGCCGGGGCGAAACGCCGCCGCCGCTTGGTCTGCAGCGTGGGCTCGGCCGCGCCTTCGATCTGCAGGCGGAGGTCGGCCATGGCCCGGCGGATGCCGGCCGGCCGCTTCTCGGGCGCGAGGCGGGCGACGGAGGCGTCGCTCGGCAGTTCGACGTTGATGGAAAGCCGGTCGGCATAGAGGCCGGCCTGTTCGATGAGCGCGGGAGAGGCTTCGGGAATGGTCTTGAGGTGGATGTAGCCGCGGAACTGATGCGCTTCGCGCAGCAGGCGCGCAACCCGCAGGATCTCCTCCATCGTGTAATCGGCGGAGCGGATGATGCCGGAGGAGAGGAACAGTCCCTCGATGTAGTTGCGCCGGTAGAATTCCAGCGTCAGCCAGACCACCTCTTCCGGCGTGAAGCGCGCCCGCTCGACATTGCTGGAGGAGCGGTTGATGCAATAGGCGCAGTCATAGACGCAGAAATTGGTGAGCAGGATCTTGAGCAGGGAGATGCAACGGCCATCCGGCGCATAGGCGTGGCAGATGCCGCTGCCTGTGGTGGAGCCGAGGCCGGTGCGGCCCGCGGAATGCCGGCGGTCGGTGCCGCTGGAGGCACAGGAGGCGTCATATTTGGCGGCATCCGAGAGGATGGCCAGCCGCTCCTTGAGAGACCTGAGCATGCACGTTCTATATTTGTTCGCGCCCTGGCCTGCAAGCGGTCGCCGCGAAAGTTGATCGCCCCTCAGGCGTCTCCCATCCGCACTCCGCTCAGAAGTGGCGGTTGACCGAGATCGTGATGCCGTGGGTGATGATGCGTTCCGAGGACTGGCCGTAGAGGCCGCCCGTTGTGGTGACCCCGGGATTGGTCGTCGTATTGGTGAAGCTCGAGACGTAGCGGCCAACCTGCGCCGCCGTCTCGGTGAAGCTATAGGCGATGTCGAGGAACCAGTTGCGGGTGACGAAATAGGTGCCGCCCAGGGTGGCGCCGGCGCCGAGCACCCAGCCCGAACTCTGGAAATCCTGCGGCGTGCCCGAGACATTGACGTTCTGGCCATTGATCGTGGCATAGCCCACGAGGCCGTTCAACTCCGTCGTCGCATGGGTCATCGTGCCGCCGAGGCCGAGATAGATGAAGCCGGGCCCGAGATCGTGGCCGATGAAGGGCATGGCGCCGAAGCGGCTGTCCGCCTGCACGCGGTAGCTCTGCACCACGGCGGTCCCGGTGAAGGGCTGGTAGCTCTGGCTGCCGGCATAGACGATGACGCCGCCTTGCGGGATGCCCACGTCATACTGCGTCGTCTCGGCCAGAAGATCGCTGTAGGAGACGCGGAAGCCCCAAAGCCAAGGGCTGGTGCCGAAATGCCGGTAATAGCCGAGCCGCACCTCGGGTGCGGCACTCACCGGCGTCGAGGGATCGGCCGAGCCCGGCCCCCAGGCGCTGCCGGCCGAGACCAGGGCACCGTTGGAATAGTTGCGCGAGGTGCCGATGGCATAGAGGCTCTGATGGCCGAAATCGACCGCCTGGATGCCGAGGCCGATGCCGCCGAAGAAGCCGTGGCGCGGCACCTCGGCCGGCGTGATCCAGCCCTGTGCCTGGGCACGGAGCGCAGGGCAGGAGAGCAGCAAGAGGATACCGAGTAAGGCGGAACGGCCTGCTTTTCGACTGAAGCGGGAACTCTTCGCCATGGAATGCCCTTTCGCCCCTCGGTCGCGGCGAGACTAGGCAGAACGGGTAAAGGCAAGCTAGACGTTATATTGCGAAATCGTTATAAAAGCCAAATTTCGCGGGTCATCGGTAACGATTGGCCAGGTCACCAGCGCTCACGCCTGATAGCGTCCGTCTGGCCCCAGCCGGGCCTGCCCGAGCGCCACCAGGGTTTCCAGCATATCCCGCAGCCGCGCCGGGGTCGCACCACGAAAACGGCGAGAGAGTTCCGCCGGTTTGCCCGGCGCGGTGGCGAGCAGGCCGCGCAGGGCGACGTAGCGCTCAGGGTCGCGGCTGGGCCAGGCCGGCAGATCGGCGGCTGCCGCATCTTCGATGGAAAGCGCGGTTTGTGCGGCACGCTTCTGCTCGTTCGGTGCCTGGTAGTCCGGGCGCAGCCAACGTACCTCACCCTCCGCTTCCTCGGCCTGGCGGGCGAGGTTGAGTGCCACGAGACGGGCGACGATCTCGGTGGCGGGAAGGGAGACTGGCCAGCCATAGGCCTCGGCCACCGCCGCATCCAGATCGTCATGCAGGCGAAGCAGAAGGGAGAGCTGGCCCGCGTCATGAATGTCCCGCTCCGCCGGCGTCAGCGCCCGCCCGGCCCGGAGCTTGTCCAGAACGTTGTAGAGTCCGGTCATCGTCAAGTGCGGATGCGCGTCCAGCCGCGTGCGGCGATGGGCATCCAGTTCTTCGGCGATGGCCTCGATGGTAGCGCGCTGCCCCGCGGTGGCGGCTGGGAAGGGGAAGGGGTCGAAGCAGCGGGTTTTGACGTAGACAGGATCATTCCCGACGCCCAGCCGCCCGCCTGCGGCCAAGGCCCAGGCGACGTGAAAGCGGGAGGAGAGCACGCCGAGATGGAAGGCATCCTCGGTCGCGATGCAGACCAGCTTGTTATCCGGCAGAACGGCGGCAGGGAGGAAACAGAAGACGCGGTGCTTCGCCGTTTCCACGGTTGCGATGTAGCGAGAGAGTCCACGCAACGCGCCGCGAAGCAGGCTGTTGTTGCGACCAAACAACCACCAATTTAACCGCCGATACGGCTCATTGTTGTGATCACGTTCCGGCTTAACATGGACCAGAACGTGCTGGTACGTTGCTGGGAAGCGTGCACGGACTTCACTCTCCGCAAGCCCGTCGAGATCAATCACCATCATGCCGCGGCTGCGCTGGGTCAGGTCACGGCCATTGAGATAGGGGCGGATATGCCGTTCGAGCCCCGCCACGTGCCCCAGCCCAAGGCCCTTGGCTTGCGCCGGCGACACGATGAACCCCGCGCCGTGCAGCTTCACGCCGGGGCTGCTGATGCCTTCATTCGCGCGCAGCGGCTTGGTGAGGTCAAGGTCCGCACCGATGGACAGATCGGCATTGATCGGTCCTGTTGCAATGGCAAGATCAACCTCGGGCACGCCATCCTTGCCCGGCCGTTCAGCGAGAACGGTTTGCAGAACTCCCTGCGCTTCTCCCTTGCGCCGCGTGCGTTCCGCGACCGTCATGGCAATGCGCACCGCGGCCGCACCCGCGCCATCCGACCAGGGATGGTCTGGAATGGCGAAGACGAGATCGAGCGGTTTGCGCGCAGCCATGGCGTCCGCGATCACGCGGCGGCAGAAGGTCTGGCGGATGCTGTTGGACGTGATGAAGCCGAAGCGCCGCGTTTCGGCCTTGGGCGCCACCAGCGCCTGCGCCGCCTTCAACCAGAAGAACATGGCGATATCGGCCGAGCGCGGCACCTTCTTGTAACAGGCCCACAGCGCCGTGGTGTAGCCATCGCCCAACTCCGCCCGCAGATCCTTGCCGGCGATAAAGGGCGGGTTGCCGATGATGAAATCGGCAGATGGCCAGGGCGCGGCTTTGGGGCGGATCAGCCGCATCACCGGCACGCGCGCCGTCTCGTCCGGCACCATCTCGCCGGTCACCGGATGCGGCTTCAGCGTCACTCCATCCCAGCGCGTCACCAGCGCGCCCTGGGCGTCACGCTCTGGCTCCTCGGCGTCATACAGCAGCAGCGCGTCCTGATGCCGGATATTGTGGAAGTCGCGCAGAATGGGCTCGGCCGGGGGGGGCCGCGCCCAGCGTACGGAAATGCCATTGCAGATAGCCGATCCACAGCACCAGTTCGGCCACGGGCACGGCGCGCGGGTTCTTCTCCAGCCCCATGAACTGGTGCGGATCGACGCTGGCGCCCGTCAGGGCAAGCCTATCCCCTTCGCCGGAAATCAGGTTGGCCAGCGCATCCAGCACCTCGCCTTCCAGGCGCTTCATCAACTCCATGGTGACGTAGAGGAAATTGCCCGTGCCGCAGGCGGGGTCCAGCACGCGCACGGCGCAGAGACGCGCATGAAAGTCCCGCAGGAGTTTCGCCGCGCCCTCGCGATCTCCCGCCTCCAGCCGCTTGTAGGAGGCCGCCTTGAACCCGTCCCATTCCGCGCGCAGCGGTTCCATGACGGTTGGCAGAACAAGCCGTTCCACGAAGGCGCGGGGCGTGAAATGGGCGCCCAACTGGCCGCGCTGTCGCGCGCTGAGGGCATTTTCCAAAAGCGTACCGAAAATCGCGGGCTCGACATTGGCCCAATCCCGCCGGGCCGCGATGATGAGCAGGCGCAGCTCGTCGGCGGTGACCTCGAGAGGCTCGGCATCCACGCTGCCGGCCGCGTACAGGCCGCCGTTGAAGCGGCGGACGACAGCCTCCGCCGCCACCGAGAACCCGCCCGTATTCATCGAGCGCCAGAGTTCCCCGACGAGCGGCACGAACTTTTCGGGCGCTTGCGCGCATCGTTGCAGCAGGGCCGTGAAGGTCTCCCGGTCCGGGAGGAGGCCCACGGATTGCGCGAACATGCAGAACAGACAGCGCATCAAGAAGAAGGCCACGCGATCCGGCGTGTGCCGTTTTTCCAGCCCTTGCGCCAATTTCGCGAGGTATTCGGCGATTTCCCGCGTCACCTCGGTGCGCCGGCGGGCGGGGTCCAGGCTCAGCGGGTCTTGCCAGATGGCGCGCAGCGTTTCGCGGATCTCTGGCTTCTGCAAATCGGTCAGATAGACGCGAAACCCTTCGCGGTCGGGAAACTGGGCATAGTGACGCCCGGTTCCGGAAAAGTCCGCATAGACATCGAAGCAGAACCCGATGTCGCAGACGATGAGAAAGGGTGGAGAGGGTTCTTCGGGCGGTAGATCCCGCACATAGCCTTCCGCCTGGCCTTTCGCGCGCAGCATGTGCTGCGCCCAGCCCGAGGAATTGCGAATGGTCTGGCGACGGTCCACTTCGGTCTGCAGGCCGAACAGTCCGGGCTGCTGGCGCGGGTTGGCTCCCTGTTTCGCCTCCAGGATGAAGCAACTGCGCTTGTAGAGGTCTATGCGGCGAATGGTGTGGCGGTCTTCGGCGTCATGAAGGGTCACGCCGCGCTCGAACCGATAAGGCCCGAGTGCGCCTTTCGCCGGTGGCGGCCGCTCCACGCCCAAGACGTCACAAAGTTCGAGAAGGAAGGGCTGCGCGTTCGGGCGTTCCGCCTGCTCGGCCTTGGTCCAGCGCTCTATGAAGGCATCAAGGTCCTGCACTCTTGCAACCACCGTCCTCGCGTCTGAGCATTCCGTGCACGACCTCTCGCATGCCGCGCGGCAATGGTTAAGTCAACGTGACCACGGGCCGGCTATTGCGGCGGGGTAATGCCTTGCTCGCCATAGAGGATATGGCCGGCCTGGCCAGGGGCGCCGGGCGCCGGCAGGATCACCACCTTCACCCCGGGATGCAGGTCTTGCCAGCGGCCGGGCTCCACCGTCACCACGGGCACGCCCGGCGGCACCAGGATGGTCTGGCTGCCGCCGTTATACGTCACGGTCATCCTATTGCCGTCGGCCCGGCTCAGGCTGCCCACGGTGCCGTTGGTCATCGAACTCTCGGGCTGCAGGTCCCAGGGATAGTGGCCTTCGCCCACGCCCTGCATCGCCGGTGGAAACACTGTCACCTCCAGGGCGCGGAGTTTGCCGCCCGTGGCCGGCAGGGCGGCGCAGCCGATGTAGCTGCCCGGCTGGATCGCCGACAGCGCGACCGGCTTCACGCCGGTGTAGCGGGTTGCCCCGCCGATCGCGAAATGCGCGGCCTGGCCGGTGCGGTCGTTCACCGTGATCTGGCTCGGCGAGACCGACAGGATGCTGCCGCGCACGCGGCCCGTGGTTTGGGCCTGCGCCCCCACGCTCGCGGGCAGCAGCGGCAGAGCGAGGACGAGGAGGAGAGCGAGTGGGCGACGCATGCGGGACCTCGGGGCTTTGGGGTGCCGGCCGCGCCTCTCCCTCGCCTCAGCCGCGCCGCCGCGCCTCCATGCGGGCCCGCGCGGCGCGCCCGAATTCGCGGAAGATCGCGGACGACAGGCCATCCTCGCCGAAACGCCACTCCGGATGCCACTGAATTGCGGTGGTGAAGGCGCGCGCCTCCGGATGCCGGAAGGCTTCCACCACGCCGTCCGGTGCGCGGGCTTCCACCACCAGGCCCGGCGCCAGCCGGTCAACGCCCTGTTCGTGCAGCGAGTTCACGCGCCATTGATGGGCACCGCCCACCCATTGCGCGAACTGGCCGCCGGGTTCCAGCGTCACCTCATGGGCCGGGGCATATTGCTCAGCGACCGGCAGGGTCTTGTCGTAGCGGTGGTCGAGCGGCGTGCTCGCCACCTCATGCAGCTTCGGATGCAGCGTGCCGCCGAAGGCGACGTTCATCTCCTGGCAGCCGCGGCAGACGCCGAGCATCGGCACGCCTGCGTCGAAGGCCGCGCGGATGAGGCCGATGGAGAGGGCATCGCGGTTGGGGTCGGCCGGCAGAACCTGATCCTCCGGCGGGCGGCCGTAGAGCGGCGGCGCCACGTTGGAGGGGCTGCCCGGCAGGAAGATGCCGTCGACCAGGTTCAGGATCTCGGCGAAGTCGAGCGGCTGCGGCGCGGGCGTGCCGTCGATGTTGGAGACGCGGCCGGGCAGCAGAATGGGCAGGGCGTCAGCCCCCACCGTCACGGCATAGATGTATTTCTCCACCACGAGATGCGCGACATGGCCGGACACCGCCATCACGTCGCACACGAATCCAATCACCGGCCTCGCCATCAGCGCGCTTCCTTCAAGACGGAACAAAAGTGATCACATATCTCGCAGCTTGCACCCGCGGGCCGCTGCGCCGCAAGGCGTGCCGGCGCAAGGCCGGCCCCAGCCAGGCGTAGGGACAGCTCACTCGGCCAGGCGCCCGGACAAGGCGAGATGGCCGATGCCGGTGCGAATGTCCTCGGCGATCGCCTGGCGCAGGGCGGCGGCATCCTGGCGGGCGATCGCCGCCAGCGCATCCCGATGATAGTCGTGCCCTACCGCCTGCACCGGCATGTCCTCGAGCGCCGCCCGCATGAAGGGGCCGGTTTGCAGCCAGACGCTCTCGATCAGCGGCAGCAGCACGCTATCTGGTCGCGCGGCATAGAGGGTGAGGTGGAAGCGCATGTTCTCCTCCACCACGGTCTCGGCGGCGCCCGCCGCCACGGCCTCGTCCACCCGGTCGTTGATGGCGTGCAGCATCCGCAGCCGGGCCTCGTCGATCAGGGGCAGGGCCCGAATCGCCGCCTCCGTCTCCAGCGCCGTGCGGGCGGCGAGCAATTCGTCGAACCGCGCCGCCGTCATCTGCGGCACGCGCACCCGGCGATTGTCGAGCAGAGCGAGCGCTCGCTCGGCCACGAGCCGCCGCAGCGCCTCCCGTACCGGCATGGCGCTGACGCCCAGGGCTTCCGCCAGGCCGCGGATGGTCACGGCTTGGCCGGGCGGAAACCGCCCAGACATGATCGCCTGCCGCAACGACTGAAAGACCCATTGATGGATGGGCTCACCGTCTTCGCGAGCGGGCAGGGCCAGGAGGGGAACGTCGTCCGGCATCTTCGTCTCGTGGTGCAATCGGGCAAGCCTTCTGGCGCCCTTTGCGCTGGTGCGCCAGTGCGGAATTTCGCACAAGGTTCTTGCTTAATGTGATCACATTGTGCCGTAATGGAAGAATCACAACTCGGAGACCATCATGACGGTGCTGCCGCGCGTCGCAGGCGGGGGAAAGTCGAAGAAGTCGGAGGGCGGCGCCATCGTCGAAGCCTTCGTGGTCGATGGCAACGGCGTGCCGCGCGGGAAATGGGTGCCGGCCGAGAAGCTGGCTGACGTCAGTGACAAGGGCGTGCTGATGCCGCGGTCGGTCTTCGCGCAGGACATCTGGGGCCGCGATGCGGACGAGGCCGGGCTCGCCTGGGGCACGGGCGACCCGGATGGCTTGTGCAAGCCCGTGGAAGGCTCGGTGCTGCCGGTCTCCTGGCTGTCCCGACGCGCGACGCAGGTGATGTTGCGCATGGTGGACCGCGATGGCAGCCCCTATTTCGCCGATCCCCGCACCGTGCTGGAAAACGTGCTCGCGCGCTTCACCGCGGCGGAGCTGACGCCGGTGGTGGCGACCGAGCTGGAATTCTACTTCATCACACCGGACGAGCTGGCGGGCGCCAAGCCGCGGCCCTATGGCGCCGATGCGGAAGGCTGGAAGGGCTGGCAGCAGAACGTGCTCTCGATCGAAGAGCTGCATGCCTATGACGGCGTCTTCGCCGATATCGCCCGCTTCGCAGCCGAGCAGAACATCCCGCTCGACGGCGTGGTGCGCGAGAACGGACCCGATCAGTACGAACTGAACTTCACCCATACTGACGACGTGGTGCGCGCCGCGGACTGGACGGTGATGATGAAGCGCATCGTCAAGGGGGCTGCGCGCCGCCACGGCATGGATGCGACCTTCATGGCCAAGCCCTATGGCGGGCTCGCGGGCTGCGGCATGCACACGCATCTCAGCCTGCTGGATCGCACGGGCGCGAATATCTTCGTGGCGCAGGGCCACGAGCGTGGCGGCAAGCTGCGCCACGTGGTGGGCGGCATGCTCAGCACCATGCGCGACAGCATGCTGGTGCTGGCCCCGCATGCCAATTCGTACCGACGCCTGACGCCCGCGACCCATGCGCCGACCCGGCTGACCTGGGGCATCGACAATCGCACGGCGGCGATCCGGGTGATCGAGCAAGGCCTGGCCACCCGCGTGGAGCATCGCGTCGCCGGCACGGATACCAACCCCTATCTGACGCTCGCCATCATCCTCTCGGCGGCGCTGCACGGGCTGGAGACCGAGGCCGAGCCGCCCGAGCCGCTGGAGGGCGAGCACAGCGAATCCGGCGCCGAGACCCTTCCCGCGACCTGGGACGAGGCACTGGCCCGCTTCGAGGCCTCGCCCTTCATCACCAAGGCTCTCGGGCCGCGCTACCAGAAGGTCTATGCGGCGGTGAAGCGCCAGGAGATCGCCGAGTTCCGCGCCCATGTCACGGAATTCGAATACGACGCCTATCTGAGGACCGCCTGACATGTCCGCCCACGCGCCCTCCTACTATGCAGCGACCGCGCATCCGCAGCCGGTGCGGCCGGCGCTCGCCGGCGAGATCGTGGCCGATGTTTGCATCATCGGCGCCGGTTTCACCGGGATTTCGGCGGCGCTGACGCTGGCCGAAGCCGGGTTCCGGCCCGTAGTGCTGGAAGCGATGCGCGTCGGCTGGGGTGCGTCGGGGCGCAATGGCGGCCAGATCGTCAATGGCTATAGTCGTGATCTCGCCGTCATCCGCGCCCGCTATGGCGAGGATGCGGCGCGGGCGCTGGGTGCCATGTCCCTCGAAGGGGGAGACATCATCCGCGAGAGGATCGCCCGCTACGACATCGATTGCGACTATGTGGAAGGCGGCTTCCTCGCCGCTTTTTCCGAGAAGCAGATGCGCGAGCTGGAACATCTCAAGCGCGTCTGGGAAGTCTACGGCCATGAATGGCTGGAGATGGTGGATAGCGCAACCCTGCCGGAGATCGTCGCGAGCGACCTCTATGTCGGCGGGCAGATCGACCATCGTGGCGGCCATATCCATCCGCTCAACCTCGTGCTCGGCGAAGCAGCGGCAGCGGAAGCGCTGGGTGCCGTGATCCACGAGGAAAGCCCGGTGACGGGGGTCGAGGATCAAGGCGCTTCTGTGCTGGTGAAGACGGCGCGCGGCGCCGTGCGCGCCGGCACCGTGCTCGTCTGCGGCAATGCCTATCTCGGCGGCGCCGTCCCTGATCTCACCAACAAGATCATGCCGGTTTCGACTCAGGTGGTGACGACGGCGCCGCTCGACCCTTCGGTGCTCGACCGTCTGCTGCCGCGCAATTACTGTGTCGAGGACTGCAACTACGTGCTCGATTACTATCGCCGCACGGCCGATGACCGGCTTCTGTTCGGCGGTGGCATCAACTACGGCGGCGCCGACCCCGCGAGCATCGAGGGTAAGATCCGCCCGCATCTGGAAAAGACCTTCCCCGAGCTGCGCGGCGTGCCGATCGACTTCGCCTGGAGCGGCAATTTCGCGCTGACGCTCACGCGTATTCCGCATGTCGGCCGGCTGTCGAAGAACGTGCTCTTCAGCCACGGCGACAGCGGCCATGGCGTGACAACGACGCATCTGCTCGGGCGGTTGCTGGGCGAGGCGATCCAGGGCCGCATGGAGCGGTTCGACGCGTTCGCGCGGCTGCCCTACCTGCCGTTTCCGGGCGGGCGCACCTTCCGCGTCCCGCTCACCGTGCTCGGCGCCTGGTGGTACGGCCTGCGCGACCGCCTCGGAATTTAGTTCGAAGGAAGAACACCATGCTCGACATTCCGAACGACATCGACCATCTCCGCGCGGCCGACAACGCGCATCACCTGCATCCCTTCACCGACCACAAGTCGCTGCATGAGGGGCGCGTGCGCGTCATCACCCGCGCCGAGGGCGTCTGGGTCGTCGATGGCGATGGCCACCGCATGCTGGACGGCATGGCCGGTCTCTGGTGCGTCAATGCCGGCTACAGCCAGCCCTCCATCGTCGAGGCGGCGAGGCGACAGATGGAAATGCTGCCCTATTACAATTGCTTCTTCAACAGCACGACGCCGGCGGCGGCTGCCCTCTCCGAGCGTCTGGCCCGTCTTGCCCCTGCCGGCCTCAACCACGTCTTCTACGCCTCCTCGGGCTCGGAAGCGGTGGACAGCGCGTTGCGCATCGCGCGGCAGTTCTGGATGATTCAGGGGCGCCCCGAGAAGCGCATCATCGTCAGTCGCGAATTCGGCTATCACGGCTCCACCCTGGCCGGTGCTTCCGTCGGCGGCATGAAGGACATGCACAAGCAGGCCGGGGACCTGCCGGACTTTGCCCAGGTGATGACCCCCTATACCTGGCGCGATGCCGGTGATCTCTCGCCGGAGGAATTCGGCCGCAAGGCCGCCGCCAGTCTCGAAGCCTATATCGCCGAGGTCGGCGCCGACCGCATCGCCGCCTTCATCGGCGAGCCCATCCAGGGCGCTGGTGGCGTCATCATCCCGCCCGATGGCTATTGGGCCGAGATCCAGCGCATCTGCCGCGCGCACGACATCCTGCTCATCGCGGACGAAGTGATCTGCGGCTTCGGCCGCACGGGCACGATGTTCGGCAGCTTCACCTACGACATCGCGCCCGACATCATGACGACGGCGAAGGGCATCACCTCGGGCTATGTGCCGCTCTCGGCCATCTTCGTCGGCGATCGCGTGGCCGATGTGCTGATCGAACAGGGTGGGGAATTCTACCACGGCTTTACCTATGCCGGGCATCCGGTGGCCTGTGCCGTCGCGCTCGCCAATCTCGACATCATCGAGGGCCAGAACCTCGCCGAGGCTTCGGCCCGCAAGGGCGCGGCGCTGCTCGAGGGCTTGCGCGGCGCGGTGGGTGACCATCCGCTGGTGAGCGAGATCCGGGGCAGGGGGCTGATGATCGCGATCGAACTCGCCGAGGACCGCGCGGGCCACAAGCCCTATCCCTCCTCGCGCAAGGCGGGCCTCACCTGCCGCAACTTTGCGACCGAAGGTGGGCTCATCATGCGCGCCTGCCGCGACACCATGGTGCTGGCGCCGCCGCTGGTCATTTCGGATGAGGAAGTGGCGCTGGTCGTGGAGCGCGCGGCGCGCGCCATCGACCAGACCTGGGGCGCCTTGCGGGCGGGCTGACCCCCGACGGTGGCGCCCGCCACGGCGCCACCGTCATCAAATCATGACGTTTCCCGGTCGGACCGGTCGCCTATACACGCGCGCTGTCACACTGGGAGATGATGCGCGTGACGTCGCTCAAGGCCAATGCCGTTTCGTTCTTCGAATCCCTGGTCATGGGCATCGGCGGCAGCGCGCCCGGCTTTTCCATCGCGGTGACGACGGCCACACTCTTCGGCACCGCCGGTCTCGTCTCGCCGGGTGCCTTGATCCTCTTCGCTCTCCCCATGCTCGGCATTGCCGTGGGCTACAAGGCGCTGAGCCTGAAGCGCCCGGACGCCGGCGCCAACTATCAATGGACGACCGATGCCTTCGGCCGCTTCTGGGGCTTCCTGTCGGGCTGGGCGCTGCTCGTCTCCGGCCTCGTCTCCATGGTCTCGGCGACCTTGCCCTTCGGCACCCAGACGCTGAATTTCGTGGCGCCCGGGCTGACCGACAACGTGCTGCTCACCAGCGGCATCGCCGTGCTCTGGTTCCTCGCCATCGCGCTCATCCTCATCATCGGCGTGACGCTGACGAGCGTGATGCAGGTGGTGATGATGGTGATCGAACTCGCGGTGCTGACGACGATCCTGATCGCCGCCGTCATCCATATGGCGTTGCACGGGGCGGCCTTGCCCTTCTCCTGGTCCTGGTTTGGCTTCGGCTATGCCCCCGGCAGCTTCGCCGCCTCGGCGCTGCTCGTTGTCTTCTTCTATTGGGGCTGGGACGTGACCTCCAACCTCGGGGAGGAGACGAAGACGGATCAACCGGATGCGGCAGGCGGCGGCGGCTTCTACAGCATCTTCGTCACCATCAGCTATTTCACCGCCTTCGCCGTGGTGGCGCTGATGCTCTTCGGGCCGCAGAAGGGGGAGAGCTTTTCGGACAACCTGATCTATCACATGGCGCTCACCGCGGGGCTCGGCCATGCCGGTGCGCTGGCCGCCTCGCTCGCCGTCATACTCTCCAGCATCGGCAATCTGGAGACGACGATGCTGCAATCCTCGCGCGCCCTCTATGCCATGGGGCGCGACCGCGCGCTGCCCACCAGCCTCAGCCGCATCGACGCGGCGACGCAGACCCCGGTGCGCGCCATGGTAGTGCTCATCGTCTCGGGCGTCGCCATCATCCTCGGCGCGAGCTTCCTGCCCTCGATCAAGGTGATCCTGTCGGATTCGGTGGATGCGGTGGCAATCCAGGTGTGCTTCTACTACGGGCTGACCGGGATCGTCTCCTTCTGGGCCTATCGCGCCAGCTGGCGCAGGCAGCCCGGCACGTTTTGCGCCTATGCGCTCTTTCCGGCGGTGAGCGCCCTCCTGCTCTTCGTCCTCGGCCTCTATGCCTTCACCACCTTCGACATGCTGACGCGGATCGTCGGGCTCGGCGGCTTGCTGATCGGCCTTCTGCTCTTCCGGCCGAAAGGCTATCGCCCCCTGGTGCAGGCGCCTGCTCCGGCCGAGTGAGGGCGGTTCAAGTTTTGGCCGAACAGTATTCCTCGTCATCGCCGGGCTTGACCCGGCGATCCATGTCGGGGCGCCTCAACGCATGGATGCCCGGCTTGAGGCCGGGCATGACGAGTTAAAGGCGATTCAATCAAAACCCAAACCGCTCTAGGATCTGCGCGGCCCATCTTGGGCAGCGGGGAGGGGCGGCAATGGATTGGCATCTCTACTGGGGTTTCGTGGCCGTCACCTTCATCCTCGGCTGCATTCCGGGGCCGAACGTCGCGCTGATCATGGCGAACAGCGTCTCGCACGGGGTGCGCTACGGTCTCGCGACTGTGGCCGGCACCCTGGCGGCGCAGGTGATCCAGCTTGTGGCGGTCGCTTTGGGCCTGACGGCGCTGCTGCAGGGCCTCGGCACCTGGTTCGCGGTCGTCCGCTGGCTCGGCGTCGCCTATCTCCTCTATCTTGGCTGGCGGCAGTGGCGGGCGCCCGTCGTCGATCTCAGCCGCATCCAGGCGGGGGCACGGGTGCCGCTCTCCGCCATGCTGCCGCGGGCGGCCGCCGTGTCGCTCACCAATCCGAAGACGCTGCTCTTCCTCGGCGCGCTCTTCCCGCAATTCGTCTCGACGCACCATCCGGTGCTGCCGCAGGTGGGGCTGTTGGCCGCGACCTTTCTCGTCATCATCGGCATCATGGACAGCAGCTGGGCGCTGCTCGCCGGCCAGTTGCGCGGCCTGCTCGGCCGCCATGGCCGTCTGCGCAACCGGCTTTCTGGCGGGATGATGATCGCGGCTGCCGCGGGCCTCGCCGCCGTTCACCGGCGGTGAGTGCTTAAGGCCTCCGCCAGTCAGGATCGGGGCTATGCGCGACTATGTCATCGAGACGCTGGCGAACGGCGCGCTTCTTGTGAAGCAACCGCCAGACTACCTCTTTGGCCTCGTCTTCATCCTTCCGGGTTTCATAACCCTCGGTTTCTTCCTCTATCGTGTTTTCAACACCAGAACGGCGTTTCCCCTTTGGGGTGCTCTAATCTTTTCCGTTCCACTGTTTCTGGCCGGATTGTTCGTCATGACGACGGGAAGCCTGACGTTGGACAAGGCATCAAACACGGCCTTGTTCCATAAGACCGTGTGGCTTTGGCACGACGATTTCACGGTGCCGCTCGATCAGCTCCGCTACGCCCGGGTGCGGGACCGTGGCGCGTCCGACTATATCGTGATCGGGCTCGGCGATGGCGGCGAAATCAGTTTCGGCGATGCCAATCAGGATGGTGGCAAGGTGCAGGCGGCTTTCGCCATCAATCGCTATCTTGGACGCGAGGGGGCACCATAACGTCCCGCAGCGGTCCGACGGATTTGCCGGATCTGTCTGTGTCGTCCCTGGGGCCGTCGCGCAACCTGGCCTTACTCTGGCCATCCCCCCAGCACGAGCCGCGCGCGGCCAGGCCGGTGGCCGGCCGTGCCGCTCGGCCGGAAGCCCAGCCGGGTCAGAAGCCGCCAGGAAGCCGTATTCTCCGGCCGGCATTCGGCAATGATTTGCCGGGCCGGAAAGGCGGTGGCGAGCGCCGCCGTCACCACCTGCACCGCTTCGCCGGCGAAGCCCTGTCCCCGGGCGGCGGCCGCGAACCAGTAGCCGATTTCGATCTCGCCTTCGCCGTGCAGATGCGTCCCCACCGTGCCGAGGAGCGCGCCGCCGGCCCGCGGCCAGACGCCCCAGAAACAGTCGGCGCCATCGCCGGCGCCCCGCAGCAGCGCTTCGGAGTCCTTGCGCGTGAAGGGGCTCGCCAGGAAATGCACGACCGCGTTGATGCTGGGCTCGTCCGTCATCGCGCGAAAGGCTTCGGCATCTGCCAGGGTCAGCGGGCGGAGAGACAGCCGCGCCGACTCCTGCGGCGGCAGCCGGTCCAGCCGCGCCGTCACCCGCGCTGCGCCGCCGCGAAGGCCGCGCGCTCGCTCTCCGTCAGGGCGAGCGGCAGGGCGCGGCCGGTCTCGGCCGAATGCACGCCCGCCTCGATCGCCGCCATCACGGCCACGGCCTCCGCCGGCGTCACCGGATTCGGGCCGCGTCCCAGAATCGCATCCCGCACGCCGGCGTAGTAGCGCCGCCAGTCGCCATCGGCCGCCGCGATCACCTCGGGCTCGGCGCTAGCCCCGTCGATCAGCGTCGCGGCGTCGAGGTCGATGCCCCAGTCGAGATCGCCCGGCGCCATGCCTTGGCGCAGCTGGCTTTCCTGCACGTCCACGCCCTGCTTCACCAGGCTCGCCTCCGTGCCGTGCAGGATGAAGCGCGAGCGGCCGCCGGCGGCGAGGCAGCTCGCACCGAGGATTACGTGCAATCCGGCATAGGCGAGAACGGCATGGAACCAGTCGGGCGCCGTATCGCCGCGGCGCTGGGCGGCGGTCGTAACGGCGATCGTCTGCGGCAGGCCGAAGAGCTTCAGTGCCTGGTCGACGAGATGCGGGCCGAGGTCGAACCATAGGCCACCGCCGGGCTCCGGTCGTTCGCGCCAGCGGTCCGGCACCTCCGGGCGGTAGCGGTCGATCCGGCTTTCGAATTCGACGAGCCGGCCCAGCCGGCCGGCGGCCAGCATCTCCGAGACGGTCAGGAAATCACTGTCGAAGCGGCGGTTCTGAAAAACCGAGAGCAGGCGCCCGGTGCGCGCGGCGGTCTCGGCCAGCAGCCGCGCTTCGGTAAGCGACAGGGTGAAGGGCTTGTCCACCACCACGTGCTTGCCGGCGGCGAGCGCCGCTTCCGCGAGCGGCGTGTGCTGCGCGTTCGGCGTCGCGATCACCACGAGGTCCACCGCCGCATTCTGCACGGCCGCCAGCGGATCGGCGATCACCTGCACATCCGGCAGGGTGGCGTGGATCTCCGCCTCCGGCCGGCTGGAGCCGAGGACGGTGAGGGTGAGGCCGGGCACCGCGCGCAGCAGCGGCGCGTGCAGGGCGCGTCCGGCATAGCCATAGCCGATGAGGGCGACGCGAAGGGGGGAGGATTCGGACATGCGGTCTCGTCTCCGAGCATGCGGGGCGCGGCATGGTCCAATGCCTCCCGTCCTTTTTCAACCGGGAAGCGGGAGAGGCGGCCATGCCGCGGCCGGCGGCGCTAAGATTTCTGGCCAATCGTCGGAAAACCGTCTACGTTTGGTTCAGAAAAAACAAAAAACCGGCTTGCCATAAGGCTTTCATTGCTGAACGGTAGGCCAGAACCTTCGAACGGGAAACGGACTCGATGGCCCAGGTCGCTCTCAAATCGCTCAAGAAAACCTATGACGGCAGTGATGCGCTGGCCGTGAAGGGGATCAATCTCGATATTCAGGACGGGGAGTTCGTCGTCCTCGTCGGCCCCTCGGGCTGCGGCAAGTCCACCACGCTGCGCATGATCGCAGGGCTGGAAGAGATTTCGGGCGGCGAGTTGCTGATCGGCGACCGCGTCGTCAACGACGTGCCGCCGCGGGACCGCGACATTGCCATGGTCTTCCAGAACTACGCGCTCTATCCGCACATGTCGGTCTACGACAACATGGCCTTCGGCCTGAAGCTGCGGAAGTTCCCGAAGGAGGACATCAAGCGCCGGGTCGAGGACGCGGCCCGCATCCTGCACCTCACGCCGCTGCTGCAGCGCAAGCCCCGCGCGCTCTCGGGTGGCCAGCGCCAGCGCGTCGCCATGGGCCGCGCCATCGTCCGCAACCCCAAGGTCTTCCTCTTCGACGAGCCGCTGTCGAACCTCGACGCCAAGCTCCGCGTGCAGATGCGCACCGAAATCAAGAAGGTCCACAGCACCGTCAAGACGACGACGATCTACGTGACGCATGATCAGGTCGAGGCGATGACGCTGGCCGACCGCGTGGTGGTGATGAACCAGGGGCTGATCGAGCAGGTGGGCCCGCCGCAGGAGCTGTACCACCACCCCGAGACGCGCTTCGTCGCCGGCTTCATCGGCAGCCCCGGCATGAACTTCATCCCGGCCAAGCTGCTGAAGGAAGGCGAGGGGCTGTTCGTCCAGCTGCAGAACGGCGTGAAGCTCGCCGTGCCGGCCGAGCGCCATGGCCGGTACGCCGCGCATGTCGGGCGGGAGGTGCTCTTCGGCATCCGGCCTGAGCACATGCCCGCCTATACCGGTGACAATCGGCCGGGCTTCGAGAAGGTCGATGTCGATGTCGACATCACCGAGCCGATGGGCATGGAGACGGTGATCTATTTCTTCCTCGGCGGCACGAAGGAGGATCATCGGGACGTGACGGAGGCACCCTTCTGCGCGCGCATCGACCCGCTGGTGCCCGCGCAACCCGGCACGCGGATGACGCTCTCGGTCGACATGAACAACATGCACCTGATCGATCCGACGACCGACAAGGTGCTGTAAGGCACGCGAACCTCCGTCGCCCTCGGGCGTGGCTACCGTAAGATGAACGCGTCGCCCTCGGGCTTGACCCGAGGGCCTACCCGTTTGGGCGCCCCACAGGTTAGGTCCCCCGGGTCAAGTGTGGCTGGCCAAGCCCGGGGGACGAGCGGAAGGGGGGCATCTTTTAAAGGTCTCCGCTCAAGGTCTCGTACAAATCCCGCCAGGTCGGATTGATGCCTTCGACCAGGGCGATCTTCCATGCGCGCGGCCAACGCTTCAGGCTTTTCTCACGCTGAATCGCGGCGGTGATCTCCTCATGCCGCTCGGCATAGACGAGCCGGAAGAGCGCATAGCGCCGAGTGAAGCTTGGCGTCTGGCCACCTCGGTGCTGCTGCACGCGCTCGGCGAGATGGGCCGTGACGCCGATATAGAGCGTTCCGTTCTTCCGATTGCTCAGGATGTAGACCCAGCCGCCCATAGTTAGACGATGCGATATCGGAACATAAAAAGCCATGGGTTTCCGAGACAATCGTGGTGCAACGAAATCGTCGCCCTCGGGCTCGGGCAGCCACCTCGCGAAATCGTCGCCCTCGGGCTCAGGCGGGCACCTCGTCAAATCGTCGCCCTCGGGCTTGACCCGAGGGCCT
>NZ_BAAFHE010000024.1:0-22578 GCF_054665075.1 Acidisoma sp. 7E03
TTGAAGAGCTCAAAAACCTCCTCGAAATGCGCCGTGAAAACCCCGGCCTATTCGAGTAGCCATCTTCGCCTGCGGCCCACGCCGAATGGCTACAAAGCTTCCGACGTCGGGGCGCTCTCGCTCGGAAAGCACGGCCTGTCGCCTCAAAGCTCGCGGAACCAGACCACGGCGTTTGATTGACGCTGCCAGCGTCAATCAACAGCGACAATCACGCGCGACAAACAAACCTCTTGCCAACGTCAATCTGCAGCGACAATCATCCCACCCAAGCGGTTCGCAGCATCCACCTTGATCGCCGCTCTCCTCCATCCAGATCGTCGCGCTACACGAGCGCAACAAATTTCAAAAAGGGGCAGCCTGAGAGATCTCTTCACACTCCCGATCTGCCCCCTTTCTGCTATCACTGAGCATCTTTTCTGGAGGGCGGTCCATCAATAGACACAAGCTCGTCCTTGCCAGAAAGAATATCAGCGCGGACAAATTTGAACTTCGATCGGCGTGTCGTTCTGTCGGCGACATTGCGGACGGTTACCATCACGTTTCTGCCGATCTTAGTGAGTGACCTGCCTCTAATCTCTTCCAATACCATCTGCGCTTCATTCTCAATCTGCGAGACTATAGCTAATAATCTGGCGTCGGTAGAGTCCTCTCTCGCAGAAGGCACAACTGTCAGGATGCGGCTCGCAAATAGCGCAGCCTGGGAACGATCGCCCCCCTGCCAATACAACGACATACCGCGATGCCAAATCAGGGCTGCAAGAAGTGGAGATCGCTCCAGCAGATGAGTATCCTGTGCTGCGAATCTTTCAAACACCCGCTCCGCAAGTCTCGGCGGCGATCCTAATTTGGCCTGCGAAATATACTCAAATACGAAGAGAATGTTCGCAACAGAGAAGGCGTCTTCTCCGGTTTGTAGAAGCCACTTGTCGAAGAATGCCTCGATACATGCTAACCTCTCTTCGCCGCTGTTATAAATTGCACGCTGGCGTAGCACCTCCAAAGACGTAAAATCATTTAGTTCTTCTAGCCAACCATTTTCAACAATGGCATTCAGTATCACTACAAAAGGTGCCTTGTCCTCCGGGAGGCCAGCCAAAAAAAGCTCATGTAGAAGATATGCCTTTCCTCGAATGTTCGGCAGAGCTGACAACGCATAGTCCAAGAGCCTGAGGAAAATGTCCCGGCCGGTCGAGCTGTAAACGCAAGCCAACGCAAGCGCAAATACTCTACGATTGAAAGATAGCCCCGTGTCATCATCGTCCGTTGGAGTTAAGCGCTCATCCACAATCAGATTGGCAGCCGCTCGACCGTAGTGAGCTCGCTCTTCTGCATCCTTAGTGAGGTATGTATGATAAAGAATAATCATAGGCCGAAATGCGAGAGGCGCCACATCCTGAGCATTTTGCAACGCACGTCGAGCGGCGTCGACGTCTGGAACGCGCCGCAATGCTTGAGCCAAATTGAAGTAGGCTGTTGAGAGAAGCTCGGAGCTACCGGAAGTGCTGTCCGAACCTTCCAACTTTTGAACAACCTCCCGGGCGACAGACAAGGCCTCCAAAGCATTTTCAGGAGACCCAGAAAAAAGCAGAGCAGAGGCGAGCGCCATCTCTGATCGAAGCTTGGCAAGGGGAGCTTCGGTATCTCTGGCTGTCCGTAGGATCGGAATGGCTTCCTCGAAGCGACGAAGACTGAGGAACGCGGCGCCTTCATAAAAGCTTAGATCGTATTTCAAAGTATCCAAGGTGGGATCAGTCTTAACCTTGTTCAAAACCTCAATAGATCGCCGGAAGTCGCCAGATTGGTACAGAGAAACGGCAAAATTGAATTGCTGAATCGGAGTAAGCTCGATATCAAGCCGCAATGCCTCATCGAAAAGTTTGACGGCATGGGAAAAACGCCTAGCGGACGCGCTGTCCAAAGCTGCATCTAGAAGGCTTCTACGACCGGCAGCTATCTGCGCCAACCAACTGTCGGAAAGCGCGGCATCAATTATGCGATTCTTAATTGCAAGTTCGTCCGCCACCACGGAATTGGTTATGCCACCGAGATACAGCCGATTTCGGATGCGCTCATCGAGCGTGCCTCCTTTGCCAAATCGAATGGATACAATCGCATCGCGAACTTGCGGGTCCGAGCCTACTAGCGACCGTATGTGGTCCACTGGGGCGCGGTCGAAGCTGGTTAGATAAAGCTGGCTAACAATCTCCCTAACAGCGTCTGCTTCCACTTTAAGCCCGCTCTCAATTTGGTCCTCTAACGCGGCGCAGATATCCCACGTCATTCTCGGATTGCCGGCAGCCCAGTGAAAGACTGCATCTTCCGCCTCTTTTGAAAGAATCAAACCCGCTTTCTTAACAAAATTTGACAGTTCCGTCCGATTGAAATCGCCGAGATAGATTTTTTCGCCGATATTGAACGGTGAAATGTTCTTATCTTTAATGAGCTCAGTTGGCTCAACAACCCCCGACAAAACGTATGTAAGCTTGTCATAGATCGGGTAGTTTATACGCGAAAAATACATGCTCCGCACTTGGGCGAGTACGACATCTGAGTAAGGGACACCGAGAAGAGAATCGATCTCATCGAAAACGATCACCAGCTTGCTGCGCCTCGATGCGGTCAGTATCCGTCTAAGATGCCGGTCATATTCAATGTTCGCCTCCGCGGCTCGTGTAGAGCGCTCCGCAACTATCGTCTCAGCGACGTCTCGCAGTGCGTCGGACTCGGTCTCGAGCAGCATATCTATTACGTGCCGAAAAAAACTTCGGGCCGTTTCATAACGATTGGAAAGGTCAAGATAAACTACAAGCTCACCCTTACTCTCCCGCGTCAACTTCATATTGATAAGCAGGTTGGTCTTGCCCATCTGGCGTGCCACAAGAATATATGGAGGGCGGCCCATATCGTTTATAGCATCGTCAAGTTGGCGATCGGCGGCCCTTTCAACGTAAAGCGTCCTTGGTATAATCGTTGTCGGACGGAGCATCTTAGGCATTGTGAAAGTTCTCGGACTTTGTCTGGGCAAGTAATACTTCGAGCGGAAGCTCGGACGCGGTGCCATTCCGCCAGCGCCTAAAAAGTGACTTTACAAATCTGGGCGACCCACCGGCCTCTGCAACGACGCGCATTTTGTCGTCGGCGGATAGATTTATGTGTAAAGCTCGCATTACTACCTCCATGAGACGTAGAATATCTCTATTGCTCCATAAATCTACTGGAACAAATTGCAACGTTTCACGCAATTTGGCCATGGGCGGCGTTATAAGGGAGCTTGGATCTCTTATTGACGAAAATCCGAATACAACTCGACGATTGATATGGAGCGTCGTCCCCAAAACCAACATAAGGTTGTGGATTAAATCGAGGAATTCGAGATAATCCGTATCCTTGGTGATAGGGATCTCTTCGATCAGGATGACGAGCGGCTCATGGCCCTTGCTCGATCTTATGCTAGCCCTCACGAGGGATATGGCATCAGAGCTGTTGGTAGGGACATGAGGGGCATCAAATGCACAATGGTCGGCTAACTCGACGGAAATGGCTTTTAGCAATGAAGCAGGAGACCGGTCTTCATAGCTCGCCAAAAGTAGATGGATCAGTTGGGCTCCGCTCAGTATGGCTCCTCTTCGAACTGCGGAGGTCTTCCCCATTCCGCTAGTACCAGTGAGCCAGAGGTTAGAATGTGATATAATGGAAGTGACATTGCGATCTATACTTCGCTCAATATAAAAAGGTTCATCCTCAACGCGATAAATGTCAAATAGAGGATCCCCCGGTAACGTGGATATATGCGGCGCGGCAAGCTTTTGATCGCGGGTTCCTGATATGAAATGTTTCATAACTGTATATCGTATGTCTTGCAACGAGTCGGCTTGAATGATGCTGCTATGATCGCCCATTGCGATAATGCTCACATTTGCCGGCGCAGCCTGCCCCCTCGCGCTTTGAGGCGAAACTATATTATCTATTGCTCCGATAACGTAGCGCACGTCGAGAGCGTTTTCGGCTTCCAGGTGGCTCCAGTCGTCGTTAATTTGTTCGATCAAGTCGGAGTGGAAGCCTAGCTGTCGTAAATGATAATGACGCCAAGAAAATATACTTCCAACATCAGCTATAGAGGCTCCGTGGTTCGGAACCGCATAGAGTATCAGCCGTTTGGCAAGTGGTCGCTTTCTTTGCCGCAGTTGGTCCAAGATGTAGCGTCGTGCAATCAATCCACCAAGGCTGTGAGCCACAATGGTCAGATCTGGGCATCCGCCATGACGGTCCTCAAGCTCAGTCGCTAGTGCTCCAGCCAGTTCCTGAATCCGGGCCATTTTTCTTCCGAAGGGGAGGAGCCGGAACAAACCCGTCCGGTAACGAAAGACGTCGAGAGAGAACGCGTTGAAATAGGGATCCGTGCGACAGAGAGCTATAAGTTTGGTCCAACTCGCCTCCGCCGTGGACCCTAGCCCATGTACGAACACAATCGCCTTGGCATCCGGGTTAGTTTCTACGCCAAAGACTTTAGACGCGGTTTGCGGGAGCGAGCTTTGGAATAGCTTACTCACAGACGTTTCCGAACATTGTCCAAGGTCCCCGAGAAGTTCCGATTTAGCAGCAGCGCCCAAACTCAAAGCGCCGAAAACGCCGTATTCTGCTGGAAATCCCAGGCTTCGCAAGCACCTATAGCGCCGGAAGGTATGTTTGTGCGCAAGCAGAGCATGTATCGGGCGAAGATAGGCGGAGCGTGAAATGTTGGGTAGTCGAGGGAGAAGCCGCCGGTTCAGCCGAGGGACTGATATGCACAGAGAGCATGCCGACAGCTTGATTCGGGAGCCACCTGCCTGTGACTTGGGACATCCTTAGCTGGGGGAGATATGACGGCTGGGTAAACGATTGCTTTGGACGTTGACAGCCTGAAAGGCTATGCCCTTAGCAGGTCGGACAGTTGATGGTACAAGCGCGTTAGATCTTTCGTGGGCGGCTAAATATCACTCGATTTCAATGGATACGGTTGCAAGTTTAGAGCAAGCGGTCGATTCTCCACGCCTCGGGAAACCTGCACGGGGGACATGACAATGAGCGATGTGTTGTCAGCGATTAGAAACGTCCGCTTCGCAGTTTTGGATCTTGACGAGCCGGAGGTGAAGTCTGGCCCAAAACTGCGAAAGC
Organism: Acidisoma sp. 7E03; assembly: GCF_054665075.1. Taxonomy (NCBI): domain Bacteria; kingdom Pseudomonadati; phylum Pseudomonadota; class Alphaproteobacteria; order Acetobacterales; family Acidocellaceae; genus Acidisoma; species Acidisoma sp. 7E03. The sequence goes on from NZ_BAAFHE010000024.1 coordinate 5,155, forward strand.
CTCGGCTTCCGGGGAAGGGGCAGGGCTGGGAGGTCGCCTGTAGGGGGAGTCCGGTCCGCGGCCGGGCTTCCGGCCGGTCGGCACATAGCCTCCCTTCTCGCTGCTCGTTTTGACCTTGGGCGCCGGCAGCCGCTTGTCCTGCAGCGCTCTCGCCATTGCCAGGGCCTCCGTCAGCCGCTTGTTCTCCACCACGGAGGCATGGATCTCGCGCTGATCTTTCTCGAAGACGCGGTAGGGCAATGAGAGGCCCTGCCAGCGCAACTCGACCCGGCCATCACCAAAATCAAAACCTCAACGTATTTCCCAGCCAGTCCTTCAGTCAGGGCGCTGCGCTCCAGGATCAGCAACGTGCGATGCCAGGAGAGATGAAGCTGGTGACCAACATGCCGCATCTCCCGGCGGCACAGAATGTCGTTCAGCCGAGACAGGGTGATCTTGAGGGGCCGATGCAAATCACCAGGCCGGGCAAGGGGCCGTGCGAACCGCCCATTGAAGCGCTCCATGAAACCCGGCAGATACGCATTGGCAGCCGCGATCGTCGTGATCCGCTCGAGTTGCAGCTCCTTGACCAGGCGGTCCTGCAGCGTGCGGTTCGCCCGTTCGACCCGGCCTTTGGCTTGGGATGAGTTGGCACAGAGGATCTCGAGGTTCAGCTCTGCCAAGGCGCGGCCAAACTGCGTCATGCCTTGACCGCCAACCGCATCCGGTTTGGCGATCCGGAACACCGTGTGCTTGTCCGAATAGAAGGCAACAGGGCAGCCGTGCCGGGTCAGATATCCTTCAAGCGCCCCGAAATAGCTCTGCGTGCTCTCGAACTGTAGCTGCATCAGACGTCCCGTCGCATCGTCGATGAAAACCAGCAGCGTGCAGGCGGGATGATCCGGCCCGAACCAGCGATGCTCCGATCCGTCGATCTGCACCAGCTCGCCGAAATGCTCCCGCCGTGGCCGCAGCTGATGAAAGCGCCGTCGCTGCGCCCGGGTCAGCCACAGACCGGCTTCCCGCATCCAATTGCGGAGCGTCTCGCGCGGCACATGGAGCCCATGACGCGCCTCGAGCGCCTCCGATGCCAATGTCGGGCCGTAGCCAGGTAATGAGCCTGTAGCAGCGCCAGAACCTGCTCACGCTCGGCTGCCGCGCGACGTCGGTTCGACGGGCGCCCACGCGCACCATGCACCAGTCCGGACGCGCCAGATTGGGCATACCGCTCAACAAGCCGTCGAACATGCTGTGCCGTCAGCCCCAGCAGTGCGGCTCCGGAGGCCACCGTCCGATCGCCAGACCGGATCTCAGCCAGAACGCCAACACGATGCAGCTCGCGTTCGTTCATCAGCACCAAACCCATGCCAACCCCCTGATGGAACCGGACCGATCTCAAGGGGGAAGAAGGACATTTCTATCCGGCTCAATGCGGACAATTCTATCGGGCGTGTGAGTTCCAGGCGAAGTGCGACAGCGGCTCGTATCTAGGGCGCGTCCGGCGCATTTGTCACGAATGCCTCGAAGACTTCAGCCGGTGTCTTGAAATCGAGGCATTTGCGGGGTGTCGTGTTCATGCGGTGGGCAAGGGCCGCGAGATCTTCCGCTGTTCTCCGGGCCAGGTCGGTATCCAAGGGCAGGAACCGCCGGAGCCGCCCGTTGGTATTCTCGACCGTGCCCTTCTGCCAGGGCGCTTGTGGCGCGCAGAAATAGCTTTTCATGCCCATTTGCTGACCGAGCGTCATGTAAGATGCGAATTCGCTCCCGCGATCGAACGTCACGGACTGCCGCAGGGCAGGCGGGAAGGGTGCAAGACCATGGGCGATACCATTCATGACACCCGCTGAGTGCCGGCTGGGATTGCTGGCCAGGACCAGATAGCGACTCGCGCGTTCGACCAGGGTGGTTAGTTTGTGCTTGCCGAATTCAAGGCGAAAGCCGACCAAGTCGCATTCCCAGTGGCCGCAATTTAGCCGTGCGGCGATCTCGGCAGGGCGGTATTTGATCGTGTTTTCCTCAGGGATATTCAATTGTCTTGGCTTTCTCGCATAGCGGACCCGGCGGCGGCGGCGACGAGAGGGAAGAAGGCGATACAAGGCATCGGCGCGCCCCGCTGGCCCGTAGACGTATTGATAAATCGTCTCGTGACAGACTCTCCCCAAAGAGCTGTTTTCCTGGCGCAGTCGTCCCGCGATCTGCTCTGGTGACCAGGCATCCCGCAAACGCGCGACGATGCTGGCCGTCAGCCTGTCGTCTCGTTGTAGCTTGCCGAGGCGATGCCGGCGCCCCGCAGCCAAATCATGAGCGACGGTCGGATAATAGCCGCTGATTTTGGGCGTCTCGATGTCCTTGTGCCAATTGCGCCGCAACTCTCGATAGATCGTCGATGGGTGGAAACCTAATCTCGACGCAATGGCCGAGATCCCGAGCTTGGCTTCTCTGAGCCGAAATACGATCCGGCGGTCATCCAGCGTGAGGTGGCTATAAACGGTTCCCATCGGGGCGGGCCTCCCAAGTACGAAGTGACTGATAAGCCACAAATTTCGCACTTCAGAATGGAATCCACCCCGCTTACACACAAACATCGCAGAAGTTGCATTATGTTAAAAATGATGCGCGTCGTTGCGCTCTTCGACGCGCGCCTAGGTGTCGATGTGCAATTCCTGCCGCAGCCAGTCGTGAAATAAGCGAAAGGGCCGTTGTCTCAACTGGCTGCGCGGAAACGCTAAGAAGTGGCCGACATAGGTAATGTCTTGGAATTTCCCTTGAAGCGGGCAAACGAGACGACCGGTTCGCAGTTCCCGCTCCGCGAGAAGCGTTGACTCAAGGGTCACGCCCAGACCGTCTGCCGCCGCACTGATCGCGATGAAGCTACGGTCGAAGCGAGAACCGCGCGGCACGGGTGCCACCATGCCATTTGTCTCGAACCAGTCCCGCCATCGCACCTTCTTATTCTCGCTGTCGATCAGGCGGTGCGAGAGGAGATCCGATGGTGTCGCGATGGATGCCGCCATCTGGGGTGAGCAAAGCGGCGTGATGCGCTCCTCAGAGAGCGGCATGATGTCTACCCCCTCATGCCCTGGCGTGCCGTAAAACTCTGCGGGCGGTCGGCCGTAGAGAATGTCCGCGTCGAACTCCCCGGTAATGAAGCGGGAATAGTCGATGCCGGCAGCAATGCGCACCTCGAGGCCTTCTCGTTGGGCCAGAAGCTGCGGCAGCCGGGGTACGAGCCATTGCGCCGCGAAGCTCGGCGCACAGTGGAGGCGCAGCACGGGCCTGTCCGAATCGCGGGCAGCGACGCCTTCCAAACCCATCCGCAGTTCATCGAAGCCACGCTCCACATAGCCGATGAGTGTTTCGCCGGCAGGCGTGAGTTCGACCCGGCGGCCGACGCGCGCAAAGAGGCTCGCACCGAGCAGCTTCTCCAAGCCACGAACGGCGTGGCTGACGGCGCTCGGCGTCAAGCCGAGGGCGGTTGCGGCTGCCCGGAAGGAGCCAGTACGCGCGGCGGCTTCAAAGGCCCGAAGCGACTGTAGGGGAAGGGTCTTGGACGACATCGGTGAACTCAGTTCATCATTTGGTGCAAATTTGGCGCTTGTGATGGTGCGATAGTCAAGCTCAATTCGTCAGCAAGAAGAATGTGACGGAGGAAAAGGCGAATGCTACTCGCTGGAAAAGTTGCGGTCATATCAGGCGGCGCCAGCCCGCGCGGCATCGGCTTGGCAACGGCGCGCAAGATGGCCGAGCAAGGCGCGCGCATCGCCATCCTGGATCTCGACCAGACGGCATCCGAGGCGGCGGCCAACAGCCTGGGCCATGGTCATCACGGCTTCGCCTGTGATGTGACGAGCCGGGAAAGCTGTGAGGCCGCCGCCCGCGCCGTGATTGCCGCCTTCGGGCATGTCGATATCCTCGTCAACAATGCGGGCATTACGCAGCCTTTAAAGTTCATGGATATCGAGCCCCGGAATTATGATGCTGTGCTCGACGTCAATCTTCGGGGTGTTCTCTACCTGAGTCAGACCTTCATTCCGCATATGCGCGAGCGGGGCCAGGGCTCCATCATGTGTACGTCTTCGGTTTCGGCTCAGCGTGGCGGCGGCATCTTCGGCGGGCCGCATTATTCCGCGTCCAAGGCCGGTGTTCTCGGCCTCGCCAAGGCGATGGCGCGCGAATTCGGCGGAGACGGAATCCGGGTCAATTGCGTCACCCCCGGCCTGATCCAAACCGATATCACTGGTGGCAAGCTGACGGATGAGATGCGGGCCGATATCCTCAAGGGAATCCCGCTCAACCGGCTGGGCCTTGCCGACGACGTCGCCGGTGCCTTTCTTTTTCTCGCCTCCGATCTCTCCAGCTACATCACGGGCGCGACGATCGACGTGAACGGCGGGATGTTGATCCATGGCTGAGCGGGCGGGTCTGGTGCGGAATGCGACGGATCTCGCAGCGCTCGCGCGCGACATCCGCCGCACTGCGCTTCGCATGGGCGAGGTGCAGGGCCAGGGTTACATTGCCCAGGCTCTCGGCATCGCCGATGTGCTTGCCGTCTCCTACTTCCATGCGCTCAACTACCGTGCCGAAGATCCGCATTGGGAAAGCCGGGACCGCTTTTTGCTTTCCATCGGCCATTATGCCATCGCTCTCTATGCCGCGCTGATCGAAGCCGGCATCCTGCCGCGCGATGAGCTGGAAACCTATGGCTCGGATGACAGCCGTCTGCCGATGTCCGGCATGGCCTCTTATACGCCGGGAATGGAGATCACGGGCGGCTCGCTCGGCCACGGGCTCGGTATCGCCGTCGGAATGTGCCTCGGGCTGAAGCGCAAGAGTGCGCAGAGCTTCGTCTACAATCTGATGTCGGATGGCGAGCTGGATGAAGGCTCCACCTGGGAGGCAGCGATGTCTGCCGCTCACTGGCGGCTCGACAATCTCATCCTACTGGTGGATGTGAACGGCCAGCAGGCCGATGGCCCCTCAACCGCCACGCTCAACTTCGAGCCGCTCGTGCCTAAGTTTGAGGCTTTTGGCTGGCATGTGCAGCGCGTCAACGGCAACGACATCCCGGCGTTGCGCACGGCCTTCGACGTAGCGCGCGCCCATGCCGCGGCGCAGCCCCGCGTCATCATCTGCGACACCCGGATGGCCAAAGGCGTGCCCTTTCTCGAAGCGCGTGAACGCAATCACTTCCTGCGCGTCGAACCCGATGAATGGGCACGCGCCCTTGTCGCTATCGAGGAGTCCGGGGCATGAGCCAGCCGGTTCGTCTCAAGACCTCCGCGATGATCGCCTCGCTCGCCGCCGAAGGACAGAAAACTCGACCCGCCCCTTTTGGCCATGCGATGGCGGCTCTTGCCCGTAGTCGCACCGATATTGTCGGGCTCACGGCCGATCTGGGCAAATACACGGATCTGCACGTCTTCGCGAAGGAACACCCCGACCGTTACTACCAGATGGGCATGGCCGAGCAGCTGCTGATGTCGGCCGCGGCGGGTTTGGCGCGAGAGGGTTTCACGCCATTCGCGACGACCTATGCCGTCTTTGCCGCCCGCCGCGCCTATGATTTCATCTGTATGGCGATCGCCGAAGACAATCTTGATGTCAAAATCGTCTGCGCGCTGCCGGGCCTGACGACCGGCTACGGGCCGAGTCATCAAGCCACCGATGACCTCGCGATCTTTCGCGCGATGCCCAATCTGACGATTATCGATCCATGTGACGCTTGTGACATTGAGCAGGCGGTTCCGGCTATCGCGGCCCATCAGGGCCCCGTCTACATGCGCCTCCTTCGGGGGCAGGTGCCGGTGATACTTGATGAATATGACTATCGTTTTGAAATCGGACGGGCGGCACTGCTGCGCGACGGGACGGACGTATTGATAATCGCGTCCGGGTTCATGACGATGCGGGCGCTTGAGACAGCCAAGCTTCTCGAACGGGACCGAATTTCAGCAGCCGTACTCCATGTGCCGACAATCAAACCGCTCGATGAGGTTGCCATCCTCCGGGAGATCGGGCGCTCTGGCAGGCTTGTTGTGCTCGCCGAGAACCATTCCGTCATCGGCGGCTTGGGTGAAGCCGTGGCGAGCCTCCTGATGCAGCGCGGTGTACATCCTGCCTGGTGCCACATCGGCTTGCCTGACGCCTTTCTCGATGCGGGCGCCTTGCCGACGCTGCATGATCGCTACGGCATCTCGGCCGCCGCCATGACAAACCGGATAAAGGCCAGACTGAGCGACTGACCGAGCAGATGGCCAGAAGTGCCGGCAAGGCACCGGCATGGGAGGTAAGGACAGGATGCAGAACATAGGCCAGCGGGTGTCGCGGTGAGGCGCATCGCCTTCATCGGGCTTGGCGCCATGGGCCGGCGCATGGTTGCACGCCTGGTTGAAGGCGGCTTCATCGTGAGCGGCTATGACCTGCACCCCGCAGCGCAGGATGCGGCCGCGGCTCTGGGCGCGCAGCCAGCCCGATCGCCGGCGGATGCGGCCCGCGATGCCGATGCGGTCATGCTCATGGTGGTCAATGCAGGCCAGGCGGAGCAGGTCCTCTTCGAGGAAGGCGTGGTGCAGGCCTTGCCGGAGGGCAACCCCATTCTGCTGATGGCAACCTGCTCGGCGGCGACCGTTTCGACCATCGCCGCCCGCGTGACGGGGATGGGCCGTCGTTTCATCGATGCGCCCGTCTCCGGCGGCACGGCGGGTGCCGAGACGGGGAGGCTGACGATCATGGCGGCGGCGCCACGGAGCGATCTGGATATGGTTCGCCCGGTGCTGAACGTTCTGGCCCATAAGCTCGTGCATGTGGGAGAACGGCCGGGTCAGGCAGCTACCCTGAAGACCATCAACCAGTTGCTCTGCGGTGTTCATATCGCGGCGGCGGCAGAGGCCTTCTCCCTCGCCAAGAGCTGCGGCCTTGACCTGTCGGTAGTGCTCGATGTCCTCGGGGAATCCGCCGCCTCAAGTTGGATGCTGAAGGATCGCGGACCGCGCATGCTGGAGAGCGAACCCGCCGTTTCCAGCGCCATAGACATCTTCGTCAAGGATCTCGGTCTGGTGATGGACACGGCGCGGCATGCGAAAGCGGCGACACCCCTCGCCGCTCTGGCTTTACAGCTCTTCCTCGCAGCGTCAGGCCGAGGCTTGGGAGCAGCCGACGACAGCCAGGTCTTGAGGAGCTATGCCGCACTGAACGGCGCGTGACCGTCGCAGAAGAAAAGAAGCCGGAGGACGAACCATGAACCAGAAGAGCAATGCAGTGGAGGGCACGACGCGTCGCCGCTTCATCAAAGCGGGCGTGACCCTGCCGATGGTTGCCGCGCTCACGCGGCCCGCTCGGGCTGCAGAATTCTCCTATAAGCTCGCGACCGGGCAAGCCCCAACGCATCCGGTCAACATCCGGGCGCAGCAGGCGATCGACCAGATTCGAGAAGCCACTCACGGCAAGCTGGACATCAAGCTCTTTCCGGCAAACCAACTGGGCTCTGACACCGATCTATTAAGTCAGGTGCGCATCGGAGGGGTGCAGTTCTTCAATCTTGCCACATCTATCCTGGCGACACTCGTGCCGGCGTCCGGCCTAGGCAATGTGGGTTTCGCCTTCGCCGACTACCCCGCTGTCTGGAAAGCCATGGACGGTGCGCTGGGCGACTATATTCGCGCCGGAATTGTGAAGGCCGGACTTATCCCCGTTTCCAACATCTGGGATAATGGGTTTCGCCAAATCACCTCGTCCACACGGAAGATCGTCACGCCTGAGGATCTGCACGACTTCAAGATTCGCGTGCCGCCGGCGCCCATCCTCACCTCGCTGTTTCAGTCTCTCGGCGCTGCCGCGACACCGATCAACTTCAACGAGCTTTATTCTGCGTTGCAGACCAAGCTTGTCGAGGGCCAAGAGAATCCACTTCCCATCATCGCGACGACCAAGCTCTACGAGGTTCAAACCTATCTGAGCATGACCAGCCATGTGTGGGACGGCTACCAAATTCTCGGCAATCGGCGCGCTTGGCACGCTTTGCCTGAAGAGATGCAGGATATCGTTGCCAAGTCTTTCGCGCAGGCGGGAGTGGCGGAGCGGGCGGATGTCGCAAAGCTCAGCCAGACATTGCAGCAACAGCTTGCCGCCAAGGGACTGAATATCGTCCCTGTGGACCGCGCAGAATTCCGGGCGGCACTCCAAAAGACCAATTTCTATACGATGTGGAAGGGCAAATTCGGCGCCCAGGGCTGGTCTCTTCTCGAAGACAGTGTCGGGAAGCTGACATGAGCGGCAGGACTGCGGTACGGCTTCCCACGCTAGCGCGCCCCCGGACCCTCATCCGGGGGATAGAGGCTGCGGATTGCATTCTGAGAACGGTCATCGAGACGGCGGCGGCCCTTCTCGTTCTCGCCGAGGTGGTCCTTCTGCTTGTCGGCATCTGTGCGCGCTTTGTGCTGCACGCGCCACTGATCTGGGGCGATGAACTGGCCTCTACCGTTTTCCTCTGGCTTGCCATGTTCGGCGCCGTCATCGCGCTGCGGCGCGGCGTGCATATGCGGCTCACAACGGTCGTCACCCGGCTGCCGGAGCCTTGGCAGGGCCGGTTCGAAGCTCTTGCCGTCTGTGCGGCCGCTCTCTTGATGATCCTTCTGGTATCCCCGTCGATCGACTATATGCAGGATCAAAGCTTCATCCAAACACCGGCTCTCGGCTGGCCCGGCAGTGTCCGCGCAGCCGCTCTGCCGGTCGGCGCCAGCCTGATGGTGTTGGTCGCCCTCTGCCGCGTGGCGCGCCGTGGGTTTGGGGAGCTTGCCGTTTCCTGTTTGTCCCTGGGCGCGATGGCAGTGCTGCTGTGTCTTTTGTCGGCACCTCTCACCGCAATCGGCAACTGGAACCTCATCGTCTTCTTCATGATCATCGTCGGCCTTGGTGTGCTTGCCGGCGTGCCGATCGCCTTCGTCTTCGGGCTGGCAACCGTCGCCTACCTGGAGACCACGAGCGCGACGCCGGTCTCCATCGTCGTCGGCCGCCTCGATGAAGGCATGAGCACCCTGATCTTGCTCGCCGTCCCGCTCTTCGTCTTGCTCGGCCAACTGGTGGAGATGACCGGCATGGCGCGGGCGATGGTCCTGTTCCTGTCCTCGCTCGTCGGCCATCTCCGTGGCGGATTGTCCTATGTTCTCCTGGGCGCGATGTTGCTCGTATCGGGTATCTCGGGTGCAAAGACGGCCGATATGGCGGCCGTCGCTCCCGTGCTGTTTCCCGAGATGCGCAAGCGTGGGATGGATGATGGAGAGATGGTCTCTCTCCTCGCGGCGTCGGGTGCCATGGCGGAAACCATTCCGCCCTCTCTCGTGCTCATTGCCATCGCCTCCGTCACCAGCCTCTCTGTCTCGGCGCTGTTCACGGCGGGGCTGCTCCCTGGGATCGTCTTGGCCGTTTGCCTGGCCATCCTTGCCCGGCGACGCGCGGGCCTTGGGGCGGATGCGGCCATACCGGTGCCGCGCGCGCCGCTGCCGCAGGTGCTTCGTCTCTTCCTGTATGGCTTGCCGGCGCTCGTGCTGCCCGTCATCATCCGCTACGCCGTGATGCGCGGGATCGCGACGGCCACCGAAGTGTCGACTATCGGCGTTGCTTATGCGGTTGTCGTGGGCACGCTGATCTATCGGCAATTCGATTGGCGGCGCCTTTATCCCATCTTGGTCGATACGGCGGCGCTTTCCGGCGCGATTCTCTTCATCATTGGCATGGCGAGTGGCATGGCCTGGGCCCTGACCCAGTCGGGCTTCTCTCAGTCTCTGGCTGCGGCAATGGCCGCCATGCCCGGTGGACGATGGGGTTTCCTCGGCATTTCAGTGATCGCCTTCATCGTGCTCGGCAGCGTGCTGGAAGGCATTCCGGCCATGGTCCTTTTCGGACCGCTACTCTTCCCCATTGCCAGTGCTGCCGGCGTGAACGAAGTGCATTATGCGATCGTAATTATCCTCAGCATGGGTGTCGGGCTTTTCGCTCCACCCTTCGGACTTGGCTTCTACACCGCCTGCACCATCGGACAGGTAGAACCTGACAGAGCCCTGCGGCGCATCTGGCCCTATCTCGCGGTGCTCGTTGTGGGCCTCGCCCTGATCGCCGCAGTGCCCTGGTTCTCCACTGGCTTCCTGCCGTGAGGTTGCCGATATGACACAAGAAGTAAAAGGACCACCATCCACGGAGTGGACCTTTCTTCTTAATGCCACGCGCATCATGAAGAACTTCGGTCCCACGACGGTTCTGCGGGGCATGGATTTCCAAGTGGCTCCGGGTGAGGTGCATGCCTTTCTCGGCGGCAACGGGGCCGGCAAGTCGACGCTCCTCAAGATCGTCGCCGGCATCCTGGAACGGGATGGTGGATCTCTCAGCTACCGGGGACTCTCGGTGGACGAGGCCGCCGGGGCACATGCGCGGGATAGGGGCTTGGCTGTCGTCCATCAGGAACTTGCGGTCATTCCACATCTTTCGATTGCCGAGAACATCGAATTGCCGCATCGCAAGCGGGGCGCAAGTCTTTTCAATCGGCAGACGGCACGCCGCGCGGCGGCGGAGGCACTGGCGCTCATCGATGCGGACTTTGCCGCCAGGTCCATGGACCGTCTCGTTGGCACCCTTTCTCTGCACGAAAGGCAGATGATCGAGATTGCCCGCGCGCTGAAATCAGGCGCAGACCTCCTGCTGCTGGATGAACCCACCACCAATCTCACCGCTGGCGAGGCGGAGCGTCTCTTCTCCGTGCTGCGGCGCCTCGCCCAGCAAAACCGAATCGCCGTGGTCTTCGTCTCCCACCGCATGAAGGAGATTCGGCAGGTCGCCGACGTTTGCACGATCATCAGAGACGGTGTGGCGGCAGTAAGCCGAACCCCCATCGCCCAGCTTGGCGATGCGGAGATCATCGAGATGATGGGCCAGCAGGCCGCAGCCCCTGCTGAGACAAGCGCCCACACCGCCGTGGCATCAACCGCCGAGAGTGCTACCCTCCGCCCGTCGCCCGGTAAGAGTCTGCGCATCGAGGGGCTCGGTCTCGCGGTCGACATCGCCCCCGGTGAAATCCTCGGCCTTGCCGGGGCACCAGGTGGCCCGCAAGCTCTGGTCAATCAGCTTATCGGCAATGCGCCGATGCGTGGCGTCGATATTGTCCACGGCGGACAGTCACAACGTATCCGTTCGCCACGCGACGCCGTGCGCCAGGGGATCGGCTTCGTCTCGGGGGACCGCAGCAATCGCGGCATTCTTGCCGCTCTCCCCATTCTCGACAATCTCGTGGTTTCGCGCCGCATTGCCGAAGGGCGCAGCCTGGTCCGTCAGGATGAAATCCTGGAGGCGGCCGCACTGCTCAATGCTCTCAAGATCAAGGCCGGCTCGCTTCACGATCTCCCATCCTCGCTGAGTGGTGGCACGCAGCAGAAGCTTATCCTCGCGCGCTGGCTCAATCTCCGGCCCAAGCTCCTCGTGCTCGAGGAACCCACACGCGGCGTCGACATCGGCACCAAGCGAGATATCTACGTCCTCATCCGGGCCATGGCACAGAGCGGCACCACGATCATTTGGTGGTCATCCGAGCAAACTGAGCTGATTGAGCTATGTCATAAGGTTCTAGCCTTCGCGCCCGATGGCCGTGCGAGCGCACTGCTCGGCCACCCTCATCTGAGCGAGGACACCCTCGCCGCCGCGACAGGATTAGCCGCATGAGCGAGACAGGAGTGCAGAGAATGGCCTCACCCAAGCCAATGGTGCCGGTTGCCGTACACGCCCGCGGCGAGCACTCCGCCTGGCGCCGAATTGCCGCGAGTTATCGCACGGAAATCGCGATCGCTGCCGCCATCGTGCTGCTCGAGCTGGTTCTCGGCTTCTTCATTCCCAACGCGCTGACGATGGGCAATTTTGCCGATATCGCACAGGCGACGGCACCCCTCATCATCATGGCGATCGGCGTGTTGCTGGTGGTGATCACCGGGGGCATCGATCTCTCGGTAGGGTCTGTCTTCTCCCTCGTCGGCATGATCACCGGCCTCGTCATGGCGAACGGATACAGCTCCGTCATCGCCACAATATGCGGTCTTCTTGTGGGGGCCGTCTTCGGCGCCATCAACGGCTTCCTGGTGACGGTGGCGGGGCTCGCCCCCTTCGTCGTGACGCTGATTACCTATGCCGTCGCCGCCAGCCTCGCCTTCATCGTCACCAATGGCCACTCACTGCCCATCAACGATCCCGGCTATTGGTTGCTCAATGGCGGCTTTATCATTCCCCGCCTGCCGAACTTCGTCCTCTTCTGCATCGTGCTTCTGGTGGTGGTGGAGTTCGGCCTGCGCCGGATGGTCTTCGGTCGCTGGGTTTACGCGGTTGGCAGCAGCCCGGGGGCGGCGCGCCTTCTGGGCATTCCAGTCGGTCTGGTGCGCTTCTCGGTCTATGTGATCTCTGGCCTGCTTGCGGCCTTCGCGAGCGTGCTCACCGTCTCCTATATCAGCAATGCGGAGGGCACGGCTGGTGCCGCGATGATGCTGCAGGCGATCGCCGCCGTTGTGATCGGTGGGGCCAGCCTCTTTGGCGGAACAGGATCGGCGATCGGCGCCTTCCTCGGCGCGCTCATGATCACCGTGATCCAGAATGGCGTGAACCTGATCGGCATCAACACCTTCTGGCAAGGCTCGGTCACGGGTCTCGTCATTCTCGTCGCCGTGCTCATCGATCGTGTCGGCAAGGCAAGACGGTAAATACGACGGCTTCCGTCGTCCATCATTTGTAACAACAAAAACCAAAGGAGGAACTTATCCATGACAAAACACCGCCGGCTGTGGCTCAAACTCGGTGCCGCAGCGCTTCTCGCGAACTTGGTCTGCACGCTTAGCCCGGGGAAGGTACAGGCCGAAGAACCGATGACCGTGGTCTATATCGCCCCGTCGCTCAACATCTCCTACTGGCAATGGGTGGCCTATGGCGTGAAGACCCAGGCAGCCAAGCTGGGTATGAAGTATGTTGAGTTCACGTCAGAAAATTCACCCGGTACCCAGATGAACAACATTCGCACAGCCCTCACCCGCGGGGTCAGCGCCGTTGTCATCGGCCCGGTCAGTTCCAGCAGCACGCCGCCCGTGCTTCGCCTGCTGAAGCAGCGCAAGGTGCCTGTGGCCTTCACGGGCATCGGCCCGGAGCCAGGCCAGACCGACTATACCTCCTCGGTGACCGCCAATAACTACGAGACCGGAAAAGCCGAGGGGAGTTTCGTCTGTAAGCTCGCGAAGGAACGCGGCGGCAACAAGGTCGGCATGCTGTCTCTTCCGCTCGACCGCGAGAATGCCCAGAAATATCTGAAGGGTGCGAAAGAGTCCTTCGCCGCTGATGGCTGCGATCTCGTCCAGATCCTCCAGACGCACGGGCTCACCGTGAACGAGGCGGTGCAGCAGGCAAATGATCTCCTGACCGCCCATCCGGACGTCAAGGCGATCTACGGCATGTATGATGAAGCGGCGACCGGGGCCGCTAAAGCGTTGCAGACCCGCGGCCTCATCGGCAAGGTCGGCGTTGCCACCGCCGATGGCAGCCCCACCACTATCAAGCTGCTGCGCGATGGCGCCATCCAGGGCCTCTTCCTGCAGGAAGCCGTGGGTCAGGGGATTGATGCAACGCAGCAGGTCTACAACGCCCTCACCGGTGCGCCAGTGACGAAGGATCTGCCGCTTGCGGAGCCTCTGGTGACGAGCGCGACGATCGACAGTCCTGAGGCGCAGGCCACCATCAAGCGCGTTTATCCGCCCTCGGCCGGCGCCTTCTGAGCCTGCCGCGGCATGCAGGAGCCATGTCCCGTCCATGATGGCGAAGCCGCCCTGATCCTCAGGGCGGTCTTGGCACCGCACTACATGACGCTGCGGCGCCTACTCGCGCAGATGGCGGGCTTGCTATTGCTCGCAGACTCGCGGCGTTCGGAAACGCAGGATGGCATCGCCGTCAGCCTGGCCAGTCTCGGCCAAGACCTTACGACAGTTGAGGAAGTGCTGGCGGAAATCCGGTCCAACACCCCCGGCATGGTGTTCAGTCAGCACGCCATGGAACGCGCCGCCCGATCCATCCGGGCGGCGATGACCATCATGACGCAGGCAACCTTGCTCGATGCCCTTCGCCACAGGCCCGATGCGCGCGACGCCCGCGCACAGGCTGTGCGACGGCTACAGGAAGCGCGGACCATCCTCGGCGCTCTCGCTGATGAAAGGAACGGCTTCGTCATGGTCGGCCTTTCTCATGCCTGTTGCTGTGGCGGGCATGGGTTGCAGGCGAATTCCATCACCTGAAGACCAAGGGAGGATCAACCCGTGTCGCTCTACTCGATCTGGGTTCTCGAATATGCTTTCGTCCGCAACTACAATGTAAGCGGCGTGCTCTATGGTGCGCATAACCAGGGCTACCTCAAGCTGCCCTATGCCTATGTCGTCATCAAAGGCCAGGGCCGGGTGATGATGGTGGACGTGGGCTACAACCAAAAGGAATACGGCAAGGTTCTGGCCGATCGGTTCGGTGTGGAAGCCTGGCATTCCCCGCGAGAAGTGTTGGGACAGATCGGCATCACCCCCGAAGAAGTGGACACGATCTTCGTGACCCATGCCCATTTCGACCACATGGGCAATCTCGGCGATTTTCCCAATGCGCATGTCTATATTCAGGAGCGCGAACTCACCCGCGCCATTTGGGCGCTCTCGCAGCCCGCGCGTCTGAGTTTCGTTTCCATTGCCACTGACCCGGCGGATGTGTTGGCCTGCACCGCCCTGGCGCAACAGGGCCGGCTCACGCTCGTCGACGGCGACCGTGAGGATGTTCTTCACGGTATCGACCTGCGCGCGGCCCCGGATACGCACACCTTCGGCTCGCAATATGTCGTGGTTCGCAATGACGGTCGGACGCAGTCCGCCGATCCATGGGTTCTCGCGGGTGATCTCATCTATGTCTATGAGAATATCGAGGGTAACGGCTCGGTGATCGGTGTCGAGCAGATGTATGTGCCGGTGGGTGTCGCCGTTGGCAGCCAGACAAACCTCGTTTTGGCAACTGAAAACATCATGATGGCCGCCAACCAGGAACTGCAGCGGGTGATCCCGGTTCACGAGCGGCGTCTTGTGGATCGCTTTCCGTCCCATGAACGTGAAAGCGGTCTGCGCCTATCCGAAATCTGCCTGGCTGACGGCGAGCCTTCACGTATCGGTTAGGCGCGCGCGGATATAGGTGAGGCTCCGCATGATTGCCTCGTCTATCTGTGGCAAGGGCAGCGGTTGTGGCGCCCGCACCGGCTGCGCAGCCGCGTCTCTGCCGAGCCTCAAGGGAAGTTCCAGAGAGACCGGCAGGTCTGGCATGGTGGCAATGGTGGACAAGATGGACGGATTGTCGATCTCCCCCTCCCCGATCGGGGTAAACCGCCATCCGGCCTCCGATCGGATCACATCCTTGATGTGATAGTGAATGCAGGCGGGCAGGGCCCGCAGCGTATCGAATGTTGTATCAATCGTAGGCCGATGGGACGCGAGATTGGCCGCATCGAAGTTGAGCCCGAGAGCGGGCAAGCTCAATCGCCGGAGCAGATCGATCCCATCCTCCGCCCCGTTGAAGAGATTCTCCTCACCATTGCCCGGGTTTTCGAGGCCAATAGTGAGACCTATGGCTTCGCCATAATGCGCCAATGCCTCGATGTTGCGGAGGAACTGCCCCTCCCGCGTCGCGAGGCTTGCATTCGTGTTGATGATCCGGGCGCCGAGGCTACGCGCAAACTCCATGCGCGGTTTGAAAAGATCCACAGCTTCGGGAAGACCCAAGTCGATATGCGCTGACATCGCATGACATGACAGACCGCGCTCCGCCAGTTTCTGCCGCCATGCGGCGGCCTGCGCCGTCGTGAAAGCCCTCTGATCGAAGGGTTCCGTATACCCCACGATGAAAGCGGGTTCGATCCACCGCACACCCATCCCTGCAAGATGATCGAGCGCCTGCTCGAGAGGTATCCCATCATACGCAGCAAGAGAGACAGAAAGAATTCGGAGCATATTCTGCTGGTATTCTTATTGCCTAGGAGTTGTCAATCGACCTTGTTTGCCAAGGCATTCTTCGACCCCCGCTTCTTATGAACCAGAATTATGAAGAATATCGAAATATTAGTTCAAAGGGGT
This sequence comes from Acidisoma sp. 7E03, assembly GCF_054665075.1. Taxonomy (NCBI): domain Bacteria; kingdom Pseudomonadati; phylum Pseudomonadota; class Alphaproteobacteria; order Acetobacterales; family Acidocellaceae; genus Acidisoma; species Acidisoma sp. 7E03. The sequence goes on from NZ_BAAFHE010000024.1 coordinate 21,291, forward strand.
GGTTCGGTTCTTGTGGTTCTCTTATCTTATATGAACGTTGATGATGGCCTTCCGCTCAAGGTGCGCGCGCTCAATCGAGCGTGGGCCTGATGCGGTAAACGCGCATGGCGGTCCCTATAAGCACGGCCTCTCGCTCTGTCTCAGACAGCGGCGCCACGAAGGCACCGATTGTATCGAAGATGGCAGTCGGGCGCGCGAAAAGGCTGTCCACGGGAAGATTTGTCCCGACCATGCACCGGTCGGCCCCGAAAGCGGAAAGGGCTGTCTCCAGCAGCGGCAGAACCGAGGTGCGGTGCCAGCCGGGCGCGCCGAGACCGAAGCCGGATAGCTTCACACAAAGGTTCGGTGCGGCCGCCAGTCGGCGTAACGCCGCGCGCCAGGTCTGCAAGGCCTCGGGCTTGCGGTCGATCGGCATGCCGAGATGATTGAGAACGATGGGCGTATCAGGAAAGGTTTTGGCCAGGGTGATGGCTTGCTCCATCTGCGGCCAGTAGAGCTGCAAGTCGAAACTCAAGCCATGACGGCGGAGCAATCGGAAACCCTCGCGCCAGCGTGGTTCTTCCATGAGACCGGGGGAGGTGGCAACACGCAAGGCTGGCGTCTCGTGCCAATTGAGAACTTGGCGAATTCCACGCACAAGAGGGCTTGCTGTGAGATGCGCCTCTAGGATCGCTTCGATGTTCGGTGCCGCAAGATCGGCATAAGCGACGATCGCACCCAGCCGGGGCGCGTTGCCAGCGAGACTTTGTAGCCAGCGGGTTTCACCCACCGGATCACGCCTGTTCCAGCCATTCTCGATATGCACCGTCGCGAGGATGTCGGTGCCAGTCGTGTCGAGGGCGTAGTCATCCGGCAGGTAGCTCCGCCGGATCGGCTCAAGATCCCCTTCGAGGGGTGGCGGTCGACTTCTGTCCATCAGCCACGGATAGTCAAAGCGCGCCAGGTCCTGAAAGTGATGGTGCGCATCGACAAGGGAGAGCTTCATCGGCGCGGGCGCGCCAGGCGATCAATGTAGACCGCGAAGATTACGACAGTGCCGGACGCCACATATTGCCAAAAGGAGGCGACGTTCATCAAGGTGAGGCCATTCTGTAGGCCGCCAAGTGAACCGCACCGGGTTTCCCGGAGGCCATTTGGTTTAAGTTACGCGGCTAAGGACATGGCCTCAAGGCTGGCATAGTAGCGTGCTTCGGTCTCGGCGGGCGGGATATTTCCGATGGGCTCCAGGATGCGGCGGTGATTGAACCAGTCCACCCATTCCAGGGTCGCGAATTCGACGGCATCGGCG
>NZ_BAAFHE010000025.1:0-21263 GCF_054665075.1 Acidisoma sp. 7E03
CCGAACCTCAGGGCTGAATTTGTTCGTCGTCTTGCTCGTCATAGCTCCACTCTACTTGGAAGTTGGAGCCTCCGGGAAACCCGGTGCGGTTCAAGTAGGCGACATAACACCACTCACTCCCGCGCGTTGCGGCGTTGACTCCCTCAACGTGACAGTGACGTGCCGCAGGGGCGGTTACTGCGCGGCCGCCTGCTTCATGATCGCGCCGGTCATCGGGATGAAGTAGACGCCGACATCGCGCCGCGAATGGATCTTTCCGTGTTCGTCCTTCGTATAGACGTACAGAAACTGTCCGCGCTTGAAGGGCTGGCCGATCGGAATCAGCATGACGCCGCCGGGCTTAAGCTGCTTAAACAGGTTGGGCGGCGCGTATTCCGCAGCACAGGTGACGATGATGCGGTCGAAGCCACCCTCAACCTCGGGCCAGCCGTAATAGCCATCACCCACACGGGAGAAGACATTGTCGTAGCCGAGCGGCGCGAAGATGTTGTGGACCGCTTTACCAAGCGGCGCGATGATCTCGATCGAATAGGCCTTGTCGACGATGCGCGAGAGCACCGAACTCTGATAGCCGCTGCCGGTGCCGATTTCGAGCGTGGTCTGGCCCGGCGCCGGCTTCAGTACCTGGGTCATATAGGCCTGACCGAGATAGTCCGAGAGGGCGGAGCCATAGCCGATCGCCCAGGGCTTGGGCTCCGCCTCATAAGTGTCGCCGGCTAGAGCCACTTTGGCCTCGTAGTTGTACTGATAATATTCACGCGGCACGGTGGCGAAGGCGGCGAGCACGGCCGGGTCGGCATGGCCGAGATGGGTTTTGAGGTAGGACTCCGTCAGCGCCAAGGCCGCGGGCCTGCGGGCCTGAATCGCGGCGAACTCGGCATCAGAAATAGTGACGGGGCGGCCGCTGGCACGCATCGCCGCCTCGAAGGTCTGGTGCGTCCAGCCGCCCCGGGCGACGTCAACGCCATGGCCGGCCGGTGGCGGCGGCGCGCTTTGAGCCTGGGCCCGCGAGGCTGCGGCGATGACCGGCAGGCCGATGGCGGTGGCGACGACGTGACGGCGCGTGAGATGCTGGTTCAAGAGGCACTCCTGGGATGGGGGAAGCATAGCGCGGCGACTGCATACATCAGTCCGGCGGCGCCTAGAACGAGGCTGAAGCCATGCTGCACCGCGAGCAGGTTGGCGAGGGGGGTGGCGACCACGGAGAAGGCGCCGTTCAGCGCCCATGCCCAGGGCAGAAACGGGCCTCTTCCCATGCGTCCAAGGCCAAGCGGAAAGGGCATGCCCATGGCGAAGGCCACCGGGGCGGCGGCCAGCAGGACCAACACCACGCGCAGCGGCAGAGCCCAATCGAGTGTCGCCAGCATCGCGGGCCAGGCGCCGAGCCTGAGCACCAGCAGCCAGGCAAGCACGCCGATGACCGCAATCCACATCGCGCGGCGCGGGCGCTGTATCCGCCCGCTGGCGAGGCTGCCCATTCCGGCGGAGATCAGCATGCCGGCGAGGATGACGGCGAAACCCAGCGTCGCGTCATCGAGATAGACGCTCGCGTATTGGATCAGGACCAGTTCGACGAAGAGAAAGCCGAGGCCAAGTGCGGAGAAATACACAGCCGCCCGGCCCGTGCCGGCTGCGCGCAAGCGGCGCCCCGCCAGAAGCGGCAGCGCCAGCACGATGAGCGCGATCACCGCCGCCTGCGCCAGAACCGCGAGATTGACCAGCGGGCCAAGCTCCGCCTGCGGCAGAAGCTCGATGCGCTTGAGGATCAGGCCGAGCTGACCGAGCCGCAGCACATCATAATAGAACGGGCGGTCGAGCGTGATCGGCGACAGATCGAAAGCGCGGCCGGAATCCGTGGGTTGGCCCGCGAGGATCGCAGGAGCCTCGTCGGCAATCGCGTCTTGCAAGCCGCCGCCGCTATCGACCTGGCCGCTTTGAAAAGAGACCGGCGGCAGGTCGTTATAGAGATTGGCCCGTGCCGCGACCACGTTCATGCCCTGGTAGTAGCTGATATCGAAGGAGAAGTTGTCGCAGAATGCTTGCGCCACCTTGATCTGCGCTGGGGTGAAGGGGGTCGAGGACACCAGCACCCGGGCATTCCAGGCGGACCGATAGACCAGCAGATGCGCGGCGGGATCGGTCATGCCGGCTTCACGCAGGGCAAGCTGCGCGGTTGCCAGAACCTTGAGCGTATAGGAGGGAAATTCGCGGATCGAGACCGGGATGGACAGGATCCCCCCAGGGGTCAGATGGCGCAGATAGGTCGCCATCGCCTCGGCCGCGAAGGCGCTGGCATTGGGCGGATCGGCGTCGAGGAAATCCGCGGCGATGTCGATGATGTCCCATGCTTCCTGTCGCGCCACGGCGACGGGGGAGGCGCCGGAGACGGGGCCCAGTTCGGGGCCGTTCCGGCGCGCCGCCCGGCGCAGCACCGGGTTGGTCTCCACCGTGGTGATAGAGGTGGCGCCGAGTTTGCGTGCCTCGAGACTATGCCAGCCGCCCGAGGCGCCGATGAGAAGCACGCGGGGATGGGCGATGAGCCCATAGGGCAGGGCGGCGAGTTCGCTCGGCGCGAAACCGAGCTTGGCGCCCTGTGCGGGGACCAGGGTGGCGATACGGTCTCCGTCACGATAGAGGCCAGGGGCGCGGGGCGGACCGCTGAGCCCGAGCATCGCGGCGTTGTTGGAAACGTCGATATCCACCCGCTCGGTGAAATCATTCAGCACCATGAACAGCCCGCGCGGCGAGGCCCAGCTTTGGGTAACCTGGCTGCCCGGCACATGCAGCGGCGCGTAGATGGCCTTGAATTCAGAGAAGCCACCGGGATTGGCGAAAAGCAGCGGCGCTCCGGCGGCGAGCAAAGCCGCGCCGGCGGCGAAAGCGGGCAGGCGACCGCGGGCGGCGAAGGCCACCGGCACCAGCAGCACCAGCGGCAGGAAGAAGGGGGGCACGCGATACATCGCCGCCAGGATGCCGAGCGCGCCGCAACCGGCCCCCAGCAGATCCGCGGCATAGACACGGCCGAGCCGGCCGGGTGCGGCAATGAAGGAAAGGCCGACGAACAACCCGGCCAGCACGAAGGCCGGCAGCAGGCAGGCGTAGTAGAGCAGGATGTTGAGGAACTCGTTCCCGAAGGTTACGGGGTTTTGCAGCCGGAGTGGGTTGAAGGGATCGAGATCTGCCGTGAAGGCGCCGAAGCCGATGGCGAGGATGATGCCGGCCGGCAGCCAGGCAAGGGCCGCGCGCAGATGCCGCTCAAACCAGGTCTCGGCCAGCGCCAGGACCACGCCGGAAATGGCGAAGCCGGCAAGGACGATGGAGATGACCCAGTAGCCATAGGCCGACCAAGTGGCGACCGCGAAGGCGCGGGTCAGCGCGATCTCGAAACCGATGGTGGCGGCCGAGACGAGGAAAAGCCTGAACATTCTAGCGGGGCCAGACGCGGTGTTGGATGAAGGTGAGCAGCAGCGCATCGAAGCGGGCAGGGTCGTCCACGAACAGCGCGTGGCCGACGCCCCGCAGCACCACGGTTTCCGCCTGCGGGTCGTTGCGGGCGACATTGGCGGCCTGGCCCGCGAGACCTGGGCGGACGATGTAGAGCACGGGCTTGCTTGTGGCGTAGAGCGCGTCCCGCCAGTAGCTGCGCGGTTCCGGGTAGCGCAGCAACGCGTCTGCCGCCCATTTCGGCGTCTGCAAGGCGGCGGCGGTGAGCTGGTCCAGATAGGCAGGCGGCTGGGGATGCTGGAACATGCTGTGGACGAAGGCGCGCATGGCCACCGGCCAGGGTGGCTGGGGGCCGTGGTGCGGCGGGGATGGCCGGGGCGCCGGCAGTTCGCCCACGGAATTATCGATCAGAACCAGGCCCGCGACGCGCGCATTCCCATGGGTGTGGACATAGGCCAGCACGTCCAGCACGCCGAGGGACCAGCCCCCCAGCAGCACGGGGCGCGGCCCGAGATGTTGCAGCAATTCCGCGATATCCTGGCCGCGACGCTGATCATTATAGCCGGCGGGCGCGATCTCGCTCTCGCCCTGGCCGCGCGGGTCCAGCACCACGACGCGATACTGCCGCGAGAAGGTTTTGATCTGCGGCGTGAAGATCCAGGCCGGCATGGTCCAGCCAGGGATCAGCACAATGGTCGGCGCGGTCGCGGGGCCGGCGGTGATCGCATGTAGGCGCACGCCGTCCGAGGTTCGGAAGAACAGATCAGCCGCGCGCGCATGGGGCGCGAAGGCCAGCAGGCATAGCCCGAGCATTGCCGGAAAGACGCGCATGGCGCTCACTGGCGCGGTCCGCGCAGCCTGTCAATGGGCCTGGAGAGCCGGTGCGGAACGTGAGGCAAGGCGGCTCCGTCCGGCCCTGATGGCGCCGTCTGGTTGTTGAACGGCGTGCGCACGGACGTAAGGGGCGTTGCAACTTCATCCACTGGCGCGATGCGAGGTACGGGTCGCCAGGCCCGAAGGCCTCAATCTGATGGGAGCCCACCAGGCCCCTGACGATCCAACAATCAACGCAGGTCTCACTGCTCAACGGGCCTCGGCGGGCGCAACGACATGGCCGCCGGGCGCGATGCTATCCTCGAGCAACGACCAAAGATCAGGATGAAGGCTAGGTCAACCGACTCTTGAGATCAGAGGTTTTTTGCTCCTATCGAGGAACCTGGGTGAGCGGGAGTCGATAACCCCCCTATACCAAGTCTGACGTTGAACCCAGCCGGCTGATGCTTGCCCCACACTCGCGTGATTGTAGCCCCGAGCGCTGATCAAGAGGCAAGACCGGCGTGGCATGGCTTCCACGCGTCGATCGGGCTCGGAACAACATCATGCTCGCGACCCTCGTGAAAGCCCCCATCTGCCAGGAAAATATGCATATCCTTTGGTCTTCTCCTCGCCGTGATGGATTTAGTTGACGTTGCGGGTTAGACACGAGGAGATAGCGTCGATTATGGAGCCGATGGACCGGGAGCGGCGGAGGCATGATTGGCCAAGGAAGATTCGAGGCGAAGTGGCGAAGTATCGCCCACTGGCAAGACAGGCTGAAGCGGGTGAGCGCAGCCTACCAGCGGGCTCATGGTAGGCCTCCACGGATTTTGAGACCGCGCCGCTACACGGAGAAGATGCAATGGCGAAAGGTCTTTGATCAAAACCCGGCCTTCGCCATCCTATGTGACAAGCTAGCGGTCAGAGAGTTCATAAAATCACGTATCGGCGATGAGCTGCTGACACCGCTTCTGTGGGCGGGAGCGCCGGAGGACATTCCGTTCGACCGTATAGTGCCGCCTTTTGCCCTCAAGAGCACGCATGCAAGCGGCCAAGTCATAATGGTCGGACGTGATGATCCCGTCGATCAAGCGGATCTGCGGGCTCGGGCAGGGGCTTGGCTGACCTTATGCCATGGCACCACCTATGATGAACCCGGATACACGACGGTGCCCCGTCGCTTGATGATCGAGCGGACGGTCACCACGGCGGCCGGAACCGAGCCCGAGGAGGTTCGTCTTTTTGTCTTTGATGGCAAAGTCGCCGTCATCAACACAGTTTTTGTCGAAGATGGGCGAATCCGTAACGGCGCCTTTCACACGCCCGACTGGACACGCTTGAATTGGCATTTTACCCGTGAGTTGCAGCGGGAGTTTCCTAAGCCCGAACGTCTTTCAGAGATGATTGAAATTGCCGAGCAGCTGGGCGAGGGGTTCGACCATGTTCGCGTTGACATCTACGATGCGGGCGAGAAGATTTGGATCGGAGAAATCACGGTATATTCCTGGTCTGGCCATGCGCGATTCTCCCCGGATGAGGCTGATAAGCAGCTTGGGGATCACTGGCGTTTGCGTGCGCCCCTTCGTCGGGGTCTTCAGACAATGCTTTTTAGCAACTTTCGGTTGTAGTCGTATCTCGGACATGATCGGTGGCGTCCTGTCGCCAACCGACAGCGAGTGAGGCCAGGCGTGGGTGATTCCGTGACTGTCTTTCGCTGGGTCGTCAACGGATTGGCGCATGCCGGGTTGGACATTCGGCCGGGGGCCAGACGCTTTCGGAACGCGGTGCTGCGGCCATTACGCTTCGAAATGGATACGCGCTTCCGGCGGACAGAGGCTCATCTTCATCAGCTAGACCTCGCACAATCTGCCGTCACGCGCGCAGTCTCCGAACTGCAGGATCAAATCACGTCCTTGCGCCTGGACCGCGCGGCCGAGCAGGAGACGCTGAATAACACACTGTATCCACTGACGCAGAGACTGTCTGCCATCACCGACTTCCAGCTTCGGTTGGACTCGTCTGATGCAAAGCTCGCCACTCTGACGGCCGAGCTTGCGGAGAAACAAGCGTTCTTCCTCGGACAGTTGTCGCTCAAGGATGCGGAGATTGCCGGGTTGAAGGAAAAGGCCGCCGCGGAGGAGAGTGCCTGGCGGCATCGGGTGCTTCGCCTCGAAACTCTCCTGATCGAAAGCCCGGTAGGTCAAGCAGCAGGCGTACATCACGCGGTGGCTTGCCTCCCCGATCCAGCGGTTGCCGTCATTCTACCAACCTACAACCGCAGGGCAATTCTTGGTGACGCTATTGCAAGCGTACAGGCACAGAGCTTCCGCAGCTGGGAGCTTGTCATCGTCGACGACGGCAGCAGTGATGACCTCACTGTCACGCTTGATCCTTTTCTTGCAGACCCTCGCATAAGAATGGTCAGGCAGCCAAGAGGCGGGGCGGCCGCGGCTCGAAACCGCGGACTTGTCGAAACCAGTGCACCATTGATTGCTTACATAGACAGTGACAACGTTTGGTATCCAAATTTTCTTGCGCGCGCTGTGGACTGTTTAGCGAGAGAACCGGAGGTCGATTTGGTCTACGGTGCTCTCGTGACGGACGATCATAATCTTGATCAAACCCGCATCTTATGGTCCCCATTCGACCGCGGGGCACTTCTGGCGGGCAACTTCATAGACACGAGTAGTCTCGTGCATCGACGTTCGCTCGTCGATGCTTATGGAGGATGGGACGCTGCGCTGCGACGTCTCCTCGACTGGGATCTTGTGCTGCGCTACACAGTCGATAAGCCGGCAAAGCCTATCCCTGTCATCGCGGCCCATTATCGCCGGTGCGATGATGAGAGAATTACGAGCTTAGTGCCGTATGGACCAGACGACATCGTCATTCGAAACAAGTGGTTTCCGCCGCCGTCTCCACCGCGACGGCCACGGGTTTTATACGTGGTCTGGCATTATCCTCATTCGCGGGAAAGCGCTGTCGAGATGGAGTTGCAGTGCGTGCGAAGCTGGGGTGTGACTGTGGCGGTATGGCGAAGCGGGCCGGGCACTCCGCGTGATCCCGGCGGAACTCCCATTCATGATGGATCTCTGGCACAGGCGATTGCCATGGTCCAACCCGATGTCATTCATGTCCATACACTCCGCTTGGCACAGGACCAGAGAGCTTGTCTCGTAGAGGCGGGACTGCCCGTGACGGTACGATTGGAGGATTGCGAGGCGACACCACCGGACATCGCCGCCTGGCTGAACCAGGTCCATGCCAGAGCGGTATACGCTTCTCCGCAGCAGATCGCTGTAATCGGCGTCTCTGACCCGCGCTTAGTTCCTTTGCCAGTAGCCTTCGAGAGCGCGGCATGCAGGCTTTCCGATCAGAAAGATCACCGCCTGGTGGTCGGCCTCTCGCCGGGTCTTCCGCGCAAGGGCTCGGATCTCTTTCTAGAAACGGCGGAGCGGTTTCCCCATCATCGATTCGTTCTTTGGGCAGGCAGTGACCTACGTGGAGAGCATTATGCCAATGCGTGGGCCGCCGATGGGCAGGATGGGCCCGCGGGTACTCGTCTCACGGATCCCCGCGATGACCTTTCTGCTCTCGTAGGAGCCGCCTCAATCTGTGTCCATACGATAGACCCGACCGGTGATGAGGCCGCTACGGCAGTGGGGCAGGCGTCCCCTGTCGTCGCCGCGATGGCGACCGGCTGCTACTGTCTGGTAGCGGATGTTTCCCCTTTGGCAGCGCTGATTGGCGATGCTGGAGCGACCTATCGTGACATAGACGAGGCGAGCGAACTGATCCGCACCACCGAGGCTTGGACAGAGGAAATGTGGTGTGCAGCGCGGCATCGGGCGATTGAGCGTGCATGGCTGTCTCATGCCGATAAAATGGTGTTTCGCCGATTGTTTGAAGATTGGACGGCATTGATCGTGGAGAAAGATCATCGCGCCAGCGCGCACGTCCGATAGGTCGGTGTGAAGGGAAGGGCGCTGGATCCGACATATGGTGGTGAACAGGCGTCCGGTTAATCACGCACGAGACGTCAACCGGGTAGGTCCAGTCGGCTCATGAAAGCGGCAGCAGTGGGCGCTGCGGCATCTGTGATACTCGGATCTCTGTCAGCCGCCTGCAGCGCTCACCCGTGCGCCAACACGCGCGACAGCGCCTTCGCCAGGGCGGGTGCCGTCAATTCAGGCGATAGGAGCGCCGTGACCCGCCCTGCCGGGTTGACCAGATAGAAGAAGGTCGAATGGTTCATGAGATAGGCGCCGCCCCCGTTGGGGAGGGTCTGTTTGCTGGCATACACACGAAACATCCGTTCGGCTTCAGCAATTGCGGTTACGCTGCCAGTCAGGCCGAGCAGCCGGGGGCTAAACAATGCGACATAGCGGGCCATGACGGCTGGCGTATCCCGCACGGGGTCCACCGTGATGAAGATCGGTGTGAGACCCGGCGCCTCGGTTTCCATCATCGCAATGGCTTGTACCGCTTTCGTAAGATCCGCCGAGCAGACGTCGGGGCAGAAGGTATAGCCGAAATAAACCAGGCTCCAGCCGCCCTGCAGATTGGCCGAGGTGAAGGGCGCGCCGGTCTTGGCATTCACGAGGCTTAGCTGCCCGGAGAGCGGAAGGCCGAGCCCCGCCACCTTCTGCCAGAGAGGGGCGAACCACTGGGGATGAGTGTTTCGTAGAAGGAGCAGCGTGCCGCATCCGAGCGCGAGTAGGATGGCGAACAGAAACCCGAGGCGGCGCAGCAGTTGTATCATCGAGATGGAGACAGGGCGGGCCGCCGTTCCGCCTCGCCGATGTAGATGGAGAGGAAGGCCGCCACGAGGCCAAGCACCCCGGCGAAGAGAAAGGCAGGCAGGTAGCTGCCGTCCAAGGTTCGGGTGAGGCCGCCCAGAAAGGCGGCGCTTGCAGCACCGAGCTGATGACCGGCCACGATCCAGCCGAAGATGATCGGCATCTTGGTATCACCAAAGGCTTCGGTCGCCAGCCGCACGGTGGGCGGGACGGTCGCGATCCAATCCAATCCGAAAAAGACACCGAATGCCGCGAGGCCGAAGAGACCGAAACCGGAATAGGGCAAGTAGATGAGGGCAAGGCCTCGCAAGCCGTAATAGACGAATAGGAGCTTCCGCGAGTCGAAGCGGTCCGTCAGCCAGCCAGACAAGGTGGTGCCGATGAGGTCGAAGAAGCCCATCAATGCGAGGAGACCGGAGGCACGGGTTTCGGGAATACCGTGATCGGCGCAGAGCGCGATGAGATGGGTGCCGACAAGCCCGTTCGTGGTGAAGCCGCAAATATAGAAAGTCGCAAAAAGAAGCCAGAAGGTGCGGTTCTTCACCCCGAGGATCAGCCCATCCAGCGCATGGCGCCAGAGCGAGGTGTAGCGCGGTGGGATGGCCGACCCGCTATCGGCTAGAGCGCCCCAGGGCCGCAGCCCGATCGCATCCGGCCGTTCAGGCAGCAGAAGGGCGATCAGCGGTATCATGGCGAGAGCGGCGCCGGCGATGAGGAGCACGGCAGTGCGCCACCCATCGGTGGTGGTGATGGCCGAGAGCACCGGGGTGAAGATCAGCGTGCCGGTGGCCGTGCTTGCCGTCAGGATGCCGAGAACGAGGCCGCGATGCACCAGGAACCAGCGTGCTGCAATGAGAGCGCCGAGTACATTAGCAAGGCAGCCAGTGGCGAGGCCAGACAGGAGGCCCCAGGTGGCCACGAGCTGCCAGGGCTGGGTCATGAAACGGCTGCTCAGCGTGGCGGCGGCGATGAGGGCGAAAGCCAGCATCATCACGCGCCGTACGCCGAAGCGGTAGAAGAGTGCGGCCGCAAAGGGGCCCATCAGCCCATACAGAAAGATGCCTATGGCCGCGGCCAGGCTGATCACGGCCCTGCTCCAGCCGAAATCCGCCTGCCAGGGCAGGAGCAGAACGCCCGGCGCGCCGCGCACCCCCGCCGAGACAAGCAGGCACAGAAACACGACGCCCACGACGACAAAGGCGTAGCGATGGCCGAAGGGGCGGGAAGACCGCGAAGGGAGAGCGCTGCCATCTTCCAAGGCAATGATCCCTTCAATTGGCACTCGGGCGGAGCCAGATGGTCCCGCCGCGCTGGAGCGTCACTGCGCCCGCAGGATTACCTGCATATGCAAACGAACACGTCAAGGCATTCTGCGTATGGGTCAGCCGTTCCTCTCGTCAAGGTAGACATCATAAACGTGCCTGACAGAAGACGAGGAACAGGCCAGCTCCGCCGATTGAAATGCTTCACCGCATATGCTGATACTTAGAGAGGGTTTCTCCAGCACGGGAGACAGGGTGGCCAAGTCGCGCATCAGCGGTGAGAGCCCGTGCAGTTGCACGGCGTTGCGCAAGGCAACGCGGCGCATTTCCCAACTCTACGATCATATCCTCGCACCGACCGGACTGAGGACGACGCAGCGGGCCATTCTAGCGGAGATCGGCCGGTCCCAGCCGGTCACCACTGGCCGTCTCGCAGCGGCTCTCATCATGGATTCGGGCGGACTGACCCATACGTTGAAACCGCTCGAGCGCGAGGGCTACATCGCTATCGCCGTCGATCCATTGGACCGACGCAACCGGCTCATTCGCCTGACCCCAACCGGCCAGAGCAAGCTTCGAGAGAGCGAGGCGCTTTGGGCCGAGGCGCAGACTGCCTTCGAAGCGGCACTTGGCGCGGATAGGAGCCGCACCTTCCGCGACGTGACCCAATTCCTCACATCCGACGCACTTTTCGACGGCATCGCCTCGGCAGAGGCCGGTCCAACGCTTGCTACCCAGGAACGCGGTGCGGGAAGGAAGCGATCCTAATTCATTGGCGAGGGTATGCCGGGTGGTGCCACCGAGCACGATCGCGATGACACCCGTGAGGGTCCACCGACCAGAGGTGTGGCCGGTGATCACGAACGTAACGATAGCCAGGGGGTCCTCGGCACTCTCAGCGGCCGCAACGGCCAAGATCTCCTGACCGGCGGCAGGCTCGCGGAGCGAAGATAAACAGAGCATCCGCTCTGCCAGTCGTATGGTGTCGCTGAAGACATTCAGGGGTATGTTGGTCGTCTTCTCAAGATGCTCCGTGAGTAGACGTGCAGCCACATTCGCGTCGCGCGTGACTTCGGCAAGAAGATCCACTGCCATGCCCAACGTCGCTTTTCACACCGTGTGATCAACGATCGGGTCATGGATTGCATGAAGCCAGTCCATCATCGGCGACAGATCGCCCGTGACGCGTATCTCGCCGGACTCCGCCATGCGGGCAAGCGCAGCGTGATAGGCCGGGTCGCTCGTATAGAGCGAATTCAGTTCGCGGGCGGCCGCGGCGCTTATTTCGAGGGTGACATCGCCGCGTTCCCCCTCCTCGACGCCGATCGTGAAGGCAGGGACGCCGTTCACGAGGTCGAAGCGCAGGCCTTGCATGCTGCCCGTTCGGCAACCTCGTGCCGTCCACGTAGCGCTCCACGAGCGACCAATGCAGGGTTGGGGCGAACCGGGCACCCGTCGCCGCCTCGCACATCAGCCGCCCGACCATGGCGAACCAGGCCAACGTGCCCTGGCGTGTCTTGGCGTCGCTCATGCAGCGTCTTCCGGCCCGACGGTGAGCACGATCTTGCCGCGGAGATGGCCGCTCGCGGCCCGCAGATGGGCTTTGCTCGCATCGGAAAGGGCGAAGCGGCTGTCGATGGCGAGGCGGATCGTGCCCTGGGCGAGCAGGGGTGCGATTTCTGTGAGCTGCGCCCCGTTCGAGCGGACCTGCGTGGTGGAGACGGTGATGCCACGACGTTCGGCCTCTCCCTTGTCATCGAAACCGAGCGGGAAGATCGGGAAGAGTGCGCCGCCGGGCTTCAGTGTCCGCAGGAAGCGCCCGGTCTCGGGGCCGCCCACCGCATCGACCACGAGGTCGAGATCACGGACGGCATCCTCCGCCGTGGTTGTGCGGTAGTCGATGAAGACATCGGCGCCGAGATCGCGCAGAAACGCCTCGTGGCTGCCGGAGGCGACGGCGATAACGCGCGCCCCGCGCCACTTCGCCAATTGCACGAGAAGATGGCCTACGCCACCCGCCGCGCCATTGACGAGGACAGTCTTGCCTTCTAGCGGCACAGGGACGTGCGGATGCGGCTGGAGCGGGTTCGGCTCTTCGTGCCCGAGGTCGATCAGAAACTGCCAGGCGGTCAGAAGAGACATCGGCGCTGCGGCGGCATGCGCATGGTCGATGCCCACCGGCTTCAGGGCAAGCTCCGTCGCGGGGACGGCAACATACTCGGCATAGGCGCGGCTTTCCCCAGCCAGACCTATGGGGAAACGCACCATGGCATAGACTGCGTCCCCATAGGCGAACCCCTGCACGTCGGGCGCGACGAACTCGACCACGCCCGATATGTCCGTGCCGGGAATGATCGGGAAGGTGACCTTCGGCTGCCATTCGGGTGGCAGCATCGCGTAGCCTTCGCGCAGATACCAGTCGGGCGGATTGACGCCTACGGCATGAACCCGCACCAACACTTCACCCGCGCCGAGCCTTGGCTTCGGCGCATCCTCATAGACCAGTCTGTCTGGGCCGCCGAAGGCATGCAGGCGAACCACTTTCATCACATCGCTCATAGGGCGCTCCCCTCCTCGCATCTGAAGAAGGGATGTAGCCACGTCAGTTTTGATTGATAATCGTGCTGCAATTCGATTTACTCATGCCATGAAGGAACAAATCGGTTTGGAGCGCCTAACTGGCCTGATCGCTTTTGCGCGGGCCGGATCGCTCGGTAGTTTCACCGCTGCTGCCCATGCCCTCGCAATCTCTCCCTCCGCCGTCAGCAAGAGCGTGCAGCGTTTGGAAGAGCGCCTGGGTGTCTCGCTTTTCACCCGGACGACGCGCTCCCTCACCCTGACGCCGGAGGGGCGCGAGTTGCATGAGCGGGCCGTGCGGCTGTTGCGGGATGCCGAGGAAATCGAACAGGCGGCGAAGGCCACGCGCGCCGAACCGAACGGCACCTTGCGCATCGCGGCGTCACTGCCGACCGGGCTGCATCTGATCGCGCCTCTCCTGCCTGCGTTCCGCGCACGCTATCCCAAGGTGACGGTCGATCTCCGTCTGGACGACCGACTGGTCGACATCGTCGATCAAGGCATCGATGTCGCCATTCGTATCGGCGAACTGGCAGATTCCCGCTTGCTGTCGCGCCGTCTCGGACCGCTACGGCTCTGCGCCTTCGCATCCCCCAGCTATCTGGCGGCGCGGGGCACCCCGCGCCACCCGGACGAACTGGCCGCGCACGACACCGTCAATCTTAGATATCAGAGCAGCGGACAGATCTTCCGCTGGCCGTTCCGGCTCGGCGAGCGCGAGATCGAATTGGTGCCCGCCTCCGGTATCGTCGTCGACGCGAGTCAAGTGGTGGTGGCGACGCTGGCCGCAGGGGGTGGCATCGGCATGAGTGCATCCTTCATCGCAGCTCCCTACGTCGCTCGCGGGGAATTGGTGCCGGTCCTCGAGGCCTTTGCCGTGGAACGGGACATCATCGCCGCGCTTTGGCCGACCAGCAGACGGACGAATCCCGCCGTGCGAGCGTTCCTGGAGCATCTGAACGACAAGGCCAGCAGGGCGCTACTTTTTGGCCCTTTCCGGTGAGCGTGCCCGCGGCACACCACAGTGGCCATAGGCGACAACGCTCGTGATGGGTGACGCAGCCGTGGGCGCCCCTTAGCCGCGTCGCCCTGCAAGTCGACTACGTTGCGATCTAAATTGCCCTGCCGAGAGAGACCAGCGCAGCAATCACCTGCAATTTTGCTTAAAAATTAAGCAAATGGCCGTATCCAGCGCATATGATCCCCATTTTTGCCTATTTTATGTAAATCTTAGACTTGATTAGCGGGATCTCGCTCGGTTATTCTCGTTAACGAGCGCTTTTCCGGTTGCGGAAAATAGTGGGTTGGCGTGCCCGTCCAGTCGATGGTGTCAGCGATGAGCGACAACTATCGGGGGTCGGGTGGCAGCGCTCCACACCCCTGCGAACAGAATCGAACTTCCACGCCGCGCCTTTTCCTGCGCGGCGGCCACATCCTAACGCAGGATCCCGCTAACCCGGAATGGTTGCGAGGTGACATCCTTGTGCAGGCCGGGCGTATTTTGGCGGTCGGCGAAACGCTCGAGAGTCAGAGGCTGCCCGGCGATCAGGTCATTCCCTCGGAAGGGCATCTCATCCTGCCGGGCCTGATCAACGCCCATTTTCATTCGCCGGCGAATTTCCTCAAAGGCGCACTGGATAGCCTGCCGCTCGAGCTTTTCATGCTCTACGAAGTGCCGAGCGGGCCGGATGCCGCGATGTCTCCGCACGCTGCCTACATTCGTACCCAGCTCGCGGCGGCCGAGATGCTGAAGCTTGGCATTACCATGGTGCAGGATGACGCCTTCTTCCTGCCGGTGCCAACGCGCGCCGAAGTGGATGCCGTCTTCTCCGCGTATCGCGATATCGGCATGCGGGCAACCGTCGCGCTCGACCAGCCGAACCGGCCCGAGGCCGAGAAACTACCCTTTTTGCGCGATCTTGTACCGCCCGCGCTGCGTGCTCGCCTGGAGCAGGCGCCGCCCATGGATGCGGCGGAGCTGCTTGACCAGTATCAGGACATGATTGGCCACTGGCACGGTGCGGCCGATGGGCGGCTGCGGGCGGCCGTGTCCTGCTCTGCCCCGCAGCGCGTGACAGAGCCGTATTTTCGTGCCCTGGACCGGCTGAGTGCAGAGCGCGATCTGCCCTTTTACATCCACATGCTGGAGACCCGGCTGCAGCGCGTCTTCGGTGAGACCAACTTGTGCGGCCGCTCCCTCATCGCGCATGTCGATGACCTCGGACTGCTTTCGGCGCGAATGAATGTGATTCATGCCGTGTGGATCGATGACGCAGATATCGCGCGGCTGGCCCGCAGCGGCGCGCAGGTGGTGCACAATCCGATCAGCAATCTGCGTCTGGGCAGCGGCATTATGCCCTTCCGACGATTGGCGCGGGCGGGCGTTCCCATCGCGCTCGGCTCCGATGAATTGATTGCCGATGACGCCGTCAATCTATGGTCTGTCGTGAAGCTTGCGGGGCTGGTGCACACCATCGGTGACCCCGATCCGGACTCCTGGCCGTCTGCGCCTGAGATCCTGAAATGCCTGTTCCAGGGTGGAGCGCAGGCGGCGCGCCAGGCCGATCGCATCGGGCGGATCGCACCCGGCTATCAGGCCGACCTCGCGGTGCTCGACCTAGATACTTTGCCCTTCACGCCGCTGAACGACCTTCCCCGGCAGCTCGTCTTTTGTGAGCCTGGCCGTGCTGTCCTCCGCACCATCGTCGCCGGCGAGATCGTCTTCGACCATGGTCGGCTGACGCGTATCGACGAGGCCGCTTTGCGCCAAGAGGCGCGCGCCATCATGCAGAGCCTCACCCCACAGCGCGAGCGCCTGCTGCGCGAAGCCTCCGAATGGATGCCCCATTACCGCGCCATGTACCGGCGCATGCTCGACTATCCGGTCGGCATGAATCGCTGGGTTGGCGATGCGGATCCCAGCTCATCTTAACCCCGCTGCGAAAGGATCAGAGAGTATGACAATGACTCGTCTTCTCGGCTCGCTCGCCACAACCGCTCTTGTTGCGGTGGCCCTCTTCCTTAGGCCAATTTCGGCAGAGGCCGCCGACACGCCCGTGCGCGTCATCTGCAACAACTGGTCGGGCTTCGCTCCCGTCTTCGTGGCAAGCGACCTGGGTTACTTCAAGGCGCTCGGTCTCAAAGTCACCGTGAAAGTTGACGACGAGCAATCGGATGCCCTGGCCGGCATTGAGCGCGGCGACATCGACGTCGACATGCGTACTGTCGACGACTATCAGCGCCGCCCCCGCAGCCCCTCCACGCCGGGCGTCATGATTGGCACGATCGACGAATCTGATGGTGGGGATGGCGTTGTAGCCGATGGGGCGATCAAATCCGTGGCTGACCTCAAGGGCACGACCGTTGCCATGGAGACTGATATTCCCGCCTATCTACTTCTGCAGTTGGAACTGGAGCGCGCAGGCTTGAGTTACAAGGACGTGCATATCAAGCAGGTCGCCGGCTCCGATGCGCTTTCCGTCTTCTCGGACAAGAGCATTGCGGCCATCGGCACCTTTCAGCCCTTCATGGACCAGGCGGTGAAAATCGATGCGCGACGCGGTGCGCATATTCTGATTTCCAGTGCAAGCTATCCTGGCACCATCATCGACGCCATCATCGTCAACAAAGCGAAGCTTGCGGCGGATCCCGCGACCTTCAAGAAGTTTCTGATTGGCATCTACAAGGCGATCGCCTACTACAACATCGATCCAGCGGATTTCATTCGTCTTGCCGCGCCGCATTTCGATCTGGGGGCCAAGGATTTCAAAGCCAGCATCGACGGGAGCTTGACCTATACGTCTTTGGCGACGGCGCAGAAATACTTTGGAACCGCCGACAAGCCGGGGCCGATCTATGGGGTTTTCGATACCCTCATGAAGCTCAATCTTGCCAATGGTGCCTCAGATCATCAGCTTTCGGCCGGGCAGTCCTTCGATCCTGCGCCCCTTGCCAGCATTACGCCCTCCGACCTGAAATGACGGGAAGACTAGGAACGGCTTTCGCCTTCCGTGGCGTACTCTCTCGGCGCGCCAGGGTTGCCGTGGCGCTCGGCAGTAGTTTCCTCGTTATGCTGCTCTGGCAGATCGCATCCTGGTGCGATCTGCTGGACCCGACCTTTCTGCCTGCCCCGCTCGATATCCTCAGCACGCTGTACTCGATGACGATGCAGGGGGAGATAATCGGCAATGCCCTGATTTCCATCGGTCGCATTTTGACGGCTTTTCTTCTCTCCGCAGTCATGGCGATTCCGATTGGCATGCTGATGAGCAGTTTCCGTCCAGTCAGTGCGGCGTTGGAGCCGATCATCGATTTCATTCGCTATCTACCGACACCCGCCCTGATCCCCATCAGCATCATCTGGTTCGGCGTGGGGGAAGAGACGAAGATCTTTCTTCTATGGCTTGGAACCTTCTTTCAGCTGGTGCTTCTGGTGGTCGACGACGCCAATCGCGTTCCCCATGAATATGTCGAAGTGGCACGTACCCTCGGCGCCCGGCCCTACGAGATTCTGCGGGACATCATCTGGCGCGCGATGTTGCCGGCGCTCGTCAACAACCTGCGTATCACCCTCGGCTGGTGCTGGACTTATCTCATTCTCGCGGAGATCGTCGCTGCTGATAATGGTCTCGGCTATGTCATCTGGACCGCGAGGCGCTATATGAAGACCGATGAGGTTATGGCCGGCGTCTTTGTCATTGGAATTGTCGGCCTTGTCACCGATCAGGTGATGAGGGCGCTGCACGGTTGGATGTTCCGCAATCAGGACGCCGGACGATGAACCCTCGCCGAGACAGCTATCTCGTCTTCGATCGAGTGACCAAGTACTTCGATGGTCTTCCGGTAGTAGAAACACCTTTCAACCTCGTGGTGCCGCGCGGCCAGTTCGTCGTCTTCCTTGGCCCCTCCGGCTGCGGCAAGACAACGCTCATGCGCATGGTGGGTGGGCTGGACGCGCCGAGCACCGGTGCTATTTGGCTGGAAGGGAGCCAGGTGGGGCCGCCGGACGAGCGTCGCGGCATGGTTTTCCAGTCTTACTCCTCCTTTCCGTGGTTGACGGTGCGGCAGAACGTGGCTTTCGGGATGCGCTATCGGCGCGACCTATCCTCCAAGGCGAAAGCGGCGCGCGCCCAGCACTATCTGGAGTTGGTCGGCCTCGCGGATTTTGCCGAGGCCTATCCGAGCCGGATATCGGGCGGCATGCGCCAGCGGGTCGCCATCGCGCGCACCCTTGCCGCCGGCTCCGAGGTGCTGCTGATGGATGAGCCCTTCGGTGCGCTCGACGCGCAGCGCCGCGAGCAGCTGCAGATCGAGCTGCGGCGCATTCAAAGCGAGGAAATGAAAACTATTCTCTTCGTAACCCACGACGTAGAAGAAGCCATCTTTCTTGCGGACCGCATCATCGTCTTCTCTAACCGACCTGCCCGCATTGTCGAAGACATCGACATCACCGGGGAACTGGGGTCCGAGCGCAGCATCGCCTTGCGGGATAGTGACAGCTTTTTCCGGCGCCGTGCCGAGATTTTGCGCATGGTCCGATCGACGCTGACCGCCATCTGAGGCAGTCTGCGCCATGTTGCTGAGAAGGCGAACAGCCCTCAAAGGTCGCACCCTGAGGTGGATCACCAGTGTCCTTCTGCCAGCTTGCGGCGAGGGATGTTAATGTCGAACGGGTAGGGTGGTAGCGCTGGACAGATGCGAACCGTCGAAGAAGCGGCAATCCACCAGGTCTCTCCGCACTCCGCCGGGGTCGATCTCACGCTTGCCAACCGCTAAACTCTTGCCGTAAGCAAGGAATAATGTTCGTGGCCATAGCGGCTCTATTGGCATTGACCCCAAAGGATCGCCGACGTTGGATGAGATCCATACATGCGCTGGCGTGATTGAGCTCGATGAAGAAGGGCGCCTTGTTGCGCGTGTCTTCAATGATCAATTTTGCCGGATGATAGATCTGGATCCAAGGAATCACGTTTCGGATAAAATTATACTAGATGAATTATCTAGAACTTCAGTCCTATCTTATCTGAATGAGAAGCTGCGTCGGTGCTTTACGGGCGGCTCCCTCCAGGATTCCGAACAAACATACACGCATCACAAGGAAGACGGCGCTTGGCAACTGATGCTTGCCACAATATGGTCTCGCAATACGTCTGCTGCTCCATCTCATGTCGTCTTGACGGGTTTTGAGATAGGTAAGAAACAGAACTTGGAGGAAGAGGCGGACGATAGTCGCTCGACGCGATATCGGGCCATCGTCGATCTGGCTTACGACGCCATCATAACGATGGATTGGAATCGGCAGGTCACATTGTTCAATCAAGCCGCTGAAAATCTTTTTGGCTATTCGTCGGCTGAAGTCATCGGTAAACCGGTCGAGATACTGTTGCCTGAGGCGCTAAGAGCGACGCATCCTCGGAGGGTTTACGAATTTTCTGAATCCTATCAACCCAAGCATAGGCGCGCAACCGCGCCACGCATGGACAAAACCAACAGCGTCTTTGGTCGACGCCGCGACGGTTCCTTGATACCAGTCGAAGTTGCAGTCTCAAAAATCGTGGTAAACGGAAAGCCGGAATTTATCGGAATTGTACGAGACGTCTCAGATCGTGTCCGCCTTATTGAACTTCTCAAAAAAGAAGCAATGACGGATATGCTGACTGGCCTACCCAATCGCCGCCGGTTTATGAATTTTCTTGAGAAGGAGTTCCAGCGAGGAGGAACATTGTCGGTTTTCATTCTTGACCTGGATCTTTTCAAGGCGATCAACGATCAGCACGGCCACGACATAGGGGACGACGTACTGCGGTTGATTGCGACCATAGGCGAAAATCTGCTGAATGGAAGAAGCTTGTTTGCCCGATGGGGAGGGGAAGAATTCGTGGCCGCGCTGCCAGCCGTCGGTGCTGACGAGGCTTACGAGATCTCGGAGACGATCCGGCGGCACTGTGAGCGCCAAAGTCTGGACGACGCACGGGTTCCTGGCTCTATCACGTTCACTGTGAGTATCGGGACGGCCACTCGTTCTCCCAATGATCGCGATGTTAATGAGTTGCTGAAACGTGCGGATCGTGCGCTTTATCGGGCAAAACGAACCGGCCGAAACCGCGTCGAGGCGGGTGAGGGACTGGACCAAGCCTGAGACTAGGAAGAGAGTTGACCGGACAAGGGAAGTTCTAGGATAGGTGGCTTCACTATGGCAGCGCACCACCCGCATCCGAAATGCGTTGATCGCCGATCTGCCGAGCAGAAGGGGGACGGTACGTGCCGGGTGCTACTCGTCATTTGAGGAGCGGGACGTAGTCATCGCCCGGCAGAGTTGCCAGAGCAGATCGCTCAATGGTCTCAAACAGATTCCGTCGGCTGATGCCGAACCGGCGCATCACCTTGCCGTTCAAGCGTTCGATTACCCCGGTGATCGACTCGTTGGCCTTGACTAGTGAGAAGAAGATCTGATGCCATAGTCGGCCGGAGATGTAGGTTTGCGGGCCTTGGCGGTGTCGATCCCAGCAAATGCCGCACCATTTGTTTTCATGGCTTGTCCCCTGTGCGTTGAGGCCCCGGTTAAGCGCGATAAGGGACCGCTTATCACGCATAGCATCATTATTCGACTTGCTTTCTGAGAGGGGCTTCGGAGACTCTCTGTTCATGGCCGCGACACCCCGCCCTGAGAGCGATCTCCACCCAGTCCTTCCCGCCGAAACGGGGCGAATCGCGGCCTTGTCCGAGGCCGGGGCGCAAGCGCTCGCCCATGCCGAGACGCTCGCGCAGCGGGCGGCGGCCCCGAACACCATGCGGGCCTATCGCGCGGACTGGCAGCATTTCGCCGACTGGTGCGCGGCGCATGGCTTCGTGCCGGTGCCGGCCGCGCCCGCCGTGGTCGGCGCCTATCTCGCGAGCCTCGCCGAGAGCCACGCGCCGAACACGATCCGGCGCCGGCTCGCGGCGCTCGGCAAGATGCACCGCTTCAACGATCTGCCGTGGAACCCGTCGCATCGCGACATCCAGGGTCCGCTGCAGGGGCTGCTGCGTCAGCATGGCCGGCCACCGCAGAAGGCGGCGCCCCTGACACTCGCTTTGCTGCGTCAGCTGGTCGCGACCTGCGACGTCTCGGCCCGCGGGCGGCGCGATCGTGCGCTGCTGCTCTTCGGCTTCGCCGGCGCCTTGCGCCGTTCGGAGCTGGTTGGACTGCAGGTGGAAGACGTGGCGGAAGTCGCGGGCGGTTTGCGGCTCCGCATCCTGCGCAGCAAGACGGACGGGGCAGGGCAGGGCGCCGAGATCGGTCTGCCGCGCGGCCGTCATGCCGAGACCTGCCCGGTGCAGGCCTTTGTCGCCTGGCAGGCGGTTGCGCGACGTCGCGCGGGCCCGC
>NZ_BAAFHE010000026.1:0-21183 GCF_054665075.1 Acidisoma sp. 7E03
GATGCTGGCGGCAACACCCTCTCGCTCGACTCGACCGGCGCCTTCTCGGAACTCGACAATGACGGGACGATCGAGAACGCGACGCTGGTGCTGAATGGCGGCACGCTGAGCCTGAGCAGCGGCAGCGTTTTCCAGAACGACACC
The DNA here is from genome assembly GCF_054665075.1 of Acidisoma sp. 7E03. NCBI lineage: Bacteria > Pseudomonadati > Pseudomonadota > Alphaproteobacteria > Acetobacterales > Acidocellaceae > Acidisoma > Acidisoma sp. 7E03. Next base: position 145 of record NZ_BAAFHE010000026.1, read on the forward strand.
ATCCAGGGCAGCCTCGCCATCGGTGACGGCGCCACCATGGTGGTGCAGAGCGGCTTTGCCCTTGAAGCCCTGGGCGGTGGCGCCGGCGGCACCCTGTCGATCACCGGAGACGATGCGACGCTGGAAGTCGCCGATAGCGAGACCATCGCCCATGCCACGGTCACGATGGGCAATGCCCAGGACGTGACGACCCTGATGGTCGATAGCGGGCTGACGCTGACCAGCGACACCACGCTGCAGACGACGTCGAGCTTCGTGACCGCCGCCATCACCGGGGCCGGGACCGTCATCAACGATGGCACGGTGAGCGCGGAGGCCAGCTCCGGCAGCCTGGTGATCGGCACCACCGATTTCACCAATGCCGGCCTGCTCGTCGTCGGCGGCGGGGCGAGCCTTGCCATCCAGACCTTCGATGCCTTCGACAATACCGGCACGCTGCGTGTCACGAGCGGCAGCACCGCGACCGTCAATAGCACCGACACCTTCGCCAACACCGGCACCATTGCGCTCGACGGCGGCAGTCTGACGGTGAATGCGGTGCTGCAGGGCGCGGCCGGCGTGACCGAGATCAGCAATGGCGGCACGCTGGAACTGGGTGCGGCGGCAACGGCAGACCAGACGGTCAGCTTCCTCAACGGCAGCGGCAGCCTGGTGCTGGACGATGCTGCGGATTTCGCAGCGAGCGTCAGCGGCTTCCAGGCTGGCGACTCCATCGTGCTCGCAGGCTTCGCGGGAGCCAGCGAAAGCTATGCCGATGGCGTGCTGACCTTCACCGAGACCAGCACGGCGCTTGGCCAGGCAATCGTCACCACCGCGACCATCAAGGTCGAGGGTAGCTACACCGCCGGTGACTTCTCCACGACGACGGATGCGAATGGCGATATCATTCTGTCGACCGACGTCCTGCCCTGCTTCGTCGCCGGCACGCGCATTCTGACCCTACGGGGCGAGGTGGCGGTCGAGGATCTGCAGATCGGCGACGCGGTGGTGACGGTGACGGATGGCGAGCGCCGGACGAGCCCGATCCGCTGGATCGGCCGGCGCGCGGTCGACATCAGCCGCCATCCTGCGCCGGAAAAGGTGCGTCCGGTGCGCGTGCGCCGGGGCGCCTTCGGCGCACGGATGCCGGCGCGCGATCTGCTGCTGTCGCCGGACCACGCCATCTTCGCCGAAAGCGTACTGGTGCCGGTCAAATACCTCGTGGATGGCGTGGCGATCCGCGTGGAGGACGCCGCCAAGACGGTGGAGTATTTCCACGTCGAGCTGGCGCAGCATGAGGTGCTGCTGTCCGAAGGCCTGCCGACGGAGAGCTATCTCGACAGTGGCGGCCGCGCGATGTTCGAAAATGGCGGCCTGCCGGTCGTCCTGCACGCCGATTTCTCGCATGTCGCCTGGGACGTGCTGGGCTGCGCACCGCTGAAGGTGACGGGGCCGGAAGTGCAGCGCATCCGCGAGCGTCTGGCGGCTCAGGTGGCTGGCATCGCCGGCAAGAAGACCCGCGCGGTCTGACGGCACCGCGAAGCGTGACGAAAGGCTCCGGCTCGATCCTTGCGATGAGCCTGAGCCTGAGCGCCGCCTACCAGGGCGTGGCGCCGCCTGGCTCCACGAAGCATCCGGATACCGCGTCCTGCCCAAGCAAGGCGTAGTGGACGGGCAGCCTCGCGCCCTCCTCCGGCGTCATGAAGCCGCGGTGACCGGTCAAGTCCGTCTTGACGTAGCCGGGGCGGACCGCGTTGACCACATGGGGCGTTCCGCGCAGTTCTGCGGCAAGCTGCACGGTCAGCATGTTCAGCGCCGCCTTTGAGGCGTTGTAGCCGATCAGCCGAGCGGCGTAGTAGGGCGAGGCCGGATCGCCATTCAGGGTGAGCGACCCGAGGGAGCTGGACAGGTTGACGATGCGCGCCGCCTGCGCGGCCAGCAGCAAGGGCAGCATCGCCTGGGTCACGGCCAGCGTGCCGATGAAGTTCGTCTCCATGATGCGGCGGGCGGCATCGGGTGCGGCGGTGCTCGGCGGCCCGTCCTCGGCATCCACGATGCCGGCGTTGTTCACCAGGATGTCGAGCCTGCCGTATGCCGTGCGGATCCGCGCGGCCGCCGCCGCGATGCTCGCGGGGCTCGTGACATCGAGCGGAAGCGAGTGAGCCTGCAGACTGCCCGCTGCGAGATCGGCGGCCGCAGCCGCTCCGCGGGAAGGGTCCCGCGCGCCGATCAGAACGAAGACGCCGGCCTCCGCCAGTTGCCGGGCGATTTCCAGACCGACTCCCTTGTTGCTGCCGGTGACGAGCGCAATGCGTTCGGTTTCAGCCATCTTTCTCCCCTTGGCGTTCTTCGAGCGACCGCCAAAATATGAAGGATCGTTCGGTTTGAGGATTCGCTTATGGCAGCACAGCGGCCACCGCGCCTGAGCCCGCGTAAAACGCCGCGTCAGGCGCGTGCGGCCGCGACGGTGGATGCGATCTTTGAGGCGACCCTTCAGGTTTTGGTGGCCGAGGGGCCGCATCGTCTGACGACGACGCGGGTTGCGGAGCGCGCAGGCGTTTCGGTGGGCACGCTGTATCAATATTTTCCGCACAAACAGGCGCTGTTCTATGCTCTGAACGAGCGCTACCTCGGCAGTCTCGCCGGCAAGGTCGAGGCCACCTGCCGCGCGCAGCGGGCGGCCCCATCGCCGCGATGGTGGAGTCGCTCGTCACCACCTGTTGGGATGCGAAGACGGAGCGGCCGGAGGTCACGCGGGCGCTCTACCGCTCGGTGGCGGAGCTGGACAACGAGGCGCTCATCGCCGGTTTCGCCAGCCGTGTGGATGCGGCGACGGCGGCCATGCTGGCCAGTGCGGCGGATGCCACGTTCCCTGACCTCGCGCAGGTCCAGCTCACCTTGCTCTCCACAATCTTCGGGGCGGTCCGCCATGTTTTCGAGCGCGATCTTGCCCCGGCCGATGCCCATGCCGTCCGCGCGCAACTCATCCTCATGTGCACGGCTTACCTGGAACGGGTGAAGGGCCAGCAGTCTGCGGCGCCGGATCGCGCCATTACGGGCCCTGGTGCGCCCGCATTGATCCGCTCTGGCACCCCGGCCGTAAGAGGAGGGACGAGGGCCGGGCCAAGCCCGTGATTGCGGGAGACGTGTCGGTGGTGGAGCGCGGGGACAGAGAGGCCGAGAGGATGGAGGACAGGATTCTCGCGTCCTTTCCCGAGGGCGGTGTGGCCGTGGTCTTCGGTGCGGGCGGCGGCATCGGCTTCGCCACGACCGAGGCCCTGCGGGCAACGGGCCGCTTCGCCCACGTCCTTGCGTTCGGGCGACGGACGAAGCCCGCCATCAATCTGGACGATGAGGCGAGCCTGGCGGCCGCAGCCGCCTTTGCGGAGGAGCGGGGGACGCTGCGTTTGGTGATCGACGCCACGGGCTTCCTCCACGATGCAGACCAGCAGCCGGAGAAGAGCTGGCGCGACCTTGATCCGTCCGCCCTCGCGCGGGCCTTCGCGCTGAACGCGACAGGCCCGGCGCTGATCATGAAGCATGTGCTGCCGCGGCTGCCGCGCAGCGGCAAAGCGGCCTTCGCAACGCTCTCCGCGCGTGTCGGCAGCATCGGCGACAACCACCTGGGCGGCTGGTACGCCTATCGCGCCTCCAAAGCGGCGCTCAATCAACTGGTGCGCACCGCGGCGGTGGAACTCGCTCGCCGATCGCCGGAGGCGCTGTGCGTGGCCCTGCATCCGGGCACGGTCGCGACCGGCCTCTCCGCACCCTTCACCACCACCGGGCTCGAGGTGCATCAGCCCATAGTCGCGGCAAGGCATCTGCTCTGGGTGCTCGGTCAATTGACAGCAGGGTCGACGGGCGGCTTCTTCGATTGGCGCGGTCAGCCGGTGCCGTGGTGAGCCCCATGCCCAAGATGCGCCGCAAGGCCGATCTTCCGACCAAACTCTGCGCGGCGTGTGGCCGGCCCTTCGCATGGCGTCGCAAATGGGCGCGGGACTGGGAGGCGGTGAAGTTCTGCTCGGATCGCTGCCGTGGGGATGCGCGCCGGCCCGCCGCGCCGCCCAAGGCGGTGGCTCCATGACCACGCTCAGGCTCGTCCTCGGCGATCAGCTGTCGGAGGACCTCTCCGCGCTCGAGGATCTCGATCCGCGCGGTGACGTGGTTCTGATGATGGAGGTGGCGGAGGAAACCACCTATGTGCCGCATCACAAGCAGAAGATCGTGCTGGTGCTGGCGGCGATGCGGCATTTCGCGGCAGCGCTCCGCAAACGGGGTGTTGCGGTCGATTACGTCACGCTCGATGCGGAGGAGAATACCGGCAGCTTCACCACCGAGCTGAAGCGCGCCGTCGCGCGACACAAGCCCCGCCGCATCGTGGTGACGGAGCCCTCGGAATGGCGCGTGCTGGACATGGCCGAGGGCTGGCCATCGACGCTCGACCTGCCGGTCGAGATTCGTGCCGATGGTCGCTTCTTCGCCAGCCGGTCGCGCTTCGCTGCCTGGGCCGAAGGCCGGCGGACCTGGCGCATGGAGCATTTCTACCGCGAGATGCGGCGCGAAAGCGGCTTTCTCATGGACGGTGAGGGGCCGGCCGGCGGTGCCTGGAATTACGACCAGGAGAACCGCAAGAGCCTGCCGGCGCGCACCCGCCCGCCGAACCGCCGGCGCTTTCCGCCAGACGAGACGACGCGCGCGGTGATGACGCTGGTGGAGCAGCGCTTTGCCCAGAATTTCGGGGCGCTGGAGGGGTTCGACTGGCCGGTGACGCGCGCGGACGCAAAGACCGCGCTGGAGGATTTCATCGCGCACGGCCTGCCGCATTTCGGCGACTATCAGGATGCGATGAAGGCGGACGCGCCCTTCTTGTTCCACGCCCTGCTGTCGCCCGCCTTGAATCTCGGCCTGCTGTCGCCGCGGGAGATCTGCGCGGCGGCCGAGGCCGCGTGGCAGGCGGGCGCAGCACCGCTCAATGCCGTGGAGGGGTTCATCCGCCAGATTCTCGGCTGGCGGGAATATGTGCGCGGCGTCTATTGGACGCTGATGCCGGACTATGCGGAGCGCAACGCCCTGCAGGCGACGCGCCCCTTGCCCGCCTTCTACTGGACGGGCGAGACCAAGATGCGCTGTCTGCGGCAGGTGGTCGGCATGACCGCGCAACATGCCTATTCCCATCACATCCAGCGGCTGATGGTGACCGGCAATTTCGCGCTGCTCGCCGGCGTCGATCCGCGGCAGATCGAGCGCTGGTACCTCGCCGTCTATGCCGATGCCTACGAGTGGGTGGAGATGCCGAATACGCTTGGCATGGCGGTCTTCGCGGATGGCGGGCAGATGGCCTCCAAGCCCTATGCGGCGTCTGGCGCCTATATCAACCGGATGTCGGATTTCTGTCGCGGCTGCGCCTATGACGTGAAGCAGAAGAGTGGGCCCGGCGCTTGCCCCTTCAACTATCTCTACTGGGCTTTTCTCATCCGCCAGAAGGAGAGGCTGTCCGGCAATCCGCGGCTGGCGATGCCCTACCGCACGCTGGCCGGCTGGCCCAAGGTGCGGCAGCAGGAAATCCTGCACGAGGCGGAGGCTTTTCTCGACGGGCTGGACAGCGCCTATTGAGGCGGCGCGCGCTCTCAGTTCTGCAGAAGGCGCACGACGAAGAAGGCCAGAGCAAGGGTGGGGCCGAAGGCGAAGGCAGCCGAGGCGGCCTGACGGCGCAGGACGATCAGAAGGCTTGCCTGGGCAAGGCCGAGAATGCCGGCCAGCAGAACGACATCGGGCAGCGCGGTGAGACCGAGCCAGGCGCCGGCCGCGGCCAGCAGCTTGGCGTCTCCCTGACCGAGGCCATGGTGACTCCGCAGGGCATGGTAGAGCGCATCGAGCAACCGGAAGGCACCGTAGCCGAGGGCCGCGGCCAGGGCATGCGCAGTCACCGCATCCGGCTGCTCGTGCAATGTCACCGCGAGGCCCGCGAGCACCAGGGGCAGGGTGATCACGTCGGGCAGCCGAAAGGTCTCGGCGTCGATCCAGGCGGCACAGAGCAGAGCCCAGCCGAGGGCAGCATCGATCCAGGCCGTCCATCCTGGACCATCGGCGAGGAGGGCGCTGCCGGCGATGGCGATGGCCGCAAGTTCCACGGTCGGGTGGAACCAGCCGATGCCGCTGCCGCAACTGCGGCAGCGGCCGCGCAGCGCCAGGAAGCTCAGCAGCGGCACCAAATCACGCGGTCGCAGAATGTACCCGCAATGATCGCAGGAGGAACGCGCGATCATCACCCGGCGTCCGACGGGCAGCCGCCGGATCAGGACACCGACCAGGCTGCCGGTGATGGCGCCAAACAGAAGGAGGACGAGAGCGGGCGGTGGGGCAACCGGCAAGGCGCGGCCCTCAAGGCTGCGGCGGCGCCGGCGGAAGCTTTTCGTACCCGTCCGTCAGCGTGCCGAGGAAAGCGATGATGTCGCGCTCGTCCTGCGCGGTCATCGCCGGCGTGTCACCCAGATGCCGGTCGAGCGGCGGATCGGAAGTGTCGATGTTCGCCCAGTATTGACGCGGCAGGTCGTCGAACTTGCGCACGCTGCCGTCCGCCGCGTGCGGATAGAGCCGGCCGGGGTCGGTGTCGCGGAAATTGTAGAAGTCCAGCACCTGCTGCAGGCTGTGGTAGACGCCGTTGTGAAAGAAGACCTGGCGCGTCGCCGCGTTGCGCAGCGTGGGCGTCAGGAACATACCGCAGAGCTGCGTCTGTTTGGCGAGGTCGGTCCGGTACGGCCCGCAGATGCCTTCGTCGAAATAGGCAGGATCGGCGTTGGCCAGAAGATGCGGGTTGCGCGGCACGCCGAGCGCTTCGAACTGGTGGTCGGTGAACAGCGGCGGCTGACCGTCGGCCGAAGGCTGCGACAGGTGGCAGGCGGCGCAGTCCCCCTTCGTCGCGTCGTTGAACAGGATATAGCCCCGCATCTCGGCACGGCTCAGCCGGGCGCGCCCTTCCAGCCAGGCGTCATACTTGCTCGTATAGGGATGGAAGCTCGGCTCCTCGATCTGATAGCGGGCGACGGCGAAGAGCGCCTCCGACATCAGCATCTTGGAGTCCTGGAGAATGGCCGGGCCGAAGAGTTCGGTGAAGAGATGGGCGTAGGGCGCGGCCCGCAGCTTGGCGGCGATCCGCGCCGTGCTGCCGCCGTCCATCTCGAGCGGATTGAGCAGCGGTCCTTCGGCCTGGATCTGCAGCGTATCGGCGCGGCCATCCCAGAAGAGGCCGCCCTGCGGCACGATGTTCGCGGCACTCTGCGCCGTGCTCTGCGCGGTCTTCGTCGCGCGCGCAGTGGCAGAGGATTGCGCGGCAAGTTGCGGCAGCGGTGTTGCCGCGTCATTGTCGCCGGCCGGATCGGGGCCGATGCTGAAATTGGGTTCAGTGTCGAGATAGGCGAGGCTCGGGACCGCGCGCACGCCCTGGCGCTGCAGGTCGGGGCCGCCCATCACCGCGGGCAGGGCCGAGCCGGGGCCGTAGAAATGGTTGGGTTCATGGCAGCTGGCACAGGCGAGTTTGCCGGAACTGGACAGGCTGGTGTCGTAGAAGATGGCCTGCCCGAGCTGCCCCATGCTCGAGAGAGGCTGGGCTTCGGGGCGGCGCAAGGTGACCGGGGAGGGGTTGGCCCCCTCCGCGATCTTGAAGGCCGCGACCGGGTCGGTCACCCAGGTCGCGGCTGGAACGGGTGTCGTTACAACGAAGAAAGCCAGGGCGCCGATGATGCCAAGCGCCGCGATCAGCGCGAGGAGAGAGACGAGACGCTTGGACATCGGTTCGGCAAGCCTTGGGGGTCGGAGGATCGGATCAGGAGTGGGTGTAGGAGACGACGGTGCCGGTGGTCGGGTTCAGCAGCAGCGTCTTCGTGTGCGCCGTACCGGTGAAGTCGAACATGCCGAGGATCGACTGGTCCTGCGCGTCGAAGGAGCCGCCGCCGATCCGGGCGCCGTTCAGCCAGTTGTCTTCGATGAAGCTGACGATGGAGGCCTGGCTGGTCAGGGTGTGGTCGATGTAGTTCACGCGGGCATAGGGCGAGATCACGATGAAGGGCAGGCGCGTGCCGGGGCCGCAGCGGCCGTTGACCGGCTGACCGGCGAGGCCGTTCGGCGCCGTTCCGGTGCCGCAGACGCCGGCGCCGTTCAGCTGATCGGCAGTCTTGTCGTAGGAGCTGCTGGTGGTGGCGCCGAAGGCATGGTCATACCAGCCGTCGGAGTCGTCCCAGGCGATGATGATGGCGGTGTTCTTCCAGTCGGGCTGCTGCTGCACGAAGTTGATCAGCTTGACCACGCCCTGCTGCTCGTCCAGCGGGTCGGAATAGCCCGCATGGCTGTCCTGATAGGCCGGCATCTTGATGTAGGAGACGGCGGGGAAGTTGCCGGCGCCAACGGCGGAGTAGAAGTCGTTGAGGTCGTACTCGTGGTTCGCCGGATCGGCCTTGCCGCTGTGCTGGAAGGTGTAGCCGACGTCGGCGAGCGTCGCCGGGCGTGCATGCGTCGGGTTGGCGGTGGTCGCGTAATACATGAACCAGTTGTGGTGCGGAATGTAGTCCGTCACCGTCTCGTTCACGACGGCCGAGGCCGTGCTGCGCGCGCAACCGGTGGTGCCGTTCGCGTTGGTCAGGCCCAGGTTGAAGCCGCCCATGAAGCCGCCCCAGGTGATGCCGGCGGCGTTCAGCAGATCGCCGATGTTCTTGCCGGTCATCATCGCGGAGTTCGTCGTGCTGGAGCAGACGTCGTAAGCGGGATCGACGTCGTTGATCATCGTATGGTCAACGACACCGTTGATGGTGTTGTTGACGTAGTAGGAGGTCTTCGTGCTCGCGACGATCTGCATGCCGTCGGTCTGGCCGGAGATGGCTTCGAGCGCACCCGGCGTGGAGGGGCCGAAGGTGTTGCTGAAGGAGTTGTCGTTCATCGCGAAATACTGGGCGTAGTTCCAGAGCGCAGTGACGGTGTTGCCGTCGTAGTAGCCCATGACCTGGCCCTTGGTGCCGAAGGCACCGGCGCCGCCGGCGCTGGCAGAGCCGGTGTAGGTCGGGAAGAGGTCCATCTTGCCGCCGTCATAGGCCTGCTGCTCGGCCGTATAGGCGTGGTTCTGGTCGGCGGTCGACGCCTGCGTGCGGTCGAGGCGGAAGGGGTTCGCCGCATTCGTGCCGTTCGCGGTGTTCGTGTCGTTCGGATTGTTGGTCAGCAGATTGGCGGACACCAGGTTGTTCGCCTGCGGCGTGCCGCCGCGCGCGGTGAAGCGCGGCTCGCCGCTTGGGTTGGTCGCCGTCGGGTAGGTAGCGAAGTAATGGTCGAAAGAGACGTTCTCGTCATAGATGACGATGAGATGCTTGATCGGCGTTGCGGTCGTGAAAGCATCGGCGGCATTGGCCGTGGCGCTGATCGAGGCCGGGGCGGTGGCGCCGGTCGTGCTTTGGGCGAAAGCGCCGCCGAGCGGCAGGAACAGCAGCGAGGGCGCGCAGACGGTCGCGCTGAGAAGGGTCTTGCGAAGCGACATGGACCTGTACCTGTTGTGGAGGTGCCGAGAGAACAGCTGCCGGCTTCCTAGGACAGACGCGCTCCTTCGCGTGTGACGCGTTGATGACCAATTAACCTTCCGTCATGATGAGGCGACCTCACCGCAAGATTCGACCGTCGCGGCCCCAGCGGTGCAGCCGTCAAAAGCGACATCATTCTGTCACTTGATGCGGTGTCTGCGCCGGCCTCATTAGGCGGCGATGCCGGCCCTCTTGGTGACTTCGCCGCTGCGATGATCGAATTTTCGCATCCTGACGCGGATACGGCGCTGGGCCTGCTGGTCGCGGCTGGTGTCTGCGACGGGGCGGCCGCGGCGCGCGCCCGCGCCGGCGCACGGGAGGCCGGGATCGACGCCGTGCAGGCGCTGGTCAAGCTCGGTCTGGTGCCGGAGCGCGAATTGGCGCAGGGCTGGTGCGCCGTCCTCGGTCTCGAACTGGTGCGGGAGGAGGATTACCCCGCGGAACCCCTGCTCGCCGAGCGGCTACAGCCCCGATTCCTGCGCGCCTCCCACGTGCTGCCCTTGCGCCTCCTGCCACCCGAGGCGCCGGGCAAGCCGCCGCGACTGATGCTTGCCATGGCCAATCCCTTCGACCGCTTCGCGGCTGCGGCCATCGGCCTCGCCACCGGCCATGCCGTGCGGGCGGCGGTCGCCGTACCCATCGAATTGGAGGCGGCGCTCGCGCGGCTCTATCCAGACGAAGAGGCGCCACCGGTGGAGGGGGCGAGTGAGGCGGCCGGATCCGAGGACGATACCGAACGGCTGAAAGACCTCGCGAGCGAGGCGCCCGTGGTCCGCCTGGTGAGCCAACTCATCGCCCGCGCGGTGGAGAGCATGGCCTCCGACATCCATATCGAACCTTTCGAGGACCGGCTGCGGATTCGCTACCGCTACGATGGCGATTTGCAGGAGGCGGAGACGCATCCGGCGCGGCTGGCACCGGCCATCATCTCGCGGCTCAAAATTTTGGCGAAGCTCGACATCGCGGAACGGCGGCTGCCGCAGGATGGGCGCATCCGCATCGCCGTGCGCGGCCAGGAAGTGGTCTTCCGCGTCGCAACCGCACCCAGCCTGCATGGCGAGATCCTGGTGTTGCGCGTGCTGGACCGCAGCGCCGTCTCCTTCGATTTCGCGGCCCAGGGGCATGACCGTCAGGTCATCGAGCGGATGAAGGCGGCGCTTGCCGCGCCCAACGGCATCGTGCTGGTCACGGGCCCCACCGGTTCCGGCAAGACCACGACGCTCTATACCGCGCTGCTGTCGCTCAACGCAGTCGAAAGCAAGATCATCACCGTCGAGGACCCGATCGAATATCAGTTGCCGGGCATTTCCCAGATGCAGGTGAAGCCGCAGATCAACCTGGGCTTCGCGGCCCTGCTGCGGTCCATCGTCCGGCTCGATCCGGACATCATCATGGTGGGCGAGATCCGCGATCTCGAGACCGCGGAGATCGCGGCCCGCGCGGCTTTGACCGGGCATCGCGTGCTCTCGACGCTGCATACCAATTCCGCCGCCGCCGCCATCACCCGGCTGCGCGACATGGGAATGGAGGATTACCTTCTGGCGGCGGTGCTGCGCGGCGTGCAGGCGCAACGCTTGGTACGGCGGCTCTGTGATGCCTGCAAGCAGCCGGTGGAAGCACCGCCCGGCCTCATGCAGCGATTCAGGCTTGGCGCGACCACCGTCTTCCGCGCCTGCGGTTGCCCCGCCTGCCGCAACACCGGCTATCGGGGGCGGCAGGCGATCGCCGAGTTTCTCACGCCATCGCCCGAGATCGAGCGGCTGCTCTTTGCCCGCGCCGACCAGGCGGCGATCGAACGCGCGGCGATCGCCGAGGGCATGAAGACCATGCTGCAGACCGGTATGGAAGCGGTCGCCCGTGGGGAGACCACGGTCGAGGAAATCCTGCGCGCGGTGCGCGCGGAGGGTGAATGACGCTCTACCGGTATCGCGTGCTCAACGGCGGCGTGCTCGACCGCGGGGAGATCGAAGCGGCGAGCGCCGAGGAGGCGGCAGCGCAGCTGCAGAAGCGCGGCGCGATGGTGGTGGGGCTTGCGCCGGCGCGCGGCGGCGGCTTCAGCCTGGGCAGTGCCGCGGCCTTGCGTCGCGGGGATCTCGCCGAGGTGATGCGCGAACTCGCAAGCCTGCTCGGGGCCGGGCAGGATCTCGACGCCGCGCTGCGCCTGGTGGTGAACGAGGCGCCGAACCGCCGCGTGGCAAGCGTAATGCGCCGGGTGCATGATGCCGTACGCAACGGCGCGCCGCTCGCAGCTGCTTTGCAACGCGAGCCGAAAAGCTTTCCGCGCCTCTGCATCGGCCTCGTGCGCGCAGGCGAAGCGGGCGGCGATCTCGCGGGCACGCTGGCACGCCTCGCCGATCTCTTGGAGCGGCAGCGCAGCCTCGCGGCCAGCCTGCAATCGGCGATGATCTATCCCGCGGTGCTGCTGGTGGCGGCGGGCGGCTCTATCGTCCTCCTGCTCACCCAGGTGCTGCCGCAATTCGTCCCGCTCTTCGCAGAGAATGGCGTGGCCCTGCCAGCCTCCACCGCCTTCCTGCTCGGCCTCGGCCATGCGGTGGGTGCCTATGGGCTCTACGGCCTTCTCGCCGTCGCCCTCCTCGCCCTCCTCGTCAACCGTGCGCTGACCCGCCCAGGCCCACGCCTTGCGGCCGATCGGCTGCTGCTGCGCCTGCCGATGATCGGCCCCGTCGCGCGCGAGATCGTCGCCGCGCGCTTCGCCCGCACCCTCGGCATGCTGCTCGTCAACGGCGTGCCGCTGCTCGCCGCGCTTGCGGTCACGGAGGATGTGCTCGGCAATGCCGCGGCACGGCGCGCAGTGCGCTCGGCCGCAGAGATGGCCAAGGGCGGTCAGGGCATGACGCGCAGCCTCGAATCGGCCGGTCTCTTTCCCTCGCGCCTGCTGCATCTGCTACGGCTGGGGGAGGAGACGGCACAACTCGGGCCGCTCGCGCTGCGCGGGGCGGAGATGATGGAGGAACGCACCCGCCTCGCGCTGCAGCGGCTGGTGGCGCTCGCCGTGCCCGCCATCACCATTTTCATGGGAGCAGCGGTCGCTGGCATCATCTCTTCGCTGCTCCTCGCCATGCTGAGCCTCAATGACATCGCGCAGTAACGCGCAAGCCGGCTTCACCCTGCTGGAAATGCTGGTGACGGTCGCGGTGATGGGCATCGTGCTCGCGGTGCTCGCGGGGGTCACCCGGCCGCAGAGCCATCGGTTGGAACTCCAGGCGGCGGCGCGCGAGGTGGCGCGCGCCATGCGCTTGGCGCGCGGCGCCGCCATGGTGGGCGGCGCACCCGTCTCTCTCGCTCTGCCGCGCTTGGCGCCCTGGCTGACGGTAGTGGAGCAGCCGTCCGTGGGCGGCATCGTCTTCACGCCGGATGGCGCGTCCAGCGGCGGCACCGTGCTGCTGGCAGGGGCGGGGCTGTCGGCCGCGGTGCATGCGGACTGGCTGACTGGCCGGGTGGACATCGATGGCGCGCGCTGAGCGGCGGGGCAGGGCCGGCGAGGGCGGCTTCACCCTTCTGGAAGTGCTCGTCGCCTTCGTCATCCTCGCCCTCGCCAGCGTGCTGCTCTATCGCGGCGCGCTGGGCGGTGCAGCGGCGAGTGCCACTGCCGCGCGTTACCAGGAGGCGGTGGTGCGCGCGCAATCGCGCCTCGCCTCCCTCGGCACGCTGACGGCGCTGCAGAGCGAAAGCATGAGCGGAGACGACGGCGGCGGTTTTCATTGGCAGGTCACCATCGCGCAGCAGGGGTCTGCGGGGACTCTCGGTCTCTATGCCGTGCGCGTGGTGGAGCGCTTCGGTGATCGCGCGGTCGTGCTGGTGACGGAACGGCTGGGGCCGCCGGCGCGATGAAGGGGCGCGAGGCTGGCTACACCCTGCTCGAAATGCTCGTGGCGCTCGTCGTCTTCGGGCTCGTGATGCTCGGCGTGGCTCAGGGCCTGCGCTTCGGCCTCGCGGCCTTCACCGCGAGTGGTGCGCGCGGCCTCGCACCCGCCAATCTCGCGGCCCTCGATGCGGCGCTGAGCCGCCTGGTGTCGGAGGCGGTGCCCGGCAGTCTGCAAGGTGAGGCCGCGGGCCTCGCTTTCACCACGCGCCTGCCGCCCGGCGCTGGCGTGGGGGGCGGTCTGGCCGACGCCACCATCCGCCTCGGCGCGGGGGGTGAGCTTTTGCTGCTCTACCGTCAGCATCCGCCCGGGCCGCCGCTCAGGCCGCTGCCGCCCCCGCGGCGCGAGGTGCTGGCCCGCAACGTCACCGCGCTCGTCCTCTCCTACTACGGCGCGGCTCCTCGCCAAGCTCCTGCCTGGAATACCCGCTGGGCGCAGGAAGTGCCGCCGCTTTTGTTGCGTCTTCATATCGCGACACCAGGCCGCGACTGGCCGGATCTCGTCATCGCACCCGATCCGCAAGGGGGCTGAGGCTGGGCGGATGACTTGAAACCTTCATTGTTCTTCGGCGCGGCTAGTCACTAGGCACACCGCATGTACGCCATGGGCTTGCCCAGCCCCTCTTCGATCCTGCCGGTCCTGACTGACGTCTTCGCATGGTGGACGGCGCAGATGCGTGCGCTTCTGCAAGGTGCGCAAGGAACGACGGCGCTGCCCGATGCCCGCATCCTGACCCTGCACGATGCGAATCCTGCAGCGCTCGCCGGCGAGCTTCGCCTGCGCCGCGCAGGCGCCGAGACCGTGGTGCAGCCGCTCGCGGCTCTGCCGAAGCGATCCCGGGATCGGCTGCCGCTTCTGCTTCGCCTGCCCGAAGGCACGGTGCTCAGCCGGGACGTCTCGCTGCCACTCGCGGTCGCACGCGATCTCCCGAGCGTCGTCGCCTTCGAGATCAACCGGCTGACGCCTTTTCGTGCCGAGGATATCCTTTGGGGCCTCTCCGACATTATGCCGGATCGCGCGCGGGAGACGGTGAGCCTGCGCCTCTCCCTGGTGCTGCGCGCACAGGTAGAGCCGGTGCTCGCGGCGCTGGCACGGCTCTCCCTGGTGCCGGAGGGGATCGAGGCCGGTAGTGGCATCATCTCCCTCGTGGCTGGGCGGCCGCGCCGCCGGCTTCCGCGCTCGCTTTGGGGCTGGGTGTGCGGCACGCTGGCTCTGGCCTGCATCCTGGTGCCCTTCCTGCGCCAGCAGGCAGCGCTGGAGGCGGCCGATCGTGCCATCGCCGCCCATGTGGCGGCGGCGCATCAGGGGGAGGCGCTGCGCCGCCAGATCGCCATGACCCGGTCCAGCCGCAGCGCGATTGCCGAGGCGCAGCGCGCCGGCGATGCGCTGCAAGTCCTCGCCCTGCTCACCCAGGCTTTGCCGGACGGCACCTGGCTGAGCGATCTCTCTCTCCGCGGCGGGGATCTCACGATCGACGGGCAGTCCGACAATGCGGCGCGGCTGATCGGCCTGCTCGCAGCACTGCCGCAATTTCATGGGCCGAGTTTCACGGCCCCGGTAACGCGAAGCGCCGACAACCGGACTGATCAGTTCTCGCTGCATGCGAAGCTCGGCGAATGAGGACGGCAGCGCTCTCCCTGCCCGAGGGTCGCCGTGGCCAGTGGCTCGCCCTGGGCATCACCATCCTCGCCGCCGGTGTGCTCTGGCTTGCCCTCGCGGCGCCGCTGCTCTCCTGGTACGCCGCGCGGCAGGAGACGCTGCTGCGCAAGCAGGCGGTCGCGGCCCGGATGGCAGGGCTGGAGCACGAGGTGCCGGCACTACGCCGTGCCGTCGCCCGTCTGGGCGCTGGCGACGGCACGGCGCGTCTGCTGCTCGCGGGGGATAGCGATGCCATCGCCGGTGCCAATCTGCAATCGGCCCTGCAGGCGCTGGCGGCGCGCGCCGGCACCAGCCTTGACAGCATCGGCATGCAGCCGGCGCGAGCCGCGCAGGCGCTCCGCCTCATCACCGCGCAGGTCAGCCTGACGGCACCCTGGCCGGTGCTGCTCGCCTTCCTGAGCGCCGTGGAGACGGCGGAGCCGCGGATGATCGTCGACAGCATCAACCTCAACCTGGCGAGCGTGCCGGGCAGCGGCGCGCCCCGCCTGTTGCAGGCGGATCTCTCCGTCACGGGCTTTCGCGCGGGAGGGGCACCATGACTGGCGGCCGCTCCCTCGTCCTGCCTGGGCTGGCTCTTGCGCTGGGGCTCGCGCTGGTCGCCGAATGGCTGGAGCCGCCCGGCGCCTCTGCGCCCCTTGGCTTCGGCCATCTGCCCCAAGGGGGCGAGGACGCGGCGGCACGGATGCCACCCGCGCAGCGCTGGGCCGACATCGCGCGCGAGCGGCCGCTCTTCAACCCCGATCGCCGTCCGCAGCAGAGCGGGGCCCCCACCCCCGGCCTCGCGAGGCTCACGGCCATCATCATCGCCGGGGGGGCACGCAGCGCCATCTTCGCGGGCGGCGGCGCGGGCGAGAAGCCCCGCATCCTTCCCGAAGGCGGCGTGCTCGGCGGCTACGCCATCCTGCACATTTCGAGCGATGCCGTGGAACTCGCCGGCGCATCCGGGCGGGTGACCCTGCATCCGCAATTTCCAACGGCGGTCACGCCGGCCGCAGCCCCCGCGGCACCCCCGCCTACTCCTTCCGCCGCAGATTACGACAACGAGAACTGATGATCCGCCGCCCGACCACTCTCTCCCTCACGGCGCTGCTCGCGCTCGCCGCCTGCACCCATCCGGAGGCGAGCCAGCCCGCGCTACCGTCCGCCTTGGCCGTGCCGCCGGGTCCCGTGGGCCTGACCACCGCGAATGCGCGGATCGACGGCAGCATCGCGCCGCTCAGCCGCCCGCGCCCGAGCGTGAGCTACGGCGTGGCGGCGCCGGCTGCAGGCGGCACCGATGCCGGTATGGGTGGCGGTGTCACCGAGGGAAGCGCGGGTGACATCTCCTTCGACTTTGCCGAGACCGACCTGCGCACCGTCGTCGCCCAAATCCTCGGCAATATCCTCAAGGTCAATTACACCATCGACCCGTCGGTGACGGGCACCGTGACCCTGCATACGGTGACGCCGTTGACCCGCGCGCAGCTGCTGCCGACGCTGCAGACCCTGCTCGCCCAGAACAAGGCGGTGCTGGTGCAGACGGACGGACTCTATCGCGTGATGACGGCCGACCAGGCCGGTGGCGCCGGGCTCGGCAATGCCGTCGTCGTGCCGCTGCACTATGCCAACGGCACGCAGCTCGCCGCCGTGCTGCAGCCTTTCGTCGCTAAGGGTGGCGCCATCCGCGTGGCGCCCGATGGCAATGCGCTCATCATTCAGGGAGACCCGGCAACGCGCGACGCCCTGAGCGGGCTGGTACAAGCCTTCGACACCAACGAACTCGCGGGCCAGTCCTACGCGCTCTACCCGGTGCCGAGCGGCAATGCGAAGGAGTTTGCCGATGCGATGACGACGGCGCTCGGCCATCAGGGGCAGGGCAAGGGACCTGATGCCGTCTCCGTCGTTCCCTTGCAGCGCATCAGCGCCGTGCTCGTGGTGGCGCGTTCTCCGGGCCTGCTCGCCGATGCCGCCCGGCTCGAGCGCGTACTCAGCCAGAACCAGCTTGCGACGGTGCGCAGCTGGCACATCTTCTACCTCCGCAACTCCCGCGCCAATGATGCCGCCTATCTGCTGCAGCAGGCGCTGACGCCGGACAACGTGACGGCCCAACCCACCCCCGCTGCCGTGCAGAGCAATGACAGCAGCATGAACAGCGGCAGTTCGGGGACCAGCAGCAGCACGAGCAGCTCCAGCAGCTCCGGTCTCGGCAGCAGCGGTACGACGACGAGCCAGAGCGGCAGTGATCAGTCTGGCGGCAGCAAGACGGCGCAGACGGCGACCGCCGGCGCCAGCGCCCTGCTCGGGCCGCTCTCGGCGACCAGCGGCAGCACCAATGCCGACGAGCCGCGCATCATCCCCGATCTGCAGAACAATGCGCTGCTCGTCTATGCCACGGCCGCCGAGGATGACGAGATCACCGCCATGCTGGCCAAGCTCGACATCCAGCCCCTGCAGGTGCGGATCGACGCCACCATCGCCGAAGTGGATCTGACGGGACAGCTGCAATACGGCACGCAGTTCTTCTTCAAATCGGGCGACATCAACGCCGTGCTCAGCACTGCCTCGACCTCCGCGCTGGCGACGAGCTTCCCCGGCTTCGTTCTCTCCGGCAATGGGGCCGACGCCGCGCCCATCGCCATTTCGGCCCTGCAGGCTGTGACCAAGGTGCGCGTGCTCTCCTCACCGGAGCTGATGGTGCTGGACGGGCAGGCTGCCAGCCTGCAGGTGGGTGACGTGGTGCCCTATCTGACGCAAACCTCGCAAAGCACCGAGACCTCCAACGCCCAGGTCATCAATTCCGTCGAATACCGCGACACCGGCATCATTCTGCGCGTCACCCCGCATGTCGGCAGCGACGGGCTGGTGGTGATGGACATCGGCCAGGAGGTGAGCGGCGTTTCGCCCACCATCACCACGACGGGGCTCAACTCACCGACCTTCACGGAACGCAGTGTCACCTCGCGCGTCGCCATTCAGGACGGGCAGACGATCGGCCTCGCCGGTCTCATCTCGGACAATGATTCGCACTCCAACCAGGGCCTGCCTGGTCTGAAGGACGTGCCGCTGCTCGGCGCGCTCTTCGGTTCGCAGACCAACAAGCGCACGCGGGAGGAGTTGCTTGTGCTGATCACGCCGCACGTCATCCGCACGCAGCAGCAGGCGCTGGATCTTACGGCGGACATGCAACAGCAGTTGCCGAATGCGGCGCAGGTGGACAGCAGCCTGCAACTCACCCCGATTGCGGGTTCGGCCGACCCGACGGCCCGGCTGCGCGCGCGGCTCGGTGAATGAAGCGGCGGCGCGAGGGCGGCTTCGCGCTGCTCATCGTGCTGTGGAGTCTCGCACTTCTCTCCCTCATTCTGAGCGAACTCCTCTCCGCCGGGCGCAGCGCGACGCTTTTGGCGGGGGAGGTGCGGGCGGCGGCGACCGACCGTGCTGCGGCCGATGGTGCCATCGCCGAGGCGATCTATCATCTCCTCGGCCATGGCGGCGCCTGGTCGCCCGACGGATCAGCGCATGAGATCGCGATCGGCACGGCGCGGGTGACGGTGGAGGCGCGGAGCCTTGCCAGCAGCATCAATCCGAACTTGGCATCGACGGGCCTATTGGCTGGGCTTTTTCAATCCGCGGGGCTGGCGGCCGAGCAGGCCAGGACGCTCGCGCAAGCGGTGACGGCTTGGCGCAGCAAGCCCGCGACGAAGGCCGAAGCGGAGGCACGCACCGCCGCCTATCGCCGGGCGGGGCTCCCCTTTGCCCCACCCGGCCAGCCCTTCGCCGATCTCAGCGAACTCCGCTTCGTCCTCGGCATGACGCCGGCGCTGCTTGCCACGATCACGCCCGTTCTCAGCCTCGATCAATCGGGCGATCCGGATGCGGCGCTCGCCCCGCCCTTGGTGCGTGACGCCCTGCGTCGCGCCGGGCAGGCGGGCGCGCAAAGCGGCCAGTTCGAGGGCAACTTTCCCGTCATCGCCATCATCGCGGTTGCGCGGGGGCCGGGGCCCAGCCTGGTGCGCCGCCGCGCCGTCGTCTCTCTGCCGGGAGACCTTGCCAAGCAGCCCTATCGCATCCTGGCGCTCACCGACGCTCAGTGATTGCAGATCAAGCCGGGGTCGCCCGGTTGTCCGCTCTTTCCGGAACTGCCGTAGGAGCAGAGGTCATAGGACAGGCCCTGGCGGGTCGAGGGTGTCTGGTAGAAATAGGGATGGCCCCAAGGGTCGCGGGGCAGGGAATCGCTCTTCAAGTAGGGGCCGGACCAGTTGTCGGCGTCGTCCGGCTTGGTGATCAGCGCCTGCAGACCATCCTGCGTATTCGGATAGTCGCCGACGTCCAGTTTGTAGAGATCCAGCACGGAGCCAATCTGTTCGATGGATTGCTTGGCCACCGAGTCTTTTGCATGCCCCAGTTGGCGCAGCACGGCCGGGGCGACGAAGCCGATGAGCAGGCCGAGGATGACGATGACGACCAGGAGTTCGAGCAGCGTAAAACCTGCTTCGCCCTGACGCCGCTTTGAAACGTCGCTGATCTCGTGTGACAGTTTTGTGTCGTTCATCATTTCGTGCCGATCTATCCGCGGGGCGGAGCTATAGCATCGGGCTTGCCATTGCGGAACCTCACCTGACACCGAAGCGATGCCAATTCCTTATCTGAAATGCATGCTTGTTGTCGCCTCGACTCTGGGATTGCCGCCGCGTGTGCTGCCCGTATTACAGGCGATGGAGGGCGGGGCTGTCGGCATGGTGCGCATGGACAGCAATGGCACGGCCGATCTCGGTGTCATGCAGGTGAACACGCTGTGGGTGCCGGCCTTGGCGGCGCAGGCGGGTCTCTCCGAGACAGAGACGCGGCGCCGCATGACTGATGAACCATGCTTCAACATCGCGGCCGCTGGGCTGATCATGCGGCACTATCTGAGCGAGACCGGTGGCGCGCTCCTGCCGGCGATTGGTGATTACCATTCGCATTCCCGGGATCTGAACGCCGCCTATCAGGCGGAAGCGCTGCGCACCGCTCGCCGCCTCTTCGTCGAGGTGCGCTGACCCGCCTTTTCGGCCGCCTCTCTGCCTTTCCGCCTGATTGAAAAATGTTAACCAAACTGCCGCACGAAGGGGTGGCAGCGCCTGTTAATGAGACCGCAACGGATATTTCTGATGGCGAAGGCATCCCAGGGGCGACCGTTCCCGGGGAATGTTGCTCGCCCCTCGCGCGGGAACTCAGCATGACAAATGTTACCTGGAATGGCGTCTCCGGTGATTGGACCGAGGCGAGCGATTGGACGCCCGCGCAAGTGCCCGGTAGCGGGGATAATGCAACGATCAGCGGCGACGGCACGATCACCGTCACCCTTGCCGCGGGCGAGACGGCTGCCACTTCCGGCATTCTGCTCGATGATGCCAATGCGACGCTCGAGATCGATGGTCTGCTGAGCGGCGGCACCGTCTCTCTGGACTCTGGCACTCTGCTGAACGCTGGGACGATTGCGGATGCGACGCTGGTGCTCTCCGGCGGCACGCTGTCTTCGGCGAATGGCCTCTACGAGGGTGATACCATCGTCGGCGCCATGGAGATCGTTGGTTCGGATACGGTGGTGGTGCAGGGCGGTCTGATGGCACTGGCGGCCGACGGCACGAGCCCCGGCACGATCACGGTGGATGGCGCGGCCGCCACGCTGCAATTCAACGACACAGAGACCTTCGACGCGGCAACGGTGGTGCTGGGCAGTGCGGCCGGCATCGACACGCTGGATACCGAAGGCACGCTGACGCTTGGCGCCAATGCGGTGGTGGAAGCTGCCGCCAGCACCTCCGTCGACATGATCACCGGCAATGGCACGCTGATCAACGCGGGCACGATCCTCGCCGATGCGAGTTCCGGCAGCTTTGCGATCGGGCCCACGAGCCTCGTCAACAACGGGCTGATCGCGGTGAGCGGCGGCATCGAGATGGACATCGAGCCAACCGGCAGCTTCACCAATGCCGGCACGC
>NZ_BAAFHE010000027.1:0-19832 GCF_054665075.1 Acidisoma sp. 7E03
TTGAAGAGCTCAAAAACCTCCTCGAAATGCGCCGTGAAAACCCCGGCCTATTCGAGTAGCCATCTTCGCCTGCGGCCCACGCCGAATGGCTACAGGGAAGGCTACGCCTGAATAAGTCTAGCTGCGGCTCTGGTTTCGGCGTTTCACGAGGTCGGCCCTGCCGAGTGTGAGGCGCCTGCGAGTTTCGACCTCCGGATTCGTATCGTGTCGATATCCGGAATTCGGGGGTTGAGAAAGAGCCATACCGGCTTTTGACCGTGTCGTGCCCCTCGTGATCGGGATCTGCCACCGCCTCAAGGAACTTCTTGAAGCCTGAGGGACCGGGGGTCGAGTGAACCCCTGAGGCTGGACCACTTAGCGCTCGGGAACTGATACATGTGCTGGACCTTCGATCAGGAGAAGGTCATATCGTCAAGAGCCCCTTACCGGCATCATTCGCCGCATTTCAAGCTGCAGCTTGCCAGGCGATCCGCAGCGGTGGCATCGGGCGCCGCGATGCGGGCAGGCACCACAACCTGACAATTATCCCTCGTCCGGGGCGCCTACCATCAGATCACGCAGCCTCCTCTCGGCCGCAGCCGGAGTCCATGTGGCACGCCCGCGTCAGTTATAGTCCTTTTTCACCGAAAGTCCTTCTTCCAGCTTTGCAAAAAATCAATTTTCTCCCTATCGCTATAAAAATGGTTCATATAGCCGTTGTCCGCATAGTATAGATCGATCAATTCTCTTGGGATCTTAATACGTTCTTTGAGGTCTTTATATAAGGGATAGTATGCCTTATGTCTTGCTTCGTTCGATTTTAGCAATTTGAACTCCGGCCTTCCCACAAAATTTCCCACTACCCCCTCAAGGCAGCTTAATTTCTCCAGTTTTATAACAAGGACCTCAACATGATCATGCTTAATGATGGAGTAACCCTTGTCCTGATCGAAGGGATGACGATAAACGTCCACTCCAAAGACGGCCTTTAGCTCCTTATTAAACCATTCAAACTGATAGCCAGCCAAGCATTTCCCGTTTTGGGTCGCACGTAGCTTCATACCCTCACAACAAACTTCATCCAAATCTGTACTCGCAGCCACATATCCATTTTTTCTAATTTCCCCGAAGTGATAGCAAAATTGGGAGAAATCTCTAATTAGAGGCTCGCGCACCAACGTTATGATCTTTTGAAGTTTTGAATTTTTGATACGGGCATTGCAGCGCTCATTACAACTTTGGATCAGTGATCGCTCCATGTCTGTAGGCTGCCATGCCAATTCTGGAATAAGATCATAGATAAACTCGTCGGTCAGCATGTGAACGTGCGTTGCATGAAGCTGCGCGGCATAGAGGCTCGTGCAGATAGACGACGAACCGACTTTCCCAGGTTGATAGACCAAGATATCATTGGCACAGTAGTGTTCTGGGCACCACCAACTCTGAAACAACCCTCGCCTTCCATCGCGAGGCAACTGGGATTTTAACGCCTTTATTGCGCGGTACCAATGATCAATCCTTGGGTCTTCAATGTGCTGCAAAACGCACTGATCAAATCTCTCGAGGGAGTATACGTCCTCTTTAGGTATCTGCATCTTAATCAATGAAGCTTCAATGTCTTTGTGATTCTCACCGAGCGCCGTGATGATTACAATCCACTCGCTGTTCTGCATGATAGACTTAAGGTCATGCGGTGAAATTATCGGAACTCCATAGACACTGCCCGATTTATTCGAATCACAGAAATATACAACATCCGTGTATCTAAAATAGGCGGTAAGTACTTTATAAGTTTCTACTCCTGTGATGCCTGCTCCAAACAGTATGATACGCGCTGAAAAGAGCCGATTGAAATTCAGAGTTATTTGATATTGACTACGCATTTTTGTCATCTTTTCGGAATCTTAGACATCTCACAGGCATCCACGACAATTTCACTAGAATGCGCTCCGACATCAATCATCAAGCGAGGCTGATCTAAACCCCAACGTATCGCTCTTTTCGAGAACGAGGGGCTCGCCATACTGAGAAAGGCTGAATGGAGGTTACCTAGTCCGATACTCGGGACTTGCCCAAGGCCATGCCTCATATAACAAATACGCGCCATCATTCGCTATTTAGGGTCTACGAAGTAATTATCGCACGGATATCATCAAAAAGCGCTTTTTGCTTACCGTCATCTAATACTCCATAATGAACCCGGCAAATCTTAGGGACTTTTTTGAACATATTTGTAGCGTTGTTCTTGTCGGTAACTGGGTCGTTTAGCGCAGAAAAGAATGGGGACCAAGTATAGCTATGTGCTGGATAAAACAACCATTCCGGCATTAGGAAATTAAGTGCTTCTTGTGGACACTCAATTATGCTATAATCATCTTTGGTAATATCGAGCGTCGGTATAATAATGAGCTTTAGTTCCGATTTAAATGATAGATGGTGGCCACTAAAAATTTCGTCCAGTAGGACTGGCATAAACTCGAATTTTCCTAATATAAAGCGGGCATCCTGAAATTGATTAAAATACCGCCTTAGAGGCGTGTTATTCCTAATAGTTACCCCGCTAAGTCTCACGCACTGAGGGTAAGAGACTAACCTTATTGATCCTAAATCCGAACAGCACAAAACTGCATCATTAGCAACAAATTTCGCGCCACCTCCCAGCAGGTGTGTAAGCAACGTGGATTTTCCCGCACCTTTAAGCCCGGGTATAAGAACTCCCGCCCCTTCAATCGAACAGGAAGATGCGTGCAGAAGTACATAGCCAGCGTCTTTGTATCGGGCGGCGATGGGTTCTCTTATCAAATTTCGGATATAGGCATGTTCATAAAGCTCTGATTCCCGGAACAATTCAATTGTATTTGACGTCGAGTCAAAGCTTGTGATGCAGTTAACTTCTCCGACTCTATGTAGATAATACACCTTATCATTGCACTGGCCCGACGGGACCGAAGTCTCTTTGAAGAGCGGACTCTCTTTTCGAAAAATTTCGACGTCTACAACATCCGATAAGCGAGAGACTTGCCTTGAAACGACTCGGAAGCTAGGTCGGCACGGAATTTGCTTTTTGGTATCCCAGAAATAGTCGAAGCATTGTTCCATCGCTCGAACTTCGACTTCACTGTCAGACGAATACAGGACGTCAATGCTCTCATGCGACACAAAGAGCTCGTTTTGGTCACCGTCCATTTGACTGTTGTCCTTGGTTCGCGTTCTGGTGCCTCTTAGCCCTGAAAGAGCGGATCTGCTCAACAACGCCAGTCGTAGAAACCTCTGGTGTTCTTCTCAAATACACGATGCGTACCACGTCGCTGAGAACGTCAAATTTGCCTCTCCAGTCATCACCCATGGTTAAAACATTCGCATGTCGGGCAACCAAATACTCGCGCTTCTGTTCGAATGACTCTTCAAGGAATACATCGTCTACCCATCGAATGGCACCAACAATCTCCATTCGCTGCGCTTGTGACTGAATAGGAAACCGCCCTTTTTTTTCGAATGAAAATCTGTCTGACGACACTCCCACGATCAATCTGGATCCAAACATTGATGATCTTTTCAATAATCGCAGGTGACCGACGTGAAAAAGATCGAACGTTCCAAATGTTATGACGATATTGCTTGAACTCATTACTTCCGTCCCTCCTTCTCACCGCTGCTACAGCACATATCCATCCGCCAATGCTGCGACCTTGCAAACCGCCCAATAGCGTCGTCGAGACGAGAACGAGCCAATCTACTACTCCCACGTGCCATGCATCAAAGTATTACTGCGGGCGTCTCACAGTTCGTTCCTATCGACGATGAGTCGCCATCCAAACACTTTCGCTAGACCGTAGGATACAACTCCTCATAAATCTCGAGATCCTCAGGACGATCTACTTCTCCCCATGGGCCAACATTCTCAACTGCTCTGACTCGCACTCCACAACGGAGCGCCTTGCCTAAAAGTGCTGTCATATCAATCGTAAGACGTTCATCCCGCGGGAGATGCTCCAGGACGCCCACTAGTTGTGCCCATCCCGGGGGAGCGATTCTAAGCAGGCCCATATATTGCCCCTTGGGTAGATCTTCTTCCTCGACAGGACGTCCTATCTCCGTTACATAACTCTCCGCATCGATCTCGAAGGACTCTGCATCTACACTAGGCTTTTGGAAGCGTCGCGACCAAAGTTCCAACCATTTCGAATCGTAGCAAACAGCTATGCTATCTCGCGCGCCGCAGAGCCTGGTTACGGCTTCGGTAGAAAAGAAAATATCTGCATAGCTAACAATTACGACGTCAGTCTCAAGCCACGACGCGGCGCATTCCAGGGACGCTACGATCCCCGTTTTCTCCCAAGCATTGTTGAAGAACACCCGATCTGCCATACCTTCGAAGCATGTCCCCTGGTAACCTGCAACAATGCCAATCTCCCTTACTCCTAGAGCACGAAAAGCTCCAAGCTGTCGCCCAATCAGACTTCGTCCATTAAACTGCGTTAGAGCCTTTGGGACACGGTCTGTTAGATGCGCCATTCGTGACCCGCGACCAGCAGCCAGAATCAAGGCCTTCATCACCAACATCCGTTCAATCGGCTACAAAACTCTCTTTCGTCGCGCACATCGAGTGGCTCCTCGCGCTCGGGGTGCCACATGATGCAGAATACTCGTCCTGTTGAATCCGTACAGGATTCCACTACACCATCCTCAGCCCGCTGCAGAACGCGAAAGTCCTGCGGAACTTCAGCGAACCCATATCTATGGAAAGAATTAACCACCCTTCCAGACGGAAGCACTCGATGCCGCGTCCTGACATGGCCGTCAACCTTTTGAAGTTTTGCGCCACAAGAAGTCAAGATTGCCTGCATTCCTCGGCAAACCCCGATTATCGTTTTCCGATTCTCGGTTGCCCACCTCAAAAGAAACGACTCGACTCTTTGTCTTTCATCTATTCTGCCATCAATAGCTACAATATTACCACCGCCCGTCAAAATTACGGCGTTAGGAGCAAACCGACTCACCAATTCGGTAGATAAAATTAAACAGTTTGGTAGCAGAAGCGGCGTGCACTTACACCGCCGCAGAAAACCGAACCAACGCTGGTCGAGACTATCGTGCGCTTCCCCATGAGGCGAGGTGCCCGATTGCTGCATAGTAAGCGCAACCAGTGTCATTCTAGTACCAAGACGGTCTCGACCCCGCAGTCTATGCGTAGTCGCTTGGCTCGAAGCCACGTTTCAAAATGTCTCTCCCCCACGCCTATGACCGCCGGGAGATTCAGTTCTGCTGCACGTATTGCCATATGCGAATTCACGCCGCCATACGCAGTGATAAGACCCGCTATTCTCCTTCCGAAGACCCAGTCAAATCCAGGATCGGCGTTCTCGATTAAGACTACCGCCCCCCGCAGCTCCCGATCGAAAGGCTTGGATACATGACCTTCTACAATCTTATTCGTAACGAAATTGGGCTTCACAATGGGATCGTGAAACGCCCACACTTCATCGGGATCTTGAATAAGAGGAGGAAGTGAAATCCACTGCGTTTGAGC
This sequence comes from Acidisoma sp. 7E03, assembly GCF_054665075.1. Lineage (NCBI taxonomy): Bacteria > Pseudomonadati > Pseudomonadota > Alphaproteobacteria > Acetobacterales > Acidocellaceae > Acidisoma > Acidisoma sp. 7E03. The sequence continues at coordinate 5,510 of NZ_BAAFHE010000027.1, forward strand.
ATAGCGCCTTTTTCCCGATTCTACAGACCGCCTTATCACTTCGTCTGCACTCCAAGTGGAAACGCGTAACTCTAAAATGTCTCTGATGTCCGCGAATGACATCTCCTCTTTCGAAACGCCTCGACTTTCCCCGATCAAAGCGAGCAAGTCTAGCGACCGAGAAAGTGATCTGGAAAATATAAACTTGGCAGTTTCGCGTGAAACAATTGCGTTAGATATGAAGTCAAACACCTGAGAAGCAGAGCACGGTAGTTGATGGATTCGCAAAAGGCGGTCAACTGCGCTTAGCGTGCTTCTATCAAAGTTATATCGGGCAACGCGATCTACTACTTGAGTGTCAGCGTCGCTAGCTAAATACTGAGCCGGTTCCTGTGCATACGATGGAACTCTAATGTCGTACGTTCCCGGACGAAGGTGACCGTACTCTTCCAGAAACTTTTCCTGACTCCACCGACGACGGTCGTAAAAGATACGCGAAACAGGAGTGTTCAGAGATCCTAAAAAGCCTTGAAGTTCCGACTGGCTCAAAGCTCCCACGCCAACCATGGAACGGACCAAAGCCGTTGCCACAAATGCCGAGCGTGCGATACCAACAAATGCGGAGGTTCCATAACGCCGGCACTCGAACAAGCACCGGTACAAATGGGCGATTAAGTCGGTTTCTTTTGCCCTGAGCTGCTCAGATTGTCTCTTCTGAAGGCGCAAAATTAGCTTCTCATCCAGCCTAAAGCGACGAGCAGCATCACCCGCGAGAAAACTTTTCGTCACATCTAGAAGTGCCTGACAAATAATCTGCCGATCGTTGGAGGACAATTCTAAAAGGTAATTGAGCTTATCCGGGGTGTCAAAACTGTAACATGATGGCAAGACCTCAAACTCAACCTTGTCATGAAGGAACGGATTATCAACAAGCCTCTGGATCGCGGAGTTAACCAGTCGTTCGGCGATGTCTTCATCAAGGCTCGCAGGAACAAACGAGTTGAAACTTGCCCTTACATCGACATATGGCAAACCGTGCAAACTGATTATCAAAGGAACACCGCGCGTATCACGATAGCCATACTTGCGTCTTCGTTGACCGCAAATGCTATCGGTAATGAGATGTCGATATATGGAAAATGCGAGAGGCCGCGGCTTGGCACCGATCATTTCCGCCGGGTTCCAGTCGGACATCAAACTCAGAAGTCCCCGATTGCCAAGGACATCCCGACTGCGACCTAAAATAGTCAAAAGGGAAAAATGAAGATCCTGCAGCGTGCCCTGGTAATCTTCTGCAAATTTCGGTGGCTGTACCGCTATTGCCAGCGGCCGCAGCTGAAGAAGAATCAGACCCGAATCCGCCGTCACCGCAAATTCCACATCCAGCGGGATGCGGCCAACTCTTTCTTCAAGTTCACGAAGAAGCGCTATAACACTTCCTAGCGGTGGGGGGTGTAGAGTATCCGCGTACCTATGTGAAACGTATAGATCTAGTCTTCCCTCACGCCCCGACGTTACAAGCGATGTATCGTTCTCGCGAGTGTAGTTAACGATATCGCGCTCAACACCCGATTTAACGTCCCAGTTGAACGCCACGCCGCTGATGAGCGTTTCTTGAAGAAATGGCTGCACAAAGATCTCATCCTCGTACCGCAACTCCTCGTATGACGCAACAACCTCACCAATAGCACGGGATAGAGAGGGAGCCAAGCGCCGGCATCGCTTAGAGACGTACCTTCCTGCCAATGATCCCCCACTCACATCCTCTCGTCGGGCGCTTGACCGCACAATTACGATGTCTGTTAGTTCTTCGTTCTCCTGAATGGTTTGAACAACCCGCTCAGGGGTTTCAGCCCAGTCTTTCACAGAAAATATAGCGCTGGGAAGAACGGTTGCAGTCTGCAACTTTCCTCGTAAAGAGCTAAGTGTTCTGGCCTTTGATGCAAACACTAGAGCTTATCCTCCTCAGACCGTGCGCCCGCGGTCTTTGGCGGCACACGACTTGATGTCGACAACCTTAGAAAAATTTACCGATCTGGCGTCACACCTCTATCAGGACCGCGGGCGCGTGGCGGATGCTTTAAACGCATCTATTCAAGTCTATCCGGCTTCCACTTAAGTCTTGTTACAGCGTGCGGATTAACACGCCTTTCTATCGGCGGTAGTGTCATAAAATCGCCGTACTCTAATTCCAAACAATCCGCGGCTTCGTGCATAGCCAGAAAAGAATGCCCCGCAAACGAAATTTCTTCCAAGTGTGAAAACCAAGTACGTGGGTATCCCATCATCCGAGCTGGAGCCGGGAACGTCAGGACACGCACTCGCGACGTATCCCTGTTTCTCATCGCCAAGGCAGCTAACCTCTTAAACACCCACCGTTTTGATACGACGTTTAAGGCGGAATATCCGAATCTAGCAGCCCGAGTTTTTGCTGATACTCGCCCAACGACAGAATACAACGTTTTGCGGAGAAACAAGCAGTAGACAGAGTGTAACGAGCGCAAAATCCAACCGTCCGGCACCCCGTCGAGCGGAAACAAGTCCACGAATACTCCAGTTTGCATTCCGATGTGTTCCTGTCCCAACCGAACGAACTCGGTGTTTTTCCTTCTTATTCGTGCATATCCCCAGGGGTAAAAGGGATCGCTAACATGATCCTGGTAGAAGAACCGACTATGGTCTAAGTCAACGCGGCACGCATCTCGGAATCGCGCAAATTCCGAGCGAAGCATTGCAACATCAAGGTCGTCATCCCACGGGATAAAACCGGAATGTCTCACCGCACCTAGCAATGTCCCCATAAACAAGCTGTACCCAATACCATGTTTTCTGCAGATGCGGTCGACTTCCAACATTAGTTCCATCAACGTCACGTGAAGGCCACGTCGTTCCTCTTCGGAGATCCTAACAGCATGCGGTGGGTTCATCTGTAGATCAACCACAGTTTGTCGTGACAACCTATTTCGCGCGCGGGGAGGGCGGGACAACACTTCCTAATTTGCTTTCTTCCCTACGCAACAAACGGCGAACGTTAGTGCGATGCTTTACCAAAACAATTGCGGAGATCAGGTAAGTGAAGAGGTAAAAATATCCTCCTTCCCGAACCCACGGCAGAAGCGAGGCGACCAGAAAAGCGGCCACCGCGATTATCGTTCCTAGCGACACAATTCTTGTCGAAATGACGACCAACAAGAAGGCGATGGTTGAAATTGATGCTAGTCTCCAGTCGACAACAAAGAGAACGGTAATTGCAGCTAATGCGCCCTTCCCGCCACGAAATCCAAAGTATATCGGCCAGTTATGCCCCAGCACGACCCCTAATCCACCAGCCAGAATAGGTAACGAAGAAAAACCATCGGGTAGTCGTCCCCACGATGCTATGAGACCTCCAGCCTCACAGGCGAGAATGCTTTTGACGACGTCGCCTACTAAGACAAAAGCCGCCGCCGCAGGGCCCAACACACGAAGGGTGTTGGTTAGCCCGGCACTCTTGCTTCCATGGGCCGCGACGTCTTTGCCCCAGAGCTTGCCCACCAACACCGCAGCGTTGATACTGCCCAGAAGGTAACCCAACAGAAGTGCTAGTAACGTGATCCCTGCAGCGACCATCCGACACTCCCAATGAGCGTAGAAACACCAAAACCTTCGCTCAAGACACAGAAACTACCGACGGGGCCTCCAGTGAGACCGCAACACGTCCATTTTGGCAGGCGGTCACCACTCCGTGAGTCCATCTTTCAACGATGGGCCAGTTCGTCACCCGATATTGGCTGCATCTTTCTCTCGCACTAACAAACAAACCAATTAACTGTCGACGTCCCTTTGTCTACGTACGCTCGACTTCGATACTCAAATTCCATGTCCGAATAGATGCTACCAAACGCACACTGATTACGATCTAGCTCCAACATCCTAACCGCATCCTCACCGACGGGAATGCCTGAAAACCTTCCCAACAACTCTCTTCCTTCATCAAAGAACAAATCGATAAGCTTGACTACATCAATTACATACTGAGAAAGAGCAGTCTCTGGCTGCGACGACACCCCAGAATAAAGTCGAAGAAACTCATCGACGACACCTGAATCTCCCGTATACAACTGCTGTAAGTACGTGGGGACCCACTTTCGTCTCGTGTTCAAGCCCCCAAGCAATGCCACAAAAGCACCCGCTTCCTGGATTAGCCAGTCGCGCGCTATCGCAGCAGCTCTGAGCATCTCTTCCTTTTTGAACGCACCTAGGCAGTCAATGAGCATGCGAAAATCAGAAGCAGCCCACCGATATAGGAGGTAACGGAATTTTTCTCTTATCTCACAGTCGATCTTGCCCTTTATATTGCCGGTCATCGAGATGCCGGTCTCCGCACGATGAAAGATCCACTTCTCTCGCTCTGCTATACTTTTTGTCAAAAGAATCGGATTAAACACAGCATACTCGAAAATCGAGTTTACTTGGCGCAATGTCTCGTCCAAACTCTCGTATGTATCATACTCAACATCGATCTTTATTCCTGTGCCTTCTATTGCGGAATGGACGATAAATACCTCGTCATTTAGTGCCGCAACGTTACCTACCCTCACGATCGCCCGGTCTCGTGTCAATAATCGATGGTGCTCACTTAGGTCAAACTCACTCGCTTTTGGGAGTCTTTCGCAGAGGACGTGCACATCGATATCGGAAAATTCGTTTCCAATGCCCTCGACTAGTGTTCCGGAAACAATCACCGTATTCCCTGAACGCGCGATGACCCCCTTTACCAGTTCGGAAATCGGAACGACCATATTGCCACCAAAAAGCGTGAGACCGTTGGATGTCAATGTTGCGCGCTCTGACATGCTAACTCCCACATCATTCAATGACCGCTCTCATAACACTATGACCGATTCGAGTCACTCGGAAAGTTGTCGACTGGGACTAGTGGTTTTAGATGAACCGGTTCAACACCTTGCTTGAAGCTTTCACTCGTGGCATTTCAAGCGTGTTGAACCCGCCGTTTTCGACTAGAACCCGAACTTTCGACAGGCCGCAGCAACGAGCAGTGTTAGTGAACCTAAATGCGGCCTTTTCTGCGCAAATCCTTTTTGGCCTCACACGGGGATGTTCCTTGCCAGGTCTACGTTACGAAGTGTAACGCCGAGCCATTTTGGTAGAACTGGAATTCGATTTTGTTTGCCTGAGCGAGAAAGACTCTGTAATTCGTACGTGTGTGGTTTAGCAAAATGCGCCCATGGTTGTTGTCTCGCGGGGCGCAAAGATCTCGAGAAGAGGAAGTTGAAAAGCGCTTTGACGTTCGGGATGCGGGATCCCCATCGTGTTGCCCCTCGAGGGAGAGCGCTCAAGGTAGAAGCGCGCTTACTATACCTGTCGTTACCTAACTTCAGATGACACTCAGTTTTGCTGTATCCATTTATCAGGTTAGTCGATGTCAGAGGGGAGCTAAGCGATGGCGGTTCGTTACACACAGATGCCCCGAAGACTAAGCAACAACAAAGAATATAGACGAAGACTTTCGCTTGCGATGCCCTTGGGAGTAACCGACAACTATCAGTATTGGGGTGAAGACACGCTGGTTATTCGTCGGGGTAAAGGCGGGACACTTTGGGATGTTGATGACAACCGATACGAAGACTTTCGGCTTTCCTATGGGCCAATCATTCTCGGATACCAAGACCATAGGGTAGATGATCACGTCAAAGAGGCATTAGACAACGGTGTGCTTTTTGGTCTGCCGACTCCGAGAACGTTGGTGGTCGCGGAGCTTTTGCAAAGTCTTGTTCACGGACTAGAAACAGTACGATTCGCCAATAGTGGCTCGGACGCCGTTATGGCAACTCTTCGCCTGGCTCGGGCATTTACTGGCCGCGAAGAACTCGTCTTGATTGAGGGCGCATTTCACGGTCTTTTCGACTGGGTGATGTGGGAAGCACTGGTCGAGGATTACACACCGGGTGAAGGGGTGGCGCCTCCTATTCGGGCACGCGGTGGGGGGATTCCGTCAGCTATTAGGGACCGTCTCCATTTCATTCCGTTCAACGACGCAGGTGCCTTGCGAGAAGTCCTTAGGGAAAATCCGGGGAAAGTTTCCGCCGTCCTTTTGGAACCGATATTGGGAAACTCCTGTGCCATTTCGCCAACCGCCGAATACCTAAGGGATGTACGTGGTATTTGCGACGAGTTCGATGTCGTTTTGATATTTGATGAGGTGAAGACGGGGTTTCGTGTGGGTCGCGGTGGAGCTTCCGAACTATATGGTGTTACGCCAGATCTTTGGGCGTTCTCGAAAGCACTTGGTAATGGCTACCCGATAGCGGCATTCGGTGGTCGCCGGGATATTATGTCGTGGCTGCATCCATTTGACGGAGGTGTAGTACATGGGGGGACTTACACTGGCAATGCGGTTGGACTTGCGGCGGCCGAAGCGACGCTGGAGGTGATCAAGCGAACATCGGCACTTGACACAGTAGAAGAGTTTGGGCGTTCTCTTCAGAACGGCCTTCACACAATACTCAACCGCCTCGGTGTTAGCCATCAATTTACCGGGCATTTGTCGATGTTTGGTGTGATGTTTTGTGACGAACCGCTCCGTTCCTACCGCGATTGGCGGATGGTTGATAACTGTCTCTATCAAAGGTGGGCAGCGCAGCTTCGCGAACTGGGAGTGTTGATAGAGCCTGACTCTCGAGAGCCTTGGTTTTTTTGTGAAGCGCATAGTCATCTGGATCTAGGGAATGTTTTGGATCGCATTGAGGCAGCATCGTTGAAGAGTTTCAAACGCTAGCTAGGCCGCGCTGGTTGATTGTGTATTTGATGGGCGGCTGCGGCTGCTGAATCGCGTCGAGAGCGCAGCGTGTTCGTTGCGGCACCGACCTCGAAGTGGCTGGCAAGACAGCTATTCAGCGAAAGTTTCAGCAATCCGAGACGGCACCGATCTTTGCGAAGTGGGTTTCCCGACCTGGCCCGCAGTAAAGCCTGGGTGGCTGCGCATCATTGGGTATCTTTGTATCGGGTGATTGGCCAAGATTTCCGCCTGATCTCTCCTTCCGATTGCTAGCCATTTGCCTCGCTTGGCAAGAGGGTCGTGCCCGACGCCGAAGCCATGAATCGGGCAAACATTCCACTTGCGCAAGTCAATCAACGATTCAGCAAGCGGTGTGGTTGGATCATCGGGGACGCACCTTGCGAGTCTGTCAGCAAACAGGGCACGACAGCGCTCTGCACGTCCATATCGTGGGTTGGCATGATCGCACGGGTTGGACTGCACCTCGTCTCCGATCTGGTAGCCTTGCTGCAGGATCCTGACGATGCGAAGATCCCTGGGCTGGCGCGTGAGGCCCTCAGGCGCCAGATTGTGACCTGGAATACGCGTTGGGGACGCATGGGAACCGATCGATGGGGTCATCTTGCGCGTGCACAAGGCAAGTGAGATCAGCCGAGCACTGATAGTAGTCCTGGCGTCGGACGAATCGCCGCTGCAGTCGCTGGTTCCACTGCTTTAAAGGAGGAGCATGGATTGGCGGGCTGATGAGCCAGGGGCGGCGGCAGCATTCAAGCGGTGGCAAGCGGCATGGCGATCCCAATGGGGAAGTATAAGGTGTACTTAAGCCCACGCGAAAACAGTCAATTCACGGCCAGTGAATTTGATCTGGATTGTCATATCCGAGGGCGGTTCCAGTGTTTTGCGCACGTCGCGTGAGACAGGAGCGCGTTGGTGCCGTTAGCACTCGTTAGAGACGGAACGCTCGCTTTCACAGGTATCCGTCATGGCGGGCACAGTCATCCCTACAACAATTGCCGGTGGGATCATTGCGGGGAGCTTCCTGGAGAAGGTCACTAGCATCGCGGAGTATGACGCGGGCAGATCATCTCCGGCTGCCGCAACCTCATTCACTGGAGTCGGGCGAGTGTTTCCAGCTCCACCTCGGCTTCTATCTTCAACGGGTGCACCATAGGGAGTTACACGCGCGTTCATCCACGGTGGATGAGAGCCAACAAGGAGATGCAGACTGCAGATAGGCTTTCGCTTTGCTACCCTTGCCCATGCAACATGGCCGGCGAAATCACTGATGCGGCAGTTGAGGGAAGGTCGACGCCGTCACTGGCAGCTTGAAAGGCGTGGAATCACTTACTAATCTCCGCCCGGCCGTGGCCGGTTCGGCCGATGTATTGGTATCTTATCGACAAACCGTCGGCCTGTTTGAGGAGGATGTTGTAGTGGTTCCAGAACATACAACGACGCACAACTGGCCGGCTGTCTCTTTGATCTTATCCCGTCGGTAGGAGCCACCTTTCGCGAGCTACGTCAGAGAAGCCCCAAATTGCTGCCGTGTGTTTTGCTAATCCCATAGAGGCGGCCCTCGCGTCGTAGGCAAACTTCCCTCTATATCCTCCAAATGTAGTCTTTTCCTCCTTTGTATCTGAGGTAGCATCGGAGTTGACTCTGTCCGGATTTTGGAAGAGATTGACTGGAGAGAGCGAATGATTAATCTCGCTCAACTCCTGATTCGAACTGCGATTCCCGTGATCTAATTCTGGAGCAGCATCCATGATAAGTTTAGCGCACATTGACAGTGGGCGGGCTTTTGATTTCGGAACCATATCCGATGATTATGCCAAGTTCCGAGACGTGTACCCCGACGTATTCTTCGAATCCATTCGGGACAATGGGCTTTGCGACACTGGATATAGGGTGCTGGATCTGGGAACTGGCACTGGCGTTCTTCCACGTCATCTCGCTAGATTCGGGGCAAAGTTTGTTGGGATAGATATTTCCGAGCAGCAAATCCAGAAGGCACGGGAATTATCAGCCGGATTAGATATAGAATATCTAGTCTCGCCAGCCGAAACGTTGGAGTTTCCAGAAGCTGCTTTCGATACCGTATTAGCGTGTATGTGCTTTACCTACTTTAACAAACAGAGGCTGCTACCTCGCCTTGCCAAACTGCTAAAAAAGAATGGTCGATTCGCCATTATGTCGCTAGTCTGGCTGCCTGGCGAAAGCTTAATTGCCAAAGGCAGCGAGGAAACCATACTCCGGTACAACGAGTCTTGGAACGGTGCTGGTTTTACACGACCTAAATTTGACAGTAATGGGATTCCTGAAAGTTACGGCATCGATCTATCGTTGGGGTTTGATCTCGATAAGTCCTTCTCCTACGATGTTGCGATCCCGTTCACAAGAGAGACATGGCACGGGCGCGTCAAGGCAAGTAGAGGACTAGCAAATGATCAAATTTCAGAGGAACAAAGATCCGCATTTGAGCGTGACCATCTGCGCTTTATGGAAAACCAACCTGCTTCCTTCAGCGTGATGCACTCGGCGACGTTCTGTATCCTAAAAAAAGCAGCAGCTGAAATATGCGACTAGGTTACCAAACCAAATTGCATCACTTGTTTCCAACGTAGATTATGAACTTCCTCGATTAAGGCAGATGTCGAAGCGCGGTTTCGGATCGGCTACATTTGCTTTGAACATCTATAGTTAGCGACCCCGCCATTCAACTCGCCCTGGATTTTCAAACTGCCTGTTGAGACACTCGCCTACGCTTTTCAAAGGAGATGCCTCCGGAGTTCCTTTCATATCTGGGCTTGTGCCTGAGAAAAATCCATCGCGGTGGTGCCGGCGCAGAACCTACCGATACTAGGTGTATGGTCCCGGGATGTAATGGTACATATATCCATCATGGCTTGAGGGAAGATCTATGGGCCAGATTCTTCACGGAAGCGCCCGCACGACAGAGGCGGTCCGTCGCGCAATTCAACTACGTCAAGAGAGTATAAGGGCCCTCGCGAGACGCTTCGGCGTCAGCCCTACGACCATCCAGAAATGGCGAAAGCGAGAGACCACCACCGATGCCCCGATGGGACCGAAAGTACTCCGGTCCACCGTGCTGACGGTTGCGGAGGAGGCGGTTATCGTCGCCTTCCGACGACATACGCTGCTGCCGCTCGATGATTGCCTCTATGGCCTTCAACCAAGCATCCCACATCTCACGCGATCGTCGTTGCATCGCTGCCTCGAGCGGCATGGCATCAGCCGCTTGCCCGAGCTGCTTGGTGACAAACCTAAACGGAGCAAGTTCGCCGCCTACGCAATCGGCTACTTCCACATCGACATCGCCGAGGTTCGAACGGAGCAAGGCAAGCTCTACCTGTTCGTCGCCATCGACCGCACCTCAAAGCTGGCTTTTGCAAAGCTCGAGCATGAGGCAACCCGATACACCGCGTCCGATTTCCTCCGTACCCTCGTCGAGGCGGTGCCGTACCACATCCACACTATCCTCACCGACAACGGCATGCAGTTCTGTCACGCGCCTCGTAACAGATCAGGCCCGACTGCCCAATACAGCGTGCACATGTTCGATCGCGTCTGCCGCGAGTACAACATCGAGCATCGCCTGACCAAACCTAACCATCCTTGGACGAATGGGCAGGTCGAGCGGATGAACCGCACGATTAAAGAGGCAACCGTCAAGCGCTATCACTATGCGACCCACGACCAGCTGAAATCGCATCTGCAGCTCTTCGTTGACGCCTACAACCACGCACGTCGTCTAAAGACCCTGCGAGGCCTCACTCCCTACGAATATGTTTGCTCGATCTGGATCAAAGAGCCAGATCGATTTAGGATCAATCCGTCACACCACATCCCGGGACCATACATTGGAAAGATGCGCCTACGGTCTACGGCCCCCGGAAGACGCTCTACAACCGTTTCCAGCGATGGGCAGCCAAAGGCGTGTGGACGAGCCTCTTCTACGCTCTGGCAACTGCTGGAGGACCACCCGCCGAGGTGCTCATCGACTCGTCTGCAGTGAAGGCGCACCGATGTGCCTCTGACTGCTGGAGGACCACCCGCCGAGGTGCTCATCGACTCGTCTGCAGTGAAGGCGCACCGATGTGCCTCTGGCGGAAAAGGGGGGAGCGCAGGCAAGCCATTGGCCGCTCTCGTGGCGGACGCACGACCAAGATCCATGCGCTGACCGATCGCGATTGTCGCCCAATCGCCTTTCTGCTGACCGGCGGCCAGGTCGCTGATTGCGTCGCCGCCGATACACTGCTCGATCAGCTCACCGCGGCTGAACTGGTGCATGGCGACAAGGGCTACGACACCAATGCTGTGCGACAGAAGATCGAGGCCAAAGGTGCGGCTCCGAATATCCCGCCCAAGATCAATCGCCTCTGGAAAAACTGTTTCTCCCCATACCTTTACCGCAGCCGCAACGCCATCGAGCGCATGTTCAACCGGCTCAAGGATTTCCGACGGGTCGCCACACGCTACGACCGGCTCGCCACAAACTTCCACGCCGCGGTCTGCATCGCAGCGGTCGTCAGCTACTGGTTATGAGTCCCGACCCTAGGGGCGAATGCTAGCGGTCATCAGAGATGAGACAATATTGGGAAATCGAGCGCCCGGATAGCTTTCATGACTTCATAGTCACAAAGTGAAAGCAAGATATTTGTATCATGATACCCCCTTAATATCTCTCGAGCTGCACCTGAGCCACCGCTCTTTATCAGAGGTACAAGCATCTTTTCATAAACCCAGACGCCGTGTTCTTGATCAATCTGGACATGCGCGTCAAAATAGGTCGAGTCCACGGAATTTCCGAAAATTTTCCTCAACATCCGACCTTGTTGTTGAGTTGCAGAAATGAGACATGCTTCGTAGACAAACAGAAATCCAAAGAACTGCAAATACAGCCGCTTGTCGGCAGCTACTCGATTTACGTAAGACAGGTACATATACACAGTATTCAAAATAAACGGCCGATAGAATTCCAAAACTTCAGGCATCCCAATGGATTTCAACGCCTTTTGGAAAAGAACGCTGTGCTTTTCGTTGAGGTTTCCCCCTCCATATTCGTCGGAGACAATCTTAAAAATTGCCATTTGCAATTCACCAAACGAGCCTGGCAGCATGCGTGTCAACGGGGACGCTTCAGTTAGGCAGTCTAAAGCGATTTGCGACATTAGAAATTTGCAAGCTTGTTCCGGTTGCGTGCTTTCGATAATTTCTAAATAACTCTTCTCGGTTCCGTCAAAACGCAACTTTTTCTGCTCTTCGTCTACACGGGATCGAAAAAACTCCAAAACCTCCGCGCTAGTGATGGTCCAAACCTGGTGATCGACAAGACGATCAAATCCGCCGAAAACTAACTCGACTTTCTTTGATCGATCTTTCTTGGCCAACTTTTTCTTCTGGGTCGCAGGTAAATATAGGAAGTCCGAATCAAACTCCACGTACAAATCTTGAGCGTTCCCTAGCGAAACTGTGTGATACAAATCTTCGATAGGCCTGTGAACTACATCGCTAACATGGGAAGGGAACGAAAAAAGTTGCGAGTTCTCACAGCCCTCATCTTTTCTATCCTGATTAACCGGCATTTTTCTGTCCTTGCAAAGGGTGGCGGTGCACTCAATATTGAGTCATATAGCGGCGAGATATTGTGCTATCCTCGCAGCACGGCACGTTTTGCATTAGCCTACAATACATACATTGTCTTCCAACTAGCGGCAAGACCATACGCTCCAAACGTTGCAATGACATCAAAAATATGATTGCTCAATGCGGAGATCTTAACTAACGTATGCCGGTCGGGTGTAGTTAGCTGGGCGACGCGTTTGCGAGCCTGAGGTTGCATCACCGATAGGCGGCTCTTTTGCAACGTCGGAGGCGTCCGTTTTCGTCTTATAAGCGCGAGTTTCGATGAGGGAGAGTATTATGGATAAAGGAGCAGGTCTTCCCATATTGGGAGGAACGCGCATGGTGTCGTTTGAGACTGTGTTGGCCCATACTTTTCGAAATCCACAAGATAGTGTGCTACTTAGTGGAACTTTAGTCGAAGGAATTGGCAATCGCTTTTCGGATCTTGACGTTTATGTATTTTGCGATGAAATTCCACGTTACGCGAGTGTTAAATCTCGGGGACATGCCTTTGTTCATAAGTCCGATATGAATTTCTGTCAACGTGACGATGACCTTGTGCTTATGACAATGGATTATTACGAAGACTCGGAGATTCATATTGATGTCGAGTATTGGTTGAAATCGAATGTTTCGGAGCTTGTTTCGAAAGTTTCCCGCGTCTTTACAGACCTTTTAACACATTCGGATAACAACTACGGTGAGTTTGAGATCAACCGATTTGAGCATCTTCTCCTGCACAGATGCATCGTCGGTAAAACAATAGCGGGTGATGATATCTCGATGTTCGGATTTGATCCGAGTTTTTCGAGACGTTATTCCTATTGTCTGTTTCGCGCGATGTTTAATTTTTACTGGAGGTTTAAAGATATCGCCGGGGCGATCGATACCGGCAACGAATACCTTGTCCGCGAACTGAGTAGAGACTTTCTCTTACGCGAGATTCAAGCGTTCAATCACATGCACGGCTGTACAAACACTGCACGAAAATGGGTATTAACATATTGGAGGAATTACTGTCGCTCGGTTGACGCGCAGCTTTACACGGACGCTCTTGACTTGTTGTTTCCGAAATTTGCGTTGGGGTACGAACATTACATGTGCGCGATTTTTGACGTGGTCGATCGAATTCATGAACGTATCCGAGAGTGCTCTGCCAAAACATCTGAGTTTCCGGGGCCTAGTAGATGCCTCGAGCTACTCGACCAGGAAATTGAAGGTCGTGACAAAACTGCTGGCAGGGCACAAGCTCACGAGTTCCTCTTTAGAAGACGCGCCTTTTCCGGTACCGGACCCTCTTACTATGAGATCCTCAAATCTCTCTAGGGTATCCGTGATGATCAAGCGGCTTTTGGCGGCCAGATACGATCGTCGTGGATTATGGCTGGGCCCCATGAAAAGGATTCACAGCGCCGAGCTACCGTGATTCAAGGTTTCCGGAAGGAGACCTCATTTGGACGACGGATATTTTTTGGCTGACGAAAGAGCAATTCGCTCGGCTCAAGCCCCATCTGCCGCGTGATACGCGGGGCAAGCCTCGGGTGGATGATCGCATGGTCATCAGCGACATCGTGCATGTGCTGATATCGGGTTGCCGTTGGAAAGATGTGCCTGCGGTCTACGACCCCCGGAAGACGCTATACAACCGTTTCCAGCGATGGGCAGCCAAAGGCGTGTGGACGAGCCTCTTCTATGCTCTGGCGACTGTTGGAGGACCACCCGCCGAGGTGCTCATCGACTCCTCCGCAGTGAAGGCGCACCGATGTGCCTCTGGCGGAAAAGAGGGGAGCGCAGGCAAACCATTGGCCGCTCTCGTGGCAGACGCAGTATCCATCCGCCGGTGGCCGCCTGGCGTTGATATTACCGAGCGCGCTTAAGGTCGTCCTTATGAGTGCGCATAAGGATGGTGGATGAGCCAGG
>NZ_BAAFHE010000028.1:0-15246 GCF_054665075.1 Acidisoma sp. 7E03
TCGCCACACGCTACGACCGGCTCGCCACAAACTTCCACGCCGCTGTCTGCATCGCGGCGGTCGTCAGCTACTGGTTATGAGTCCCAACCCTAAGCCGTAGGTTTTAAACGGCGGGTACAGGTTTCATGTCCTCGAGTTGCAGGCGATGATGCTGGTGGTGGTAGCGAGGATGTTGAAAGAGCGGATGAGAATCAGCGCCAGTGTCATTCGAACTCGACTGTTCAATACCGTCATATCCGCGGAAGCGGGTATCTTCTCACGCTGAGCGTCGTGCACGGTGAAGGATGTGCCTGCGACGGAGAAAGAGATGCCTACTTGCGTGGGCATGATGGGATGACGTGCTGAACCGAAACACTGACAGAGTCTCGACAGGAGCAGGTGTTTGTTGGGTCGCGAGAGCCGGATCGCCGGCCAGGGGCTGCCGCCGTCGGGCTTCAATCATACTCTTCACCGCTCTCGAAACGGATTGACGATCCGCAGCCGTCCGTCGATCAGCATCCCGTGCTGCATGTCTTCCGACCACAGCGTTTCGCAATCCGCATCGAGCGCGGAGGCGACGATCATCGCGTCGTAGATCGCGAGCGTGTGGCGCTCGGCGAGCGCCAGCCCTGCCTCGTGGACGGAAACCGTCATCGGCTGCACCGTCAGCAGAGCGCGCAGCAGCGACAGAAACTCATGCGTTTCGTGCCAGCTCAAGCGCATCTTGCGGCGCGCAACGTTAGTGACTTCGTTGAGCACCTGAACGCTGATGACGCCGCCCTGGCCGATGATCGCCTCCGCCACCACTGCCTTCGCCGCATCGCCGGAGGCGATATAAACGAGGACATTGGTGTCGAAGAAACTACCGGGCATTCACCTCGTCCCGGTCGAAGTGGAAATCGGATGGCAGACGGCCCCGAAAGGCGCGCAGCCGCTTCAGGAGTTCCGCCCGGTCAGGCTTGCGGGTGATGCCGAATTCCCGCGCGCCTTCAACGTGAACCTCAATCTCGTCCCCCTCCTTGAGGCCGAGCGCTTCGACCACAGCCGCAGGAAGACGAACAGCTAGACTATTACCCCATTTGGCAACCTGCATCTCTGCCTCCGGCCATAGATATACGTGGATAGACATGTATATCCTGACCGAGAGCCGATCAAGCACAGCGGCTCGGCTGTCCTACGTGGTCGTAGCCGCCTGACGACGCCCCGCCCCTACTCCGCCGCCAGGGCCTCGTCCTTCTTTCGCGCCTTATGCGCCGGTTTGCGGACGGCCGGGGCCTGGGGCAGCTGCATCGCCTGCTCCAGCACCTTCAGCTTGTAGGTCGTGCTCAGCCAGCGCGTATGCGAGTGATAGTCGCCGATCGCGCGCCAGACGTCGCCATGCTCCTCGTCGATGTATTGGCGCAGGATGCTGGCGGCAGCCACGATGTTGAAACAGGGGCTGAGGATCAGCCGCGTCACCACCGTCTGCGGCGCGAGGCCGGTGGCGCGGGCCAGCGGCGTTACCCAGCGCGTGTTCACCTGCATCAGGCCGAGATCGTGCGAGCCGTCCTTGTTCGCGCTCACGGTGCCGACGCGCCCGCCCTCCACCCGCTGGATGGCGGGCAGCGCCCGCACCGGCAGCTTGTAGGCGGCAGCGGCCGCCACCATGCATTGGTGATAGGGGATGGTGGCCGGCACGCGCCCGCGGCCCTCAGCTGCCCTTGAGCGAGGCGTAATAGGCGGCCAGCGCCTGGATGTCGGCGTCACTCAGCTGGCCGGCGATGCCCGTCATCATGTCGGCCGAGCCGCCCTGCCGCTTGTGAGTCTTGTAGTCGAGCAGCGCGGCCTGCAGGTAGCCCTGCTTCTGCCCGGCGATGTTCGGGATGGTGGGCGTCGCCGAAATGCCGTTGCTGCCGTGGCAGGAGGCGCAGAGCGGCGCCTGCGGCGGGGCCGAGGCGGCCTGCGCCGCGTGTGGCAGCAGGGCGGGCGCCACCAGCACCATTCCAAGCGCCAGCCGCTGAGACAGTCGGGGGATCATCGCGGGCCTCCTCTCCTTGCGGCGCGGAGGCTAAGCCCCGCTGCCGCCGTTGGGCAAGCGGCGGCGAGGCGTGCGCGCAGCCGCGTGATCTCGGGCCCCGTCACGCGGACGGGGGCGGCGCCCAGCGCCTCCTGGATCAGCGCCACGTCCCGCGCCTCCGCCCCCCAGGCGGGGTGCAGGGCGATCGGACCCGCGCCGCCCGCGAAGGCCTGCCGGTCCCCGGTGTCGAGATAGCTTTCCGCGGGCAGCCCTTCGGCCAGGATCACTGCATGGCGCGGCAGTTCGACGTGGTGATAGGTGACGTGCCGCCGGCGCATCTGGCGGATGCTGTCCCCGTTCAGCAGATGCTTGACCGGGATCAGCACGCCCTCGGCGAAGATCGCATGATCGGGCGAGAGCAAGAGCGGCCGCGCC
The DNA here is from genome assembly GCF_054665075.1 of Acidisoma sp. 7E03. NCBI lineage: Bacteria > Pseudomonadati > Pseudomonadota > Alphaproteobacteria > Acetobacterales > Acidocellaceae > Acidisoma > Acidisoma sp. 7E03. The sequence goes on from NZ_BAAFHE010000028.1 coordinate 2,411, forward strand.
GGCTGGCCGGGTCCGAAGGCATGGGGCGCGATGCGCACGGGCCAGACCTTCGCGGGCGCCGGATGCCGGGTGCAGTCCAGGCTGCGCTGCCCCACCCAGCGGATGGGCAGCACCGCGCCCTCCACCGTCACCAGCCGGTCGCCCGGGCGCAGATCCTCGACCAGCCGCAGCCCCTCGGGCGTCAGGAGGCGCGTGCCGGCGGCGAAACAGGCGGGCTGGATGGCGACGGCGCCGCCCGTCACGTCGAACATCACGCTTTCGCCGAAGAAGGCGTTGAGGCCGGTGTTGATATAGGCGCCGGCGCCATCGGACGGGTAGCCCAGCACGTTCTGGCTCTGGTCACCGCCCAGGGTGAAGTCGAGCAGCGTCGTGTCGCCGGCCGTGAGCGTCACGCTGTCGATCGGCGTCCCAACGGTGAAACTGTCTCCGCCCGGGATGAAGCTGCTCGGCGCACCGGTATCGAGCACGACGCCGGTCTGCACGCCCAGCGTGCCGCCATTGACGGTGAGGGTGCCGTTCACGAGCTGCTCGGCATAGTCGTAGGCGTCGCTGCCCGAGATCGTCTGCCCCTGCATGGCGATGGTGCCGTAGGCGTCATAGGCGGTGATCTGGTCCGGCGTCAGGCCGAGCTGCAGCGTGCCGATGGCTTCCGTCTGGCCTGGCGCGATGGGGCCGACATCGGCGAGACTGTTCAGCGTCACGATGAAGCCCGCCGCATAGGCGGTGCCGAACTGCTTGAGGAAGGTTTCGAGCCCTTCCTTGTCGGCGAGAGAGGCGCCGAAATCGCCATAGAAGGCGCTGTAGAGCGGCGGCCCGCCGGTCGCCGCATTGTCCGCGTTCCAATAGGGGCCGCTCGCCGTCTCGATCTGCGCAATGGTGCCGGTGGTCGTCAGCGTCTCGCCATTGGTCGCGCGCAGGGAGACGCTGCCCGTCACCGGCACGGCGGTATAGCTCATGCCGCTGGAATAGTTGTTTGTCAGCGTGCCGGCGCCCTGGGTCACCGGCCCCCAGGCGGCGTCATCCGCCACCCAGAAGCCTTTGCCGCCGGTATCGAATTCGTACATCTGGAAGGTCTGGCCGCCATCCAGGCTGACCTCGATGCCGATCTTGTAGATGCCACCGGCATCGACGAGATAGAGCGGCATCGTCGCCGTTGCGTCACTCACCGCACGCCTCCCTGCCCGGCCACGGCGCCGAGCATACGCCGCTCATTGCCCGATGGAAACGGCGGGCAGGCGCGCCATGATGTCCTCCAGCCGGTCGGCCTCCGCCGCCGGCTTGTCGGTGCGGATGCGGTTGATGCGCGGGAAGCGCAGGGCCACGCCGGATTTGTGGCGGCCCGAGCGCTGCGCCGCATCGAAGGCGATTTCCAGCACCATGGCCTTCTCCACCTCCCGCACCGGACCGAAGCGCGCGGTGGTGTGGTTGCGCACCCAACGGTCGAGAAAGGTGAGTTCCTGATCGGTGATACCGGAATAGGCCTTGCCCACGGGCACCAGCTCCGCCGTCTCGCCCTCCCCGCGCCAGACACCAAAGGTGTAGTCGGAATAGAGGCTGGAGCGGCGGCCATGGCCGCGCTGCGCATACATCAGCACGGCATCCAGGGTCAGCGGATCGCGCTTCCATTTCCACCACGGGCCCTTCGGCCGGCCGGCGAGATAGGGGCTGTCGCCGCGCTTGAGCATCAGCCCCTCGATCCCTGCGTCTCGCGCGCCGAGGCGGAGTTCGGCCAGCGCCTCCGCCCCGTCCACGGGGATGAGCGGCGAGAGGTCCATGCCGGCCGGGCGGTGCGCCGCGTACCAGGCCTCGAGCCGCGCCCGGCGCGCGTCGAAGGCCAGCGGCCGCAGATCCTCGGTACCGTCGAAGAGAATGTCATACAGGCGGACGGCGGCGGGGAAGTCCTTCAGCATCTTGGGCCCCGGGGCCTTGCGGTTGAGGCGCTGCTGCAAATCGGCGAAGGGCGCGACGGTGCCCTCCCGCATCACCAGCAGCTCGCCATCCAGCACGCCCGCGAAGTCCATGGCGGCGACGATCTCGGGAAAGCCGTGGGAGATGTCCTCGGCCGTGCGAGTATAGAGGCGGCGGCCTTGGGCGGTCGCCACCAGCTGCACGCGGATGCCGTCCCACTTCCATTCGGCACGATAGGCCGACCAGTCGAGCGCGCCGCGGTCGGCCTCCTCCAGCGCATGGGCCAGCATGGTGGGGCGGAAGACCGGCGCGTCCCCCGCCGCGGGCTTCTCGGCCCGGCCGGAGAGCCAGTCGAAGAGCGGGGCATAGGGCGGGGTGAGGCCATGCCAGACCTCCTCGATATCATCCGCCGGCACGCCCGCGATCTCGCCCAGCGCCGTCTTGGCGAGACGGGCGGAGGCGCCGACGCGCAGGCCCCCGGTGATGAGCTTGAGCAAGGCGAGGCGTTCCGAAGCGTCCGAGACCGAGAGCCATTCGGCCAGGATGGGCGGCAGGTCGGCCTTCGGCGTCGCCTCCAGCACATGCACCACCTCCGAGAGCCGGGGCGCCGAGCCCGCCCGCCGCTCCGGCCAGATCAGCGCCACGGTTTCGGCGAGGTCCCCCACATAGTCGTAGGACCAGGCGAACAGCGTCTCATCCACCCGCGCGCGGGTGATCTCGCGGATCATCGCGGGCTTGGCGGCGGTGAAGGAAAGATCGCCCGCGATGGCGGCGAGGGCATAGCCGCGGTCGGGGTCCGGCGCGGTTTCGAAATAGGCGCGCAGCAGGGCGAGCTTGGCGAGGCGGCCGGGGGTGAAGACCAGCCGCTCCAGCAGATCGGCGAAGGCCCTCATGCCGCCTCGCCTTCCTCGTCCTCATAGCCGATGAGGCGGAGCGCCCGGCCGCGAATCTGGCGCAGCGCCAGGGCGTGGATCAGCGCTTCCTCCGTGCCGTGCGTCACCCAGACTTCCGGCGCGCCGGTCTCGGCGATGGTGGCAAGCAGATCGTCCCAATCGGCATGGTCCGAGATCACCAGGGGCAGCTCGACGCCGGCCATCTTGGCGCGCTGGCGGATGCGCATCCAGCCGGAGGCGCGGGCGATGACCGGATCGCTCATGCGGCGGGACCAGCGGTCGGCGGCGGCCGCGGGCGGCGCCAGCACCAGCGCGCCACGCAACGCCTCCTTCGGCGCGGCAGTCGCCGGCGGCAGGGGGCCGAGGGCCACGCCCTGCGCCTCATAGAGGGCACAGAGGCTGGCCAGCGCGCCGTGGATGTAGATCGGCGCGTCGTAGCCCGCCTGCCGCAGCAGGGCGATGACGCGCTGCGCCTTGCCCAGCGCATAGGCGCCAACGACATGCGTGCGCTCGGGGAAAATCTCCCGGCTGCGCAGCAGCTTGGCGATCTCGTGGCCAGGGTCGGGATGGCGGAAGACCGGCAGGCCGAAGGTCGCCTCGGTCACGAAGACATCGCAGCGCACGGGTTCGAAGGGCGCGCAGGTCGGGTCCGGCTGGCGCTTGTAGTCACCGCTGACGACGGCGCGGCTGCCCTGCCAGTCCAGCACGATCTGCGCCGCCCCGAGCACGTGGCCGGCGGGTATCAGGGTGATGGCCACGCCGCGATGGGTGATGCGCTCGCCATAGGGCAGCGCCTGCTGCGTCTCCCCTGCCCCGCCCTCACCCATGCGGGCGCGCATGATGGCGAGCGTCTGCGGGGTCGCCAGCACCGTGCCATGGCCGGGCCGCGCATGGTCGGAATGGCCATGGCTGATGACGGCGCGCGGCACGGCGCGCACCGGGTCGATGAAGAAATCCCCCGGCTCGCAATAGAGCCCTTGCGGCAGGACGCGCAGCCAGGTGTCGGGATGAGGCGCGGGCATTGGTGAGGATATGGGCATGGCCCGAGCGGTTACAATCTGGTGCGTTTTCTTTTTGTTCGCTATTGATTATTGCAATTTTAAGACACATCCTCGCTTATAAATCGAAATGTAACTGCAATTATGAGACTTTCGGCTTAATAAGTGAGGTGCCCATGAAGTTCTGGTGGCGAAATGTCAATGCGGCGATGCCACCCGCACCGTTGCCGCCTCGCGGAGATCTGCCCCAGCGCTTTGATGCGGCGCGTCCGCTTGCCTTCATGCATGTCCCCAAGACCGCTGGCATTACCCTGACGGAAGCACTGCAAGCTGCCGTCCCGGAAGCGCGCACCGTGCGCGGCTTGGACCGGGCACTTTTCGGTGTTTTCTCGGCCTTCGACACGATGTCGCCGGCTGAGAGAGACGCGATCTATGCCAGTCCTGAACGCTTTCCGCCCGATGCCCAGCTGATTATGGGCCACATCTCCCGCTCGACACTTCGCGCCGCCTACCCCGCCGCCCAGCTGATCACCGTGCTACGCGATCCCCTGACCCGCCTACTTTCGCACTGGCTCTATTGGCGGCAACATACCGATGCGATGCTGGAACCCGTGGGCGGCTGGGCCGAGATGGTGCGGAAGAGCCGGCTGCCCCTCGCATCCTTCCTGGCGGACCCAGTGCTCGCGCCGCAGACGGACAATATGACGCTTCGGCTGCTGCTCTGGCCCGATCCTCGCCTCGCTCCGGATCGCTTCATCGATCCTGCAGACGATGAGGCACTGTTTACCGACGCGGTGGCGTGCCTGCGTGACTTCGCCTTTCTCGACGTGATCGAGAATCCGGCGTTTCGCTCCCGCCTCGACGCATGGTTCGGCCGGCCGCTCAGCCACGGCCGCTTGAACGAAACGCAGCACGTGCCGGCGGATTTCCGCAGCCCCTTGCATCGTGAGTTCACCGCAGAGACCTTTGGCCTGCTGGCCGCCCGTACGCGGCTGGACGACCGGCTGTGGCAGGCGATTGCGCGCGCCGTGATGCCCGGCCGCGACTTGGACGATCTTCGCACCAAATCGCGCCTGTTGCACATGGCGCGCTACGGCGCCCTGATGGCGCCCGAGGTCAGGACCAGCGCTGCGGCCTAAGCGCCGATGAGGGGTGGATCGCGGGGTCAAGCACGGCTGGCCTAGCCCGGCGATGACGGCAGAACGTGTGCTTCAATCAAAACCTGACGGCCTCTCATCCACCGAGGCTGGACGGTCAGGACAGAGCCGCCACCGCGGACTGACCGCCGGTCAGTCCAGCCCGGCTTCGCGCCGGGCGCGCTTCATGAAGACGTCGAGATAGTCCTGCAGGTCGTTGACGCTCGCGGCCGAGAGGAAGACGGGCGCAGTGATCGTCACCTCTCCTTCGGCGAGACCGAAGACGGCCCGGCGGAGCCCCGACTCCCCCGTCGCCACGGGGGTCACGCCAGGCGCCGGTGCGCGGGGGGCGACCGCCGCCGGCGCCGCCTCTCCCATCTCGCGCTCCTCCGCGATCATCTGCTGCGTCTCCCGCCAGGCGCGGAGTGCCGCCTCCGCCGCCGGGGGAATGAAGCGCTGGGTGAGCAGGAAGGCGCGCAGCGTGCCATCGCTCGCGCCCCGGCCGGGAAAGCGTTGCGCCAGCTGCTGGAAGAGACCGGGCGCCACCGCCGCCTCCTCGAGCGCCGCGACGCGCTCGGCCGCACCCGGGGGATGGGCGATGATCCTGACCGCACGCTCTGAGACCCGCAGCGCATCGCCCTTGCCCTCCAGCAGGCCGAACTTGCCGAGCGCCGCCATGACGGCGAGCGACTTGCCGTTCACCCCGGAATAGCCGAGGCGTTCAGCCGTCAGGGCACGAGTCAGCAGGCTCCGATAATCGCTGTCGTAAACGCTTTTCACGCGCTGCACGGCCTCGCGCAGGCCGACTTGCGGGTAATTCGGGCTACGGCTGCGCGCCATCTTAAGGGTTCTCCTACAGATTTTTCCTATAAACGCCCTTCGGCGGACCCTCAAGCGCGGTACGCAGCGCACGTTAAGATGCGTTATGTTCGTTATAATCTGGTTAGACGTTAGGGCAGAGCGCCGCGGCGATCCTCGGGGGAAGGAGCGGCGGCCCCGCCCCGAAGCGCCTTGGGGCTTGCGGATATTCGCGCTATGTTCTCCTCCGATGAGCGCCAGCGCCCCTGCCCGCCGCACCGCACGGAGACGAACCGCGACGGGCGCGCCCCGCCTGCTGCCCCCCGGCTTCGCGGCGTGGTTCGCCGGGCGTGGCTGGCAGCCGCGGCCGCATCAGCTCGATGTTCTGGAGGCGTTCCAGCAGCACCGCCACGTGCTGCTCATTGCCCCCACGGGTGGCGGCAAGACCCTCTCCGGCTTCCTGCCGAGCCTGATCGACCTGGCTGACGGAAGGCGGCCGGAGGGCAGCGGCGTCCACACCATCTATGTCAGCCCGCTCAAGGCGCTGGCGACGGACATCGCCCGCAACCTGGCCGAGCCCGTGGCCGAGATGAACCTTCCCATCCGCATCGAGACCCGCACGGGGGATACGCCGCAGAACCGCCGCGCCCGCCAGCGCGAAACGCCGCCCGCCATCCTGCTGACGACGCCGGAGAGCCTCGCCCTCCTGCTCTCGCAGGAGAATGCAGCCGCCTTCTTTCAGGACCTCCGCTCCGTCATCATCGATGAGGTGCATGCGCTGGCGGGCATCAAGCGTGGCGATCTGCTGGCGCTGGGCCTCGCGCGCCTGGCCCGCCTCGCCCCCGCCGCGCGGCGCATCGGCCTGTCCGCGACCGTCGCCTGGCCTGAGGCGATTGCGGCTTACGTCTCGGCGGATGGCGCGGGTGGCGACCTCGCCCTGATCGAGGTCGCCGATCCCAGCCCGCCCGATCTCTCCATCATGCTGCCGGAAGGCCACCTCTCCTGGGGCGGCCATATGGGCCTTGCCGCCGCGCCCGACATCCTGGCGCGCGTCCGCGCGGCCGGGCTCACCATCGTCTTCGTCAATACGCGCGCCCAGGCCGAGCTGTTGTTCCAGGAAATCTGGCGCATCAACGAGGAGACGCTGCCGATCGCCATCCATCACGGCAGCCTCGCGGTGGAACAGCGGCGGCGCGTGGAGGCGGCGATGGCCGAAGGGCGGCTGCGCGCCGTCATCGCCACCTCCTCCCTCGATCTCGGCATTGACTGGGGCGGGGTGGACCAGGTGATCCAGGTTGGCGCGCCGAAGGGCGTCTCCCGCCTGTTGCAGCGGGTTGGACGCGCCAATCACCGCATGGACGAAACCAGCCGCGCCGTGCTGGTGCCCGCCAACCGCTTCGAGGTGCTGGAATGCGAGGCGGCGCGCCAGGGCGTCGCGGCGCGCGAGCTGGATGGCGACCCACCCCGCCCGGGCGGCCTGGACGTGCTGGCCCAGCACCTTCTCGGCCTCGCCTGCGCGGGCCCCTTCCATCCGGACGAGGCCTTCGCCGAAATCACCTCTGCCGCGCCCTATGCGGCGCTCGACCGCCAGACCTTCGACGACGTGCTCGGCTTCGTCGAGAACGGCGGCTACGCGCTGCGCGTCTATGACCGCTATGCCAAGCTGTTCCGGGACGCCGAGGGGCGCGTCCATCTCCGCAACCCGCGCATCGCCCGGCAATACCGCATGAACATCGGCACCATCGTAGAAGCGCCGATGATCCGGCTGCGCCTGGGCCGCGGCCCGGTTCTGGGCGAGGTCGAGGAATGGTTTGTCAGCCAGCTCGCCGAAGGCGACACCTTCATGTTCGCCGGCCGCCTGCTGCGCTTCCTGCGCCTGCGCGAGACCTGGGCCGAGGTCGCGGAAGGCGGATCGGGCACGCCGCGCGTGCCGACCTATGAGGGCGGCCGGCTGCCGCTCTCCACCGGTCTTGCCGCCCGCGTGCGCGCCCTGCTGCACGACCCGGCGCGCTGGCCCGCCTTCCCCGCGCCCGTGCAGGAATGGCTGCGCCTGCAGGCCGAGCAATCCGCCCTCCCCGGGCCGGGCGACCTGCTGGTGGAAACCTTCCCCCGTCGCGGCCTTTGGTATCTCGTGGCTTACTGCTTCGAGGGCCGGAACGCGCATCAGACCCTCGGCATGCTGCTGACGCGGCGGATGGAACGCATGGGGCTCGGGCCGCTCGGCTTCGTCGCGACCGATTACGTGCTCGCCGCCTGGTCGGCTCAGGAGCCGCGCGACCTCGACACGCTCTTCGCGCAGGACATGATGGGCGACGATCTGGAAGCCTGGATGGCGGAAAGTTCCATGCTGCGGCGGACCTTCCGCCAGGTGGCGGTGATCGCCGGGCTCGTCGACCGGCAGATGCCGGGGGCGGAGCGCAGCCGGCGCCAGGTGACGGTGAACACGGACCTGATCTATGACGTGCTGCGCCGGCACGACCCGAACCACATCCTGCTGCGCGCCACCTGGGCGGATGCGGCGGGCGGCATGACCGATCTCGGCCGGCTCGCCGAGATGCTGCGGCGTGCGGCCGGCCACATCACCCATCGTGTGCTGGAGCATGTCTCGCCCCTCGCCGTGCCCGTCATCCTCGACATCGGGCGCGAGCAGGTGGCGGGCCGCGCGGCGGAGGATCTGCTCGCCGAGGCGGAAGCGCTCGTTGCGGAAGCGACGGGCGAGGAACACCCCGAGAACGTTCTTGCACGATCATTGACTTTGGACCCGAGGCTGAGCTGACGCATGAAGACCGTGCCTAACGCGACCCCGACCGGATGCGGAGCATGAGCACCGCCGCCCCGCTGCATATCGGCGGCGAGCGCCTGATGCTCGACCCTTCAGGCGCCGTCTATTGGCCGGCGCGCAACCTTCTGATTCTAGCGGATTTGCACCTGGAGAAGGGCTCGGCCGCCGCGGCGCGCGGCCGGCTGCTGCCGCCTTACGACAGCCGCGTAACCCTGGACCGTATGGCCCAGTTACTGCGGCATTATTCCGCGAAAGCGGTGCTGGCCCTGGGCGACAGCTTCCATGACGCGGCCGGCCCCGCGCGCCTGCCGGAGGCCGAGCGTGCGCGCCTTGCGGCGCTCGGCGCGCGGGTGGAGTTCCTCTGGGTGCTCGGTAATCATGACGCAGCGCTGCCGGCCGATCTGCCGGGCCGCGTGGTGCCGGAATGGGCCGACGGGCCCTTCCGCTTCCGCCACATCGCCGAGAGCGGCCCAGGGGCGGAAGGCGTGGAACTCTCCGGCCACTACCATCCCAAGGCGACGGTGCCGGTGCGGGGGACAAGCATCACCCGCCCCTGCTTCCTGACGGATGGGCAGCGGCGGCTGATCCTGCCCGCCTTCGGCAGCTATACGGGCGGGCTGGACGTGGCGGACCCCGCCCTCGCCCGGCTCTTCCCGCGCGGCGGGCGCATCTTCCTGCTCGGCGAGGGGCGGCTGTTCCATTTCCACATCGCCCGCGCCCGTGCCGGCGCCGCGGTGCCGGCGTGAAGCTCGCCCCCGCGCTGCTCCTGCTGCTGCTCGCCGCCATGCTCGAGGTGGGGGGCGACGCGCTGATGCGCCGCGGCCTGCTCGGCACCGGCGCCGGGAGCCGCGCAGGCTTCCTCGCGGCGGGCACGCTGGTGCTCGCGGCCTATGGTCTCTTCGTCAACCTGCCGGCCTGGGATTTCGGCCGGCTGCTCGGCGTCTATGTCGTGCTCTTCTTCGTCGTCGCCCAAATGGTGAACCGGGTCTTCTTCGGCGTCTCGCCGTCCCTCCCCGTTCTCCTCGGCGGCGCGCTGATCCTGGCCGGCGGCGTGGTGATGACCTTCTGGCGGGGGTAGCGGCGCCGCCCCGCGCATTCGTGACGCGCGCCACACCGCCCCGCATGGCACCATGCGACGAACGCGAATAAGGCAGAGCATGCAGGTGAGTGACTGGCGGATCGGCCGCGACGTTCCCTGGTCCGTCGCCTGGTCGACGGAGCAAGCCTTCCGGCTCAGGCCTTCCCGACAGTTTCCCGGCTGGGTCGATCTGGTGCAGCAGGAACGCCCCGGCTTTGGCGCGCCGAAATTCGCGGAGATGAATCTCAGCCGCCAGCGGCGGGCGATGCGCGATCATCTCTGCCATGTCTGCGGCGGCCGGACCGAGCCTCAGGATCGCCATCTCTTTCCAGGTGCGACAGGCGGCTTCGTGACCCTGGGGGCGGCGGAGCGGCGCTACGCCAGCACGGTGCCCGCGGTGCATGGGGCCTGCGGCCAGCAGGCGCTGCGGCTCTGCCCGCATCTCGGCCGGATGGCGGCCAGGCCCATGGCCTATCCGCGCGAGCCCAGCCTGCTGCGGCCGACACCCGAGGTGCCGGACGGCATGGCCGAGGTTGCGCGGTCGCTCCCCAGCCATTTGCCCGTGGTCTATTCCCTCGTCCGCATCTATGGTCCTCGCTTCAGCGCGCGGGTGGCGGAGGGTGCGTGACGCCGATCCTGGTGAGCCTCGAGCCTGCCCGGCAGCACGACGTGGCGAGGCTGCTGACGCAATCCGACGCTGTGGCGGCGCGGCTCTACCCCGGTGAATACAGGCGCCCCATCACCGCTTCGTCGCTCGCTCAACCCGACACGCATGTTCTTGTTGCCCGGTTGGACGGGAGGGCGGCCGGCTTGTGCGTCGTCTTCGATCGTGGTGATGCGACGGTGGAAGTGAAGCGCATGATCGTTGACGCGGAGGCGCGCGGCCAGGGCGTCGGGCGGGCCCTGCTCTCCGCCGCGCATGGCCACGCGACAGCACTGGGCGCTGGCCTGGTCTTGCTCGAGGTGGGCATCCGGAACCTCGAAGCCCAAGCGCTCTACCGGACGGCGGGCTACGTGCCGCGCGGGCCGTTCTTCCCCTACGACGCGTCCCCGATCAGCCTTTTCATGGAGAGGGTTCTTTTGGCATCTGATTTGGCTCCCTAACAATCGGATGCTGCATGACCGATTTCGACCCAAGATTGTCTTCCAGTTGCAGATCTTGAGATCTGGAAAGCGGACATTGAACTCGTTGCCGTGACCCTGTTCCAATTCAGGCGACACGAAGACCCGGAGGTCACCATCTTCACCTTGGATGACAGCTAGCGTAGTCACCCACAACGTGTGCGCGCCAAGTTGAGGGCGGTAGCCACCTCATCTTGGCGCGCTAAATAAGAGCTTAGCGGGGGACGACTTTGCCGGTAGGGGTCACCATGAAGTCCCCCTTATTTGTCCCAGAGCCCATCCAATCTCCTTTGCCATCAGATTTCAGATGGGACACATTCGCGTAGCCTGCAGCCATCGCATCATATCGTGCCTGCTGCTTTGTGATGGGTCCGGTGGCGCTTTGCGCCGAAGCGAGAACCGGCATTCCAATCATCGCAGTGCAGATTGCCACTGACAGAAATCTCATAGCATCCTTCGATTGGTTTCTGTTGTGCCGCTAAGGCGGGCCGAATTGCTACAGGTGTCGATCGCAAACAGAAGCACCTGAATTGAAGCAAAGTGTATCGTGCTTATCCGACGAAAGCATCACGTCTTGCTGAACACCCTAAGGCGTGGTGGCGGCTGCATTTGTAGCGGCGATCTTTGATCAAGTCCCGCTGACAATCTGGACGATCCAGGAGGGCACATAAACGGTTCGACCTCGCTCTGGGGCAACATAATTCAGAAAGACACGAGCACCGCTCGACTCGCTTGGATGCACGCGTCGTCGCAGAATGGCGGAGACAGATCATGAGGTTTCCGTCGGACCTATCACGTTTCGCGTTTCTCGAATTGCCTCGTTTCGGCGGGGCAGGCTGAGGACGCACACCAGCACGAGCACGGCGAGGGTAAGCGTGATCGACACGCATCCGGTTCCGAGGCCCTCGCCTCCCATCTGCCCGGGCTTGCCAGCCCAATCCGCAAAAGAGGCACCGAGCGGTCTGGTCATGATGTAGGAGAACCAGAAGGCGAAGATGCCATTTAGGCCGAAGGCGCGGAAGCCAATGGCAGGCGCCAGGAATAGCGCGAGAAAGAGGAAGCCGGAGAGCAAGAAGCCAAGACCGAGGGTCGCCGCCGTCATGTCTCCCGCAGCGGTGCCCAGAGCGAAGGTGGCGCAAACCGTCAGCCAGTAGAAGGCTTCGCGACGCCGCGTCGTGACGTGATGGATCGAAAGCGTTCCCTCGCTCCGCTGCCAAAGCAGAAAGACCGCCCCCAGCACGAGCGCAAAGCCGATCGTGGACAAAAGGAAGGGCACCCCGATCACGACGTGCAGGATATCGGCCGCCATGGTGCCGACGATCGCGACCATGGCAACGAGCAGCCAGTAGATCCAGGCAACATAGCGCGTTTGCAGGAACTGTAGCACCAGCGCGAGGAGGAAGCCGCCAGTACAGAGCAGCACGGCGAGGACCGGGTTCCAATGGAAGACGAGATAATCGGAGGTCGCCTCGCCCATCGCCGTCGTGAGAATCTTGATGACCCAAAAGGTGAGCGTAATCTCAGGAACCTTGGACTGCACGAAAGCGCTGAAAAGAGTCGCGGGGTTGGTATTGGATCGAGTCATCGGGCGCCTGTGTCTCCAGCCGGATGGGCCACGCCAGACGGCGCACAGCCGCCGGCCGCGCTCCTTTAGGGCCGGTCACGCCAGATTGTCACCGGGCAGAGCCTTACATTGGGAACTCCCAATCTCGGACGCAAACTCTCCCAAGGTTCCTCGTGGCAAGAGAGCGACGATCGCAGCCGAAGGAGCGCCCCATGCAGAGCCAGACACTATCCGCAAACTCTCCACACCGTGGTTTGCTGAACAAGGTACCGGAAGTGACCTTGATCTTCTGGATCATAAAGATCATGGCGACAACGGTGGGCGAGACAGCCGCCGACTTCATCAACATCCGGTTAGGCCTTGGTCTCTCGGGCACGTCCGTTGTCATGTCTCTCTTGCTTGCCGGCATCATTGTGCAGCAGGTGCGGGCGCCGCGTTACATTCCGTGGCTCTACTGGCTGAGCGTCGTCATGGTCAGTGTCGTCGGCACCCTGATTACCGACAATCTCAGCGACAACCTGGGCGTGAGCTTGCTGATCTCGACCCCGGTTTTCGCA
>NZ_BAAFHE010000029.1:0-15117 GCF_054665075.1 Acidisoma sp. 7E03
TCGCCACACGCTACGACCGGCTCGCCACAAACTTCCACGCCGCTGTCTGCATCGCGGCGGTCGTCAGCTACTGGTTATGAGTCCCAACCCTAGGTTACGGCCACGCGGCACCGCGGAAAATTGGCACAGCAGGCGAGATCGCCGTTACCTCTTCACCCACCCGCTGCAGGCGGCGACGCTCGGCCTCCAGGTCCAAGGCGGCCTCCGCCCGCGCCCTGGCAAAGGCCACCTGCTCTCGTGCCGCGGCCTGAACATCCGCATCACCCAGCCGCCCCAGCGCCACGAGAGCCTTCTGCAGGCGCAGCTGAACCTCCACCATCCCTGCGCCTTTCGTAAGCGTCGCGGCACCGGCACATTGCGGCGCACGGGAGCGCTGTGATGCAAAGCGCGGATGGACGAGGCGCCAGACATCATTGCCACGGATGAGAGCGGTCATACGACCAATCGTAGGAGCACTCGGAGTGAACGGGTGGAGATCATCACCCGTGGCGAGAGGCGTCGCCGTTGGACGGTGGATCAGAAGCGCGACATCGTCGCGGAGAGCTACGGCGCCGAGCTGACGCCGACGGAGGTTGCGCGCAAGCACGGGATCAGCTCCGGGCAGCTTTACACATGGCGGCAGGAGGTGCTCGGCGTGCGGGCAGCGGTGCTGACGCGGGCCGCGCCGCGCTTCACGGCGGTGGAGGTTGCGGCCACGCCTCCGACCACCGAGCCTGCCGTGCCGGCGCCTGATATGGCGGATATACGGGTGGCATCGTGCTCCGGGGGGCGCATGGAGATCATGCTGCCGGGCGAGATCGTCGTGCGCGTCGATGCGCAGGTGGATGGTGCCGCGTTGCGGCGTGTGCTGGATGCGCTGAGGCGGCGATGATCACCCTGGCATCCGGGCTGCGCATCTATCTGGCCTGTGGGGTGACGGACATGCGTAAAGGCATGACCGGGTTGGCGATGCTGGTGCAGGAGAGCCTTGCCGAGAACCCGTTCGAAGGCTCCGTCTATGCATTCCGAGGCCGCCGCGCCGGGCTCATCAAACTGCTCTGGCATGATGGCGTTGGGCTGTGCTTGCTGACAAAGCGGCTGGAGCACGGCCAGTTCGCTTGGCCGACCGCCACCACGACAGGACGGCTTCAGCTCTCGCCGGTGCAATTGGCGGCGTTGCTTGACGGCTGCGAGTGGCGGGCACCGGTGAAGCCGCGGCGGCCCGAACTCGCTGGTTAAATCTCGCACTTTGTCGACATTATCTCTCGCTTCGACGCGGCGAGCTGGTTCATCATCGCCGCGTGCAGATCGACATCGACGCCCTGCCGGACGACCCGGCGCTGTTGCAACAGATGCTGCGGACCGTGCTCCAGCAGCGGGGCGAACTGCATGCCGAGAATGACCGTCTGCGCCTGCTGATCCAGCGTTTGAGCCGCCACCAATTCGGACGCCGCTCCGAACACCTGACCGACGAGCAGTTGCAGCTCGGCCTGGAGGATCTGGAGCAGACGATCGCCGAGAACCAGGCGGCCCAGGACAGCGCTCAGACCGATGACCTCCCGGCGCACAGGCGCGCGAAGTCGGCCGCGCGCAATCATGGCGCATTGCCTGCCCACTTGCCGCGCTACGAGGTGGTGATCGACGCGGCACCGGAGAATTGCCCGTGCTGCGGCGGGGCGATGCACCGCATCGGCGAGCTGTGCACCGAGCAACTCGACATCGTCCCCGCGCAACTGCGGGTGCGCGTCACCCGCCGCCCGCGATATGCCTGCCGGACCTGCGAGGAAGCTGTGGTGATGGCCCGGCTCCGGCGCGGCCGGTCGAAGGTGGGATGCCCACTGAGGCACTGATCGTGCATATTTTGGTCAGTAAGTTCTCCGATTCGCTACCGCTGTATCGGCAGGCACAGATGCTGGCGCGGCAGGGCATCGCTCTTGATCGTTCGACCCTGGCGCATTGGGTCGGCACAGCGTGCTGGTGGCTGGCACCACTGTATGACCTGGTGGTCGGCACGGTGCTCTCCTCACCCAAGGTATTCGCCGATGATACCGGCCTGCCGGTGCTCGACCCCGGCCGCGGACGCACCAAAACAGGCCGGTTATGGTGCTACGCGGTGGACGACCGCCCCTGGTGCGGTCCGTCGCATCCGGCGGTCGCCTACGTCTATGCCGAGGATCGCAAGGCAGTCCGCCCGGCGGCACATCTGGCCCGGTTCGACGGTGTGCTGCAGGTGGACGGCTACGACGGGTTCAAGCGGCTGGCGGGCGAGCGCGCCGACGGCTCGGTGCGGCTGGCTTTCTGCTGGGTGCATATGCGACGCGCCTTCTACCAGTTCCATGCCTCCACCAAATCACCGATGGCGGCGGAACTGCTGGCACGCGTCGCCGGTCTCTACGCGATCGAGGCCGAGATCCGTGGCTCCCCAGCCGAGCATCGGCGTGCGGTGCGCGATGCCCGAAGTCGGCCGATCGTGGAGGCTCTGCACGCGTGGCTTGAGGAGCAGTTGCCGCGTCTGCCGGGCAGCTCCGACCTTGCGAAGGCCATGCGCTACGCGCTGCGCCATTGGCCCGGCTTGGTCGCCTTCCTCGATGACGGTCGCATCGAGATGGACACCAACGTTGTCGAGCGCGCGATCCGGCCGGTGACCCTCAACCGAAAGAATGCGCTCTTCGCGGGCAGCGACGGCGGCGCGCGTCACTGGGCGATCGCGATGACGCTGATCAACTCGGCAAAGCTGAACGGCGTCGAGCCAATGGCGTGGCTGACCGACGTCTTGGAACGCATCGTCTCAGGGCGCACAAAGGCGAACGACCTGGACAGCCTGCTCCCGTGGAACTGGAAGGCGCCGAACGCCGCAGCCACCTCCGCCCCCATGGCGGCGTGACAATCGCCCCCTCCTAACCCTGTCGCGCCTGCAACCCGCCAAACCCAAGCCCCGTGCTCCCGCCGCGACGCTTACATCAAAGAGCCAGATCGATTTAGGATCAATCCGTCACACCACATCCCGGGACCATACAGTCGATCGGTCCCACGACTTCATGGCGCACCGCAATCGCCTGGGTCACGGGCCGCCCATCCTGCCACCGCGCCATGAGCGCCGCTCGCTGACCGGCGCGGAGCGCCGTTTCGGCGGCGGGCGCACCGTCGTCCGACACGGCGAGATCGGGCGCGAGCCCACTTCGAGACCCGCAAGGCACACGCTACCGAAGCCCGTGATGATCGCGGCGACACCCGTCGGCTCGGGCGTGCCGGGCTGCGCGGGCGGGGCTTTCGGTTGCAGAGGGCCGGTGCCGCCGATCCCGCGTTCGGCCACTTCCAGCGGCCGCCCGTCGGGGGCTGCCTGGCAGGTGCCGGCGGGGCCGCCATGCCGGAGCGAGGCGGCCGGAGCCTGCCGACAGCACGACGCAAACTAGCCATGACGCGATGGCGATGATCAGGAAGGGGCAAGTCCGGCATCGCGCCAGCCTATATCTCCACAATTGTATCGAGCAGGACCACCGTCGCCACAAAAGCCGCTACGGACCGATGAAGGGATTTGAAGCTTTTGCTTCAGCCCGCTTCTACTCAGCCTACAATGAACTTCACTATCTTCTCCGCTTTAAAATAAGCAGGCGTCCTGCAGCCACACCAGTTGCAGGACGCATGAGATTCCCAAATCGTAGCGATTTGCCTCGACACTCCTCGTCTCAGCGTGAAGCCATTGCGCTGGCCAATATCACCAGGTCTTGGGCGCGAACGCTGACAGAATCTTCAAAGGGCGGCCAGATCTATCAACTGACCGCGATCCTTTAGAAACGATAGTCCAGGCGGAGAGTTCCCATATTCTCCGTGTAAGATGGCGCGTATGTGCCATCGTATTGAGCTTGTACGGCGACGTTCTTCCATGCATAGATCTGGGCGCCCACGGTGAAGCGGCCGACAAGCGCAGGTACCTCGGCGGATGTCAAAAAGGTCTCGCCAGGGAGATCGACAAAGCTTCCCTCTTGTTGCCATTTTGGGTTCACGAACCAAGTCATGCCCACATCCGTGTAGAGGCGGCCGACAAAATTGCCGTGATCGAGCCTTACCCCAAATTCCATTGTTGGCGAGAAGTCTGGTGTCGCCTTGTCAGTCGCCTTGTAGCTGATGTCGAGTGCACCGCCGCCGCTTTCCGTATAGGGCGACATATGCGCGTAGGTTACATCCACGTCAAACATCGGGCGCATGTACCAGTCGCGGAAGGGTATATCGTACTCCCCACGCATCCGCGCTGTCATACGGTTGAGTTCCTGCTCGGCCGTGCTCGTTGCCATATAGAAGGGATCATAGTCAGATTGCGTTGAGCTCACGTTTCCATAGCTGAGAGATCCCGCGAGGAGAAAGCGGCTGGTCACGAAATGCTTAGCAACGATGCCGATATCGACCGTGTCACTACTGGAACTGCTCGAGCCAGAGGAGTTACGCGTCCAGCTCTGGCCTGGTGCAATCGCCCCGCCCAAGAACCAGCCGGGGGAGACTTCCTTCTCACCACCCAATTCGACTGCATAACCTGAGGTGTGGAAGCCGTCTGTCCCCGCGTCTGTGCTTAGATTAGACGCAGAGGCAATGTTGCGGAGATAAACACAATCCTGCTCGTTCAGTAGCGTCGTATCTTCCACGAAGACAGGGCAGCTGTGCAGAGTGTTCTGGAAGGTCTGCGCATCGTAGACGATGTTTGCGGGCGGCACAGCCGCCCCCTCATTTGCGGCCACTCCGAGCACATCCGCATACTCGTGCGGATTAGAGATACCGCCGAGCAGCGTGTAGAAGGAGGACAAGTCTTCCAGATTACCTTTGTCCCATGCCTCCTGTAGGGCATTGGCGATCGCAATGTCGTCATCCGTCGTCTCGGGCAAGGATGAGACAGAGCTAGGCATAAAGTCTGCGCTCGCAATCTGAATGCCAGCTTGATTCGGGGTAATGGCGACCGTACGGTAGTTCAATACCACACTCGGAGTGACCGTCGCACCTACCTGCAGTTCACCTGCAGCGATAAACGGCGATACAGGCATGTTACCCGGATCGAATACGCTTGGGAGATCTAGGAGATTGACGTTAATCGCGCCATTGAGGCGCGCGGCTCCGGAAACGGTGAGGGTGTCGCCTGTTTGATTCGCAAAATCTTCGTCCGCGAGGATTGTGCCCGTGTTCTCGAAATTTCCTGTAATTGCGGTAGCGCCGATGAAGGCGGAGCCCCCGACGTTGAGGGTGCCGGCGTTGTCGAGAAGGCCGTTCTTGCCAAGATTGATCTGACCGGATGCGGCTGTGATCAGTGTCCCACCCACCATGTTGTTGATGAAATTCGGAGTGTTGCGCGGGCTGCTGGCATCGTCCAGGTTGATGTTGCCGGCAATCGTGCCGTAGTTGTTCACCCATTCCTGACCCGAGCCGCCAAGAATTGCCGTATCGGATAGCGAGTTGATGAGTGCATTCGGCTGAACATCAATCACGTTGTAAAGTCCGCCATCCACGCGAATAGCTGCCCCCTCTCCGGATCCGCCCGTCACAGTCCCGCCTACAATGATGGCGATGCTGCCGTTGGAGAGATTCGTGTTTTGACTTCGCGCAAAGGCAGTAGCGGCGTCGGAATCCGTCAGGATCGGATTGTTGCTCGGGGTGACGATCGCCCCATTCGCGGCCTGTCGCCCGCTTTGAGCGAAGATGCCATAGGCGTTGGTGCCCGTGGCGCTCACCGTGCCTTGAATCGCCATGGTGATTGAACCGCCGCGGCCCGTGCCAGAGGGCGTGCTGTTTGGGGCGAAGGGGATGGGATCCCCGCCCGTGACGATCACTGCGCCGCCGCCGCCACCGATCGACTGCGCGAAGATTCCATTGGCGTTTTCGCCGGTGGTGCTGATCGTGGCGGCATTGACGCGGACCGTGATGTCGCCGCCGTTGCCGTTGCTCGTCGTGTCGCGTTTGGCGAAGTTCAGTTTCACATTCTGCACCACGGGGGCGCTGCTCAGGCCGCCACCACCACCGATGGACTGCAGGACGACGGCATTAGAACCCGCACCCGCGGTCGAAACACCCGCGGCATTGTTCAGCGTGAGCGAGACAGCGCCGCCATTACCGCCCGCACCCCCCGATCCGCCGATCCCCACATTAATTTCTTTCTCACCGGGTGCCACGGGATCATTTGCGATACCGCCACCGCCGCCGATTGACTGGCCGATGATGCCAAAGGCCGTGTCTCCCGTGGTTGCAATCCGTCCACTTTCCGTGATCTTCACGCTGCCGCCGTCTCCGCCAGCCGCGCCACTTCCGCCGATTGTCAGGCTGCCAGATTGTTTGGCGGCCTCTGTGTCGCTGGAGGTCGAACTTTTCGTTGTCGATGGGAGAGGCTCGATTCCGAGCGCTTCGTAAAGCTCGGCTTCGATGTCAGAGGCCGCCTCTTCCTCCGATGCCGTAACGCCAGCGGTGGGGTTCATCACGAACATACCGCCTCCGCCGCCGATGGACTGTGCAACAAGGCCATCCGCATCCTTGCCCTGCGTAGCAATGGTGCCGCTATTGGTCACCGTCACTGCGCCGCCGTTATTGCCGTTGCCACCGTTGCCGCCGATCACGCCATTCACCGCGAGCGCTTTGGCCTTGCTGGTGTCGACCGCACCCACACCCGTGCCGCCGCCGCCGCCGATGCTCTGGGCCAGGATGCCGGCCGACTCAGCACCCTGCGTCGTGATCGTACCGAAATTATCCACCCGGACGGTACCGCCGAGATTGCCAGAGCCGCCCTTGCCCCCCATCGTTGGCGTGATTGTTGTGTCATTGCTGCCAGTCGCGGTCGCCACGCCACCATTACCGCCACCACCACCGATGGATTGCGCTTCGATCGCCGGAGACGCACTGCCTTGCGTCTGGATCAGACCATAATTCGACACAAGCACGGTTCCGCCGACATCGCCGTTGCCGCCATTGCCACCGACGGCCGTGCTTAAAGTCACCTTCGGTAGCTCGACGTTGGTAGATTGGATATTCTCGACATAATTAGAGACGGAGGTTTTCAGCCCGTTGATTTCCGCCTGCGCCTCTTTGTAGAAGTTCGAATTCTTGAATTGCGTTGCAAGGTCCTTGTACACCTCGCTGTCCTGAACTTCGGACAGGAAGTCCTTGATATATTGCTCGTCTTTCTGCTCCTCGGTCGCGTTCGCGTCGAGCTTCCCGGACGCGGCTTCACGATCCAGGAAATTGTCCACGATAGTTTTCGAGACTGTTCCCTTCAAGGTCGTCCAAAGTTGGCCCACTTTGTCTGGCATCGATCCCGTACTGGCTGTGGCACTGCCGCCATTGCCGCCGCCGCCGCCCACGGATTGAGCCAAGACCCCTGTTGAGCCGTCTCCGCTCGTAACGATGGACGCGACTGCACCTGAGCTATTGATCCCGTTTTCTACGGTTACTTGGCCGCCGGCATTGCCCGAACCCGCGCCTCCACCGATCTTAGTTGTAATTTCTAGGGTCGATGTTGCACTACCAGAACTGACACCACCGTTACCACCGCCGCCGCCGACGCTTTGCGCAGTAATCCCGGTTGCATTGATGCCGCTGGTGCTCAACTGGGAGGTATTGGTGATGCTCAGCGAGCCGCCAGAGCCGCCGACTCCGCCCGAACCACCAACGGAGGTGGTCGCTTTGACACTGTCGCCGAGCGGGACGCTTTCCGCGATCCCGCTGAGTGTCTTGTCAAAGGAGAGCACGCCGGCGGTCGTTCGGGAACTCCCGCCATTGCCGCCGCCACCACCGATGCTCTGAGCGAGGATTGCGTCCGCGCCATCCCCCTCGGTCGTCACCATTCCAGCTGGAGTTGTCGTGACTGTGACTGAGCCGCCATTGCCGCCGGCGCCGCCGGTGCCGCCCACCCCGGTCGTCACCGTGACGCTGTTTTTGAGCGAAATCGTGTCGGCGGTGGTGGAGGCCGAGCCGCCATTGCCCCCACCGCCACCAATGCTCTGCGCCGCAATGCCGATGGCATCGTCACCGCTGGTCACGATGCCCCGTCCGTTCTCTACCGTCACCGTTCCGCCATTGCCACCCTTGCCGCCAGTGCCCCCCACGGTGGTGTTGACGGTGATCGAAGGGGAAACTGGCGCGATCGACAGCGAATAGGATTGCGCGTTGCCGCCGTTGCCGCCTCCTCCTCCAATGCTCTGAGCCAGCAGCCCGATAGAGCCGGTGCCGCTGGTATCAATGAGCGTGGCTGCGGCGCCGAAGTCCATGCCGTTACGAACAGTTACAGTACCGCCCGCTCCGCCATCGCCGCCAGAGCCGCCATCCACGTAGCTGATGTTGAAGTTTGGGATGGCGTCGGCCTCGCCGGTAGGATCAACAAGTGGGAGGGTAATGTTAATGGAGGAGGAATTGCCCCCCACACCGCCGCCACCGCCCAGGCTCATCGCGATGAGGCCCATCGCATTGTCGCCTGCTGTCGTCAGAGTACCGTTGTTGGAAGCTGAAACGGTGCCGCCCGTTCCGCCCTTACCGCCGGAGCCACCTTTGGAGATGGCGACGCTGACCTTCACTCCTGCGGTCTGAGCGGAGGCGATACCGCCTGCGCCGCCGCCCCCGCCAACCGATTGCACCACCACAGCCGTGGAGTCCGTACCCGAGGTAGTTACGGTGCTGCCGGTACTGCCGGTGTAGACGGCGCTGCCGCCATTGCCTCCGCTCCCTCCGCCACCGCCAAGTGCGGAGGCGACGAGGGGCGACGAGCTGTTGCTAGCGCCGCCGGTCCCGCCCCCGCCGCCAATGGATTGTGCAAGAACGCCGAAGGCTGCATTTCCCGTGGTGCTGATGCTGCTTCCGAGGGTGTTGCGCACCGTTACCCCACCTCCATCGCCGCCGGCGCCGCCATCCCCGCCCGCAGCAAGAAAGACGCCGCGCCCTCCGGTGCCACCACCACCCGCAGTTCGTGTCGTGGGCGCCGTGAACTGGAAGGCGTCAAGCGCATTGCCGCCGCCAATGCTCTGCGCGAGCAGCCCGGTGGAGCCCTGCCCGGTGGTAGTGATGATGCCTCGTTGGGTCACATCCACAGTACCGCCCCGAACGGCGGCACCGCCATTTCCGGCACCACCGATAATGGCACTCCCACCGGCACCACCACTGCCACCTACCGAAATCGCAGCAAGTGCGGGGCTATATGGCCCCTGCGTCGTGATGATACCGTTGTTCGTCACCGCTACCGTGCTACCGTTGCCGCCCGCGCCGCCCTGATCTCCATGCGGACCACCCGTACCACCCTGTCCACCCACACTTTCCAGCAACACAGCCACGGAATTCGCACCGTAGGTCTGCACCGTGCCGTTGTTAGTGAAGGTCACGGCACCCGCTGAGCCGCCATTCGTGGCCCACCAGTTGGTGTTTCCGAAAGAAGAACCACCGAAGCCGCCAACGGATTCCATAACTACGGCTGGTGCGTTATTTCCGAAACTCGTAACGGAGATCCCACGGCCAATCGTCGTTATGACGGGACCTCCATTGCCCCCGGTCTGCGTAGCCGCGTCGCTCTCATAAGTGCCCCCAAAGCCACATCCGTAATCGATGCAGCCAAAACGATCCCCCGCGACATTGCCGCCGAGTGACCGCGCCAGAATCGCGGCAACATAGTCGCCGGATGCGACAACATCACCATCAAGGGTGAGCCCAACCGTGCCGCCATTGCCGCCATAGCCGTAGCCGCCAAAGCCCAAGCCGCCGCGGCCACCCTGGCTGTAGACGTTTATCAGGGCCGCTCCTGCCGTCTGGCTCGTGCCGCCGGATATGGTAGCGGTAGACGTCAGGCTGATGTCTCCGCCGTTGCCACCATGGGCGCCAGGTTGGTTACGGATAACCGCAGTATCGCCCCGGCCGCCACTGCCACCCACGGAACCGAGGTTCACGGCCGGGGCGTTCTCGCTAAGTGGCAGCGTTACGGTGCTGGAAATGCCTTGAGCATCGGTGCCTGCGGTTGGTTCCCGCGTGCGGATGTTGAACAGGACTTCGCCGTTAACGCCGTTTGATCCCGTTTCGACCTGATGAAGGGATGCCGCCTGCGCAGGGCGGCCAAGGTCCTTTGCAAAAGAAAAGACGAGAAGAGACACGCCGCTCAGCAGCAACACACGTGTGCCACCCGGGCGTCTTCCGATGAAGGCTCTAACGGGCGGAAGAGACGCTGTCAGGTCGATGGGCATATCGGCTCCGAGATGATAGATTATGGCAATGCTCGCACATAAACGCGCTGTCATCTAGAGCTTATCGGTTGATCTACGTTCCGTTTCTATTGATGACATTCCTCATGTTTCTAAGGAAAATTTTGATTTCAATATCAACCTGAGGACAAATTAGTCTATGGGCGACAGCGCCTAGCTTGACATCCACGATCTTTAAAGTCGCTCGTCTTTGGAGGTCAGCCCATTAGCATCTGGCTAAATCTTGCTGCGCTTCCGCAGCATCAGGCGCTGCGGCAGGACAAATCTTCCGATTAAACGCGTCAGAACGTCCTTCCGACCGCCGTTAGACTTAAGCTCCTGATTTAAAGGACGGATTTACAAAAGTTCGCGGCACCTAACCGCTCGCGCATCAATTTCTTGCCAAATTTGGGGCGGAACCTGGCGGCGGGATAGCGCGCGTGGCACGTGCATTTCCGCGATAGGCCGATAACCATGCAAAGCTTCGTGCTCCGTCCAGTTATCGAAATGCAGCCGTGTAACGTTGTCTACAAAACTTTCTGCTGGCCAGCCTTCGGCGAGCAGCAATACATGGTCCGCCAACTCTATATGGTAATAGGTGAAACATTCCGGCACATCGCGTTCGCGGAGGATACTGGTGCCATTCACCAACGCGCCGGCTTGTATGAGGATGTTGCTAACTAGGATCGCGTGGTCGGGAGAAACTAGAAGATCACGCCGAGGCAAATTGTCAGCAAGTGCGCCAGCTTTGATGCGGATGGGTAAGACACGCAACGGATCGACGAATCGAGTCGTAACCTTGTTATGACCGATCCAACGCACCGGCATCACCCGTTGGTCATGCGTGTCTACTAGGTCACCGACAACAAGATCCTCTACCGCCACTTCACCCCTCGGGGTCTGTATCTTCGTACCGGGATAAAAACAGAGGCTTTCGATCGCCATTTTGCCGTTTTTGTCCGAAATGAGCTCAAATTGGTCGCTTGATGCGCCCGCAATTGTGAGACTATAACTTGAGCTTCCGGATATGATCGTCAACGTGTCGCCGCTCACGGAAGCACTAGCTCCGGTGCCATTATAGTCGAGAAAGGAAAAGTCAATCATGTCGCCCGGTGCGAAGCCAGAAATGACGACCGAGGTTGACGGCACTGCCGTCGCATCATCAATTTGCAGCGTGCCGCCGCTAATGAACGTAACTGCACTGCTCAACGACCCACTGGACCCCACCTCCAAAAAGCCGCCATTGATCACTGCCGACCGCTCAGTGCCGCCGGACGAGACGATAATACTCCCGCCGGACAAGACGCTGTCCCTTGTTCCCAGCGCATTGTAGATCAAAACCTCACTGCCACCGCCCTGCACCTCGGTGGCACTGGCATAGCCGGCGTAAAGAACTGTGCCCGAAACGTACTCAAACCCGCCATTGGCAACGACGCTGCCTGACGTCAAGCCGCTCAAGGTTATCGTCTGGGTTCCGTTCAACAAGAGTGTCCCGAAACTCGTTCCTCCCCTCGCGATCTGCGTTCCCCCGCTCGAAACGATCGTGCCAGTCGCCACACCGCTACTGACGAGCAGCTCTACGCCACCGCTGCTGACGAGGGTGTTGAAACTTTGTCCTCGTTTAGCGACAATCTGTGTCCCGCCGGAAAGCACTGTGCTAGAGGCCGTGGGAGAGGCGGAGATAGCGACTACAGCATTCCCAATCATCTCAGTTCCGCCGCTCATCACGATCGAACTGACAGTTGCTGCGTTATATATCTCGTAGAAAATGGCACCACTGTTGATGACGGTTCCGGTAGCACTGGTCGTTATGCTTGTCGGGCCGCCATAGTTCCAGAAAGTCGCCCCGGTCTTGAGTATCGTGTTTGAGGCGACGCCGGTAGATGAAATGACTTCAGTGCCACCCGAATTGACGACTGTCGCGAAACTTGTACCGCCCGATAGAATTTCTGTCCCACCGGAACTCAGGAGCGTGTCGCTCGACAAGCCGGAGGCATACACCGTCTGTACGGCGCCGCTGCTTACAAGAGTGCTGGTGGCGGAACCACCCTGCAGGACCTGTTGCACTCCGCTGCTGCTAAGAACTGCGCCGTACGCCGAGCCCATAACTATCTCAGTACCGGCGCTGAAGACGACGGTATCCAAGGCGATGGCGCCTGAGGAGATCGAAGCACTCCCGCCGCTGGAAATTGCGTTGAATAGGGTGGTAGCGCCAGAGGAAACAAACACGGTGCCACCGTAGCTCACAACGGTATCGCTAAGAACCGCGCCGCTATCGGCGGTGATAATAGCTTTGGCGGCTAGTTTTCCGACCGCGGTCGTGCCGATTGACACGCCACCCCTGGAAACAACTAGGTATTCCGTCGAACCGCCAAGGTTGTTGCCAGAGACGAGCGTGAAGAGGCTCGTGCCACCGGCCTGCACCTGCTCGGTGCCGCCACTGCTGATGATCGCACCGATGCTGCTCCCGCCGGCGGCGACGATGAGATTGCCACCGCCGATTACCTGCACCGCTTGCACAAACGAATCAGATGTCGCGATAAGGGTTCCGGCGCTACTGACCACTCCCCCAATAAGATCTACGACACCACCCGCCTCAATCGTCTGCCCAGACAAGGTGATGGCGGACGGCGTCTGGTAACTCGATTCGACACCGCTGCCTAGGTTACCAGCAAAGATGGCTATTTCGCCGCCGGAGCTGATGATGGTATTCGAGAGAGTGCTTCCTGAGAAGGCGTAAAGGACACCGCCGTTGGAGACGGTAAGGCCTATCGAACTCCCTCCAGAGGAAATTGCAACGTTGCCGCCGAAACTGATCGTGTCATTCAGCGCGGTTCCGCGTGACAGAACTGTCAGAACACCGCCGGAACTCACTACGGCATATGTCGCAGTCCCAGCAGAGGAGACGATTTCGCTACCGCTGGCGGAGATCTTTTCGCTTTGGCCGACCCCGGCAATGATCGTGTTGGTGCCGCCGGAAGACACCACTGTTCCGGACGCAGACCCGCTTGAGACAATCTGCGAGCCGCCAGCCATCACCACCGTACCGTTAGCTTCGCCGCGGCTGTAGATAACTTCTGTGCCGCCCGAGCTCACGACCGTTTGGACAGAAATGCCTCCGGAGGACACATATTCAAAGCCACCGGTGCTGACAGTGGTCGCAATACTGGTCCCAGCAGACAGCTTCTCCGTTCCACCAGAACCGATGACCGTTCCGGTCGTCAGCCCCGACGTATAGACGTTCTGCACTGCGTTGCTACCGACGAGGGTCCCGCTCGCACCGGCTCCGTCATAGACGCGCTGCTGGCCGCTGCTGAGCAGTGTTGTCCCAATTGTGCGCCCGACCGTTTGCTCGGTCCCACCGCTGGAAACGACAGATCCGATCGCGGTCCCACCCGACCATATATATTCAGTCCCGCCGCTTAGGAGTTGGGTCTGAAGAGAGGTCCCGGCAGACGACACGTATACCGTGCCACCGCTGCTGGTGAAGGTGCTGATCAGCGTGCCGCCACTGCTTGCGACGACGATCGCGTCTGCGTTGAGGCTCGCGATCGCTGTAGCACTAATAGATGTGCCCCCGCTAGAAACCAGGAGAAATTCGTCGGAACCTCCTAAGTTGTTACCGGAGACGAGCGTATAAAGGCTCGTGCCCCCGCCCAGAACTCGTTCCGTTCCCCCACTGCTAATTACTGCGTTCTGGGTGCTGCCGCCGCTTGAAACAACTAGGTTGCCGCCATCTGCCACGAAGATAGATTGGCCAAGGCCGCCAGCAGAAACAAGCAATGTGCCTCCGCTGCTGACGGTGACGTTGGCGAGATTGAGCTTGCCGCCCGATTGTAGCGCCTGCCCTGAGACCGTGAGCGTGCTGTCCGCCACGAACGCCGTCATCACGCCGCTGGTCAGTGTGCCACCGTAGAGCTCAACCGCGCCGCCCGACGAGACTACGGTACCGACGGCGCTCCCGCCGGAATAGATATAAGCCACGCCGCCAGAGCTGATCATCGTATCCACGGCAGTGCCCCTGGAGCCGACAAAAAGAGACCCCCCCTTGAGCACGGCCGAGACAGCGGTTGCACCAGATGACACGACCTCCGCGCCGCTAGTATAGATGGTGTCTCCTTGATCCAGTCCCTTCGCGATAATGTCGAAACTACCCGAGGAAACTACAGTATCAAATCCTGTGCCGCCGGACAGGATCTGGGAACCCCCGGCTGTCACGACCGTCCCGGTGGTCGTGCCGCCGCCATACACAATGGCGCTGCCATTGACCACTCTGGTCCCACTAGCTACCCCGCCAGACGAGATGGCTTCCACAGCACCGCTCTCGACTGTAGTTGCGATGCTCGTTCCGGCCGACAAAATTTCCGTGCCATAATACTGATCCGACGCGGAAATTGCTGTAGCGCCGGAGTAAATGACCTCCGAGCCCCCTTTTCGGATATTCGAATGGCTAATGATGGCGCCCTGAGAGCCGAAAATCACCGCCCCGGATTCGACCACCATATATTGGGCCTGGCCTCCGGACGAGACTATCTCGGAAGCACCTGAAAAAAGATAGCCGCCACTAGTCCGGCCATCGTTGTATACGATGACCGTGTCTCCTGACGAAACGGAATCGGTACTAACCTGACCGGACGTGATATTCGTGACAGTCATGTTTGGCCGGTCCTCGAGGGTTGTCAGGGGAACAATTGCCACAGCATCGTAAACGTGTCCATTCTTTGGTTAGTGCCGATGGCATACTGCTTTGAACTTGCCCCTTCCTGATCATCGCCATCGCCTCATAGCCAGCCACTGTTTGTCGGGCGGTCGCCAGCCTTCCGAAGCCGAGACCAGGCCTCACCAACCGCTTTGTTCATCGATGTGAACCGCACCGGGTTTCCCGGAGGCTCCAACTTCCAAGTAGAGTGGAGCTATGACGAGCAAGACGACGAACAAATTCAGCCCTGAGGTTCGG
>NZ_BAAFHE010000030.1:0-14339 GCF_054665075.1 Acidisoma sp. 7E03
CCCGTCTGGGCGCCCCAAGGGGTGGGTCCCCGGGTCAAGCCCGGGGACGACGAGAGACGGGCGGGGCCGGCAAGCCCCGAGGACGACGAGGAAGGGGGACGCGGCTGGCCAAGCCCGGGGGACGATGAGAGACGGGCGGGGCCGGCAAGCCCGGGGACGACGAGAGAGAGGGGGCAGCTGACAAGGTGCGGCCGGCGAGGTGCGGCCGGCTAGGTGCGGCCGGCTAGGTGCGGGCAACCAGTCCACGGATGACGCTGAGAGGCCTTGCGGAAAGCCCTCTTTCTGAGGCGGCCAGTCTCCGCTAGGTGAGCGGAATGCTCGACAAGACATTCGCCCCCGCCGAGGCCGAGGCCCGGCTCTACAAAATCTGGGAAGACAGCGGCGCCTTCGCGGCCGATCCGCAGTCCGACGCGCAGCCTTTCACCGTCATGATCCCGCCGCCGAACGTGACCGGCAGCCTGCACATGGGCCACGCCCTCACCTTCACGGTGCAGGACAGCCTCATCCGCTACCGGCGGATGACCGGGCGGGACGTGCTTTGGCAGCCCGGGACCGACCATGCCGGCATCGCGACCCAGATGGTGGTCGAGCGGCTGCTGGCCTCGGAAGGCAAGACCCGCCAGCAGATGGGGCGCGAGGCCTTTCTCGAGCGCGTCTGGCAGTGGAAGCAGGAATCGGGCGGCGCGATCACCACGCAGCTGCGCCGCCTCGGCGCCTCGCTCGACTGGCCGCGCGAGCGCTTCACCATGGATGAGGGCCTGTCGCGCGCCGTCCGCCGCATCTTCGTGATGCTGCACGACAAGGGGCTGATCTACCGCGCCCGGCGCCTGGTGAACTGGGACCCGAAGTTCCAGTCGGCGATTTCCGACCTCGAGGTCGAAAGCCGCGAGATGGATGGCAGCCTGTGGCACCTCAACTATCCCATCGAGGGGATGGAGGGGCGTTTCATCACGGTCGCGACGACGCGGCCCGAGACCCTGCCGGGGGACGTGGCGGTGGCGGTGAACCCGGAAGACGAGCGCTACCAGGATCTCATCGGCCGTTTCGCCATACTGCCGTTGGTTGGCCGGCGCATTCCCATCATCGCGGACGAACATTCCGACCCGACCAAGGGCACGGGCGCCGTGAAGATCACGCCCGCGCATGATTTCAACGACTTCGCGGTGGGCCAGCGGCACGACCTGCCGATGCCCTCGGTGCTGGACCGCCAGGCGGCCTTCACGCTGGAGGAGATCGCCGAGGAGCTGCGCGCCGTGCCGGGCGTGGCCGAGCCCGAGTTTCTGCGGAACCTTGCGGGAACGGATCGTTTCAAGCTGCGTTCGGCAATCGTTGAACAGCTCGAACAGTTCGGCTTGCTCGCGAAGGTCGAAAAACATCGCAACCAGGTGCCGCATGGCGACCGCTCGGGCGTGCCGATCGAGCCGCTGCTGACCGTCCAATGGTTTTGCGATGCGGCGGCCCTCGCCAAGCCCGCGGTGGAAGCGGTGGAGCAGGGCCGCACTGTCTTCGTGCCGAAGCAGTGGGAGAATACCTTCTTCGCCTGGCTGCGCGAGATCGAGCCCTGGTGCATCTCCCGCCAGCTCTGGTGGGGGCATCGCATCCCCGCCTGGTACGGGCCGGATGGCATTTGCTTTGTGGCCGAGGACGCGGAGGGTGCCGCGGCCAAGGCGCGCGCCCATTATGGCGACGACACGGCACTGACCCAGGACGAGGACGTGCTGGATACCTGGTTCAGCTCCGGCCTGTGGCCGTTCTCCACCCTCGGCTGGCCCGACCAGACGCCCGAACTCGCCCGCTACTACCCGACCGACGTGCTCGTCACCGGCTTCGACATCATCTTCTTCTGGGTCGCCCGGATGATGATGATGGGCCTCTTCGCGATGGAGGAGGTACCCTTCAAGACC
The DNA here is from genome assembly GCF_054665075.1 of Acidisoma sp. 7E03. Classification (NCBI taxonomy): domain Bacteria; kingdom Pseudomonadati; phylum Pseudomonadota; class Alphaproteobacteria; order Acetobacterales; family Acidocellaceae; genus Acidisoma; species Acidisoma sp. 7E03. The sequence continues at coordinate 1,905 of NZ_BAAFHE010000030.1, forward strand.
GTCTACATCCACGGCCTGGTGCGGGATGAGCGCGGCCAGAAGATGTCCAAGTCCAAGGGCAACGTCATCGACCCGCTGGAGTTGATCGACCAATACGGAACGGATGCGCTGCGCTTTACCATCTGCGCGCTGACCGGCCCGGGGCGGGACGTGAAGCTCGGCCCCGCGGTGGTGGAAAGCTACCGCTCCTTCGTCACCAAGCTGTGGAACGCGGCCCGTTTCCTCGAGATGAATGCCGTGAAGCCGGTTGCGGGGTTTGATCCCGCATCGGCGAAGCTGCCTCTGTCGCGCTGGATTCTGGATGCCGCCAACCGGGCGGTGGCGGAAGCGACGGCCGGGCTGGAAGCCTACCGGCTGGATGACTATGCCGCCGCCGGCTATCGTTTCACCTGGAATACCTTCTGCGACTGGTTCGTGGAATTCGCCAAGCCCGTTTTCAATCAGGGCGAGACAGAGGAAGCCACGGAAGTGCGCGCGGTCGCGGCGCATGTGCTCGGCGTCATTCTCAAGCTGCTGCACCCGGCCATGCCCTATGTGACGGAAGTGCTGTGGGGCGAGTTTGGCTTCGGGGCGGAAGGCACGCTGATCCGCGCGTCCTGGCCGGCCGCGGCGCCGGTGGCGGAGGCCGAGGCCGCGCGCGCCGAGATGGAGTGGGTGGTGGGTCTCATCAGCGAAGTCCGCGCCGTGCGCTCCGAAATGCGCGTGCCGCCCTCGGTGCTTGCGCCGCTGCTGCTGAAGGATGCGAGCGCAGAGGAACTCGGCCGCGCCGCGCGCTGGATCGAGGCGATCCGTCGCATGGGCCGGGCCTCCGAGGTGAGCCCCCTCGGCGCCGAAGTGCCGAAAGGCTCGGCCCAGGCCGTGCTGGGCGGGGTTACCATCGCCATCCCCCTCGAAGGGCTGATCGATCTGGAGGCCGAGCGCCAGCGCCTGCAGAAGGAGCGGGCAAAGGCCCTGGACGAGGCGCAGAAGGTGCGCGGCAAGCTCGGTAACGAAAGCTTCGTCGCCCGCGCCAAGCCCGAGGTGGTGCAGGAAAACCGCGACCGCCTGGCGGCTTTCGAGGCCGAGGCGGCCCGGCTGGAAGCAGCCCTCGCCCGGCTGGGGTGAAGCAGGCGCGTGGGCCTCGTTTCACGAGTGAGCGAGGCCCGGAGCATGCCGCTTTTGGTAACAAATCCGCCCTGTTTTAGCCCCGAGGCGCGTGCTTCCTGGCGTGGTCAAACCCCTCAACCGATACGAGGAATGCCGATGACCAACACCACTGATCTCTCACGCCGCGGCTTGATGCGCCGCCTGGGCCTTGCCGGCCTCGGCCTCGCCGCCGTGGGCGGCGTCGCCCTGGCCGAGGCCACGCCGGTCGCAGCCCAGGGCTATCCGCCGCTGCCGCCGCCGCGGTTCGAGCCGCCGCCGCCGCCCCCGCCGCCCGGCATGATCTGGGAGCCCGGCCACTGGCGCTGGGACGGCTACCGCTATGCCTGGATTCGCGGCCACTACGTCCAGCGCCGCCCGCATTACGCCCAGTTCGTGCCCGGCCACTGGGCCAACCGCGGCGGCACCTGGGTCTGGATTCCCCAGCACTGGCGCTGATGGCGTGATCGGTACGCCGTTACATTGACGGCGTACCGCGCGTGATCTACAGCCAGCACATGGTTCTAACCTATTGAAGGTCTTGACATGCGCTGGCTGGCCACGATCCCTCTGCTGCTTTCGGTGACGGCCTGCGCGCTCGTCAACCCGCCGCCCGCGGGCAAGCGCTTCCCCGTCTTCTTCGCGCCCACCGCGGCGACGCTCGACAATGGCGGCACCGGCGTCGTCGCCGCCGCCGCGGCTTTCGCCAAGGCGCACCCGACCGATCCGGTGACGCTGGTCGCCTATGGCGCGCCTCCGGGCAATAACTACGTCGAACCCGCGGACATCGACGCGGCGCGTGCCGGTTCGGTGACGGCGCAACTTATCGCCGACGGCATCGACAAGAGCCGGATCGGCGCCATCGCCAAGGGCCCGGTGCAGCCCGAAGTGCCGATGTCCAAGATCGAAGTGCGGCGGGTCGACATCATCGTGGGTGACGCGCCGCCCGTTCAGTAAGGCCGCTTCCGCGGTCTTCGGCAAAAGGGCAGGAAGCCTCGGCTTCCTGCCCTTTGTCATGTCAGGGAGCGAGTATCACCGCGACCCCGGCGCGGCTCAGCGCCTGTGCCAGCGCCCCATCGGGCGAGCGATCCGTGACCAGCCGCGTGATGCCGCGCCACGGCGCGTAGAGGCCGAAGGCAGCGCGGCCAAACTTGCTGTGGTCCGCCACGATCGTCACCTCCGCCGCGCGGCCTGCCATGGCGCGGTAGACGGCGGCGGCTTCCGCATCCGCCTCCGTCGGTCCCTCAGCCGTGAGCCCCGACGCCCCCAAAAGGGCATGACGGGCATAATGCGTCGCGAGATAGGCGACCGTCTCGGCCCCCACCAGCGCACCTTCCTCGCCCAGATAGCGGCCGGGCGTCATCAATACGCGCAGCGTCGGATTGGCGGCCAGCACCGTCGCCACCCCAAAGGCATGGGTGAGGACGGTGAGATCCCGCTTCGTGGCGCCCAGGCGCCGGGCGACATGGGTGGTGGTGGCGCCGCTGCCGATGAGCAGCGCGTCACCGTGGTTCACCACGGCACTGGCCGCGACGGCGATGCGTTCGCGCTCGGCCACCATCAGCCGGTGGCGCTCGCGGATCGCGGGCTCCGGCCCAAAGGGGCGCACCGCCCCGCCATAGGTGCGGTTGATGAGGCCCTGCGCACCCAGCTCGTCCAGGTCACGCCGGATGGTCTCGGTGGAGACGGCGAGGGTCGCCGCGAGGTCCGCCACGCGCAGGCTCGGCTGGGCCGCGAGGGCGGCGACGATCTCGCTATGCCGGCGGCTCTTGCTGGCTTTCTGCGGCATGCACGCGGCTCCTCTTTCCCGGCGAAGCGGTCGGGTCAGGCCACCTTAGCGAGAGACATGTTGGAGACACCACAGAACAATGTTGCAAGTCGGGCATTCCTGGGCTGAGATGCGGGAGTCTTCCATCTGGCAGAGAAAGACCGCGCATGCGCACATCCTTGGCGGGACGCCGCGTCATCGTAACCGAGGCGGGCAGGGGCATCGGCCGCCGCTTCACCGAGGTCGGCTGCCGGGTGCTGCCGGAATCCCTCGCGGCCTTGGATGCGATGGTCGCGGCATGAGCACGCCGCCGCTCTACGACACGGCCTTTCTCGCCCGCCTGGAGGCGGCTGTGCGCCGCGCTTTGCCGGGCTGGGGTCTGGGGGAGGGGGCGTCGGTCTCCCTGCTCACCATTTCGGAGAACGCGACCTATCGCGTGCGCGACGAAGGGCGGGGGATTGACCTGGCACTCCGCGTCTCGCGGCCCGGCTACAACAGCCCGGACGAGATCGCGGCGGAACTCGCCTGGATCACGGCGCTCCGGGCCGATGGGGTGATCGAGACGCCGGCGCCCGTGCCGCGCAGCGATGGCCGCCTCATCGCCGAAGTTGAGGATGACGGCGCCACCCGCTGCATCACGGCCTTCGTCTTCAGCCCGGGTGCCGAGCCCGCGGCGGATGACGATCTGCCGCCCTGGTTCGAACAGTTGGGCGCGATCCATGCCCGGCTGCATGCCCATGCCCGAGCTTGGGAGAAGCCGCCCGGCTTCCAGCGGCGCGTCTGGAACGTCGAGACGATTCTGGGCGCCAAGCCGCATTGGGGGGATTGGCGCGCGGGCCTCGGCCTCACGCCTGAAGGCCGCGCGGTCATCGAAGAGGCGGCGGCCATCCTGGAGCGCCGCCTCGCCGCCTATGGCGCGGAGCCGGAGTGCTTCGGCCTCATCCATGCCGATCTGCGGCTCGCCAACTTCCTGGTGCAAGGGGATCGGCTGTCCGTCATCGATTTCGACGATTGTGGCTTCTGCTGGTATTTCTACGATTTCGCGGCCGCGATCAGCTTCATGGAGCACGAGCCCTTCATTCCGGCGCTGCGCGAAGCCTGGCTGCGCGGCTATCGCCGCATCGGGCCCGTCACGCCTGAGGATGAAGCGGCGCTGGAGGATTTCGTCATGCTCCGCCGCATCCAACTCACCGCCTGGATCGCCTCACATGCCGAAACGCCGACGGCGCAGGCCATGGGCGTGCCCTATACCGAAGGGACAGTCGCACTCGCCCACGCCTATCTCGCGCGCCAGAGAAAGTCTTGAGCATGGACAACCGGTCACCGGCGCCGATCCTCAGCCTGAACGCCTTCGATTCCGGCACGGCGGGCGAGGCGGCGCCCGCCGTGACCCGCCGGCTCGCGGCCTTCGGCCGCGGCGCCGTGCTGTTCTACAAACAGCCGATCGAGATGGTGAGCGCACAAGGCACGCGGATGCGCGCGGCCGACGGGCGCGAATACCTGGATCTCTACAACAACGTCCCCTCCGTCGGGCATTGCCATCCGCGCGTGGTGGAGGCGGTGCAGCGCCAGGTGGCGCGGCTCAACATCCATACGCGCTATCTGGTGGAGCCGGTGACGGCCTATGCCGAAGCGCTGCTCGCAACCTTTCCGCCCGCGCTCGGCAACGTCACCTTCTCCTGCACGGGGTCGGAAGCGAATGACCTGGCACTCCGCCTCGCGCGGCTGGCTTCCGGGGCGCAGGGCATCATCGTCACCGAAGGCGCCTATCACGGCAATACTGCTTCGGTGACGGAAGTTTCCCCCTCCACCTACAAGCGCGGCCGCTGGCCGGCCTATGTGCGTACCGTGCCGGCGCCCGATGCGCGGATCTATGGGGATGATCTGGCAACCGGCTTCGCGGCGGCGGTGCGTGCCGAGATGGAGGTGCTGGCTGAAGGCGGCTTCGGCACCGCGGCGCTGCTGGTAGACACGATATTCTCCAGCGACGGCATCTTCGCCGATCCGGCGGGGTTCCTCGCTCCCGCCGTGCAGGCGGTGCAGGCGGCGGGCGGTCTCTTCATCGCGGATGAGGTGCAGCCCGGTTTCGGCCGCACCGGCGCGGCCCTCTGGGGCTTCCTGCGCCATGGCGTGCAGCCGGACATCGTGACCCTCGGCAAGCCCATGGGCAACGGCATTCCGCTCGCGGGGCTGGTGACCCGGCCGGACATTCTCGCGCTTCTGAGCGAGCATTACGGCTATTTCAATACCTTCGGCGGCAACCCGGTGGCGGCCGCCGCCGGACATGCGGTGTTGCAGGTGATTGCCGAGGAAGGCCTGGTCGAGAATGCGCGCACCGTTGGCGCCTATCTGCGGGACGGCGTGCGAGCGCTCGCCTTGCCCGAGATCGGCGCGGTGCGCGGCGCCGGCCTCTATATCGGCGTCGACGTGGTCGACCCCGCAACCGGCGCGCCGGACGCGCGGCGCACCACCCAGCTGATGAATGCGCTGCGGGAGGAGGGGGTGTTGATTGGCGCCGCCGGCCTCGGCGCCAATGTCTTGAAGATCCGCCCGCCGCTTTGCCTCAGCACGGCGGATGTGGACGAGTTTCTCGCGGCGCTCACCGCCGCCGCCCAACGCCCCCGCTAGCGCCCGTGGCCGCGATGGGACACGAGCAGAGGGTTCTGCGCAATTCCATCGCGGCGACCGTCCTGCTCGCGGCCGCAAGCCTCGTCTTCGGTCTTGCCGTGCATTCCAATGCCATCCTCTTCGACGGCATGTATTCGCTGGTGGATGCGACGATGACGGGCCTCGCCTTCGGCGTCGCGCGACTCATCGCCGCCTCCAATGCCGCCGATGTCGCGGGCCGCGCCTTTCATGAGCGCTTCACCATGGGCTTCTGGCATCTGGAACCCATCGTCCTCGGCCTCAACGGCACGCTGATGACGGGCGCGGCGCTCTACGCGCTGGTGAATGCGGTGAGCGTGCTGCTCGCAGGCGGCCATCCTCTCGCCTTTGGTGCCGCCATGGGGTTCGAGGGGCTGGCGACCATCATCGACATGGGCATGCTGGCCTATACCTGGGGCGCCAACCGCGTCTTGCGCTCGCATCTCGTCGGGCTGGATGCCAAAGCCTGGGGGGTAGGGGCCGCGCTCGGCCTCGCGCTGTTTGCGGCCTTTCTCGCGGGCTACCTCATCGAAGGCACGGGGCTCGCCCGCTTCGCCCCCTATGTCGACCCCGCGGCGCTCGCCCTGGTCTCCCTCGTCGTGATCCCGGTGCCGCTCGGTACCATCCGCCGCGCGGTCGCAGACGTGCTGCTGGTGACGCCGCAAGCGATGAAGGATCATGTGGATGCGGTGGCGCGGGGTGCGGTCGCCCGGCACGGCTTCCTCTCCTACCGCGCCTATGTCGCGCGTGTCGGCCGCGGCAGCCAGATCGAGCTCTATTTCATCGTCCCCGCCAATTGGCCGGCGCGGCGGCTCGAGGAGTGGGACGCGCTGCGGGACGAGATCGGCCAGGCCCTGGGCCCCGACAGCCCCGACCGCTGGCTGACGATCGTCTTCACGACTGATCCGGAATGGGCGAATTGAGGAGAGGCGGCAGGGCCACCGGCCCCGCCGCCCATGAATGGACTAGCCCCGCCGCAGCAGGGTCTGGCCGAGCTCGAACCGGCCACCCCCGGCAGCCGCGAGATAGAGGAAGAGAAAGCAGTAGAGGATTGCGGCTTCCCCGCCATTGATGCCGGGCCAGAAGCTCGCCGGCAGATGCGCGGTGAAATAGGCGAAGGCCATTTCGCCCGAGCAGATGAAGGCGACGATCCGGGTGAAGAGGCCGAGGGTGATGAGCGCACCGCCGAGGAGTTCGATCAGCCCGGCGGCTAGCAGCAGCGGCGGCAGCGGGCTTGGCAGGCCCATGGGAGCCGCCGGAAAATGCAGCAGCTTCATCAGGCCATGCTCCATGAAGAGCAGGCCTGCGACGATGCGAAGCAGGCTCAGCAGCGCCGGGGCTGCGGTGAGGGCGAGGCTTTGCAGGCGAGGGGACTGGCTCATCTCAGGCAGCGATCCCCATGATCTCGGCATCCGCCTGGGCGAAGGCCTGGGTCACCAGCTCCGGCCCGCGGGACATGTTCTCGGCATAGATCGTGTGCACGTCGGTGATGCCGAAGAAGCCCAGGATCTGAGTGAGATAGCGGGCGGGAATGTCTGCCACCGTCCCGCGATGCGCGCCGCCGCTGGTGAGTGCGAGGTACACCGTCTTGCCGGCAACGAGGCCGACGGGGCCGGTGGGGGTGTAGCGGAAGGTCGCACCTGGCCGCGCAATGGCGTCGATCCAATGCTGCAACTGCGCCGGGATGTTGAAGTTGTACATTGGTGCGGCGATGACGACGACGTCGGCCGCGAGGAATTCCGCGACCACCGCATCGTCCTCCGCCATGCGCGCGGCCTGCACCTCGTTCCGCTGCTCGGCCGGCAAGAAGCGCGCCTGCACCGCCGTCTCATCCAGCGGGGTCACCGGCTGCTGCGGCAGGCTGCGCACGGTCACGCTGGCATCAGCGTGCAGCGCCTGCAGACGCGCGGTGATGGAGTCCGCGAGGCGGGCGGAGGTCGATCCGCTGGTCTTGGCACTCGCGTTGATCTGAAGAATCTTCATGGAACGGCCTATGCTGGTGGAAGAAAGGGTCATGGGTAGCCGCCGCCGCCGCCGGCGCCGGTGGGCAGGGCGGCATGTGCCGCACTCTCGATGACGTCGGCGACGACATGCGGATGCGAGAGCATCGCCATGTGGCTGGACTGGACGGAGGTGATGCTGGCCCCCATCCGCTGCGCCATCCAGCGCTGCAGAACCGGCGACAGCGCCTGGTCGGCCTCGGTCACGAGGTAATGGCTCGGCGTCTGGCGCCAGGCCGCACCCGTCACCGGGTCACTGAAACAGCGGAGCGCGATCGGCTGCTGGGTCGCCGCCATCAGGCGGATGCGGTGTGCGGGCACATCCGCCGCGAGGACCGCGCCGTAATGGGCTGCGGGCAGCCATAGGAAGCCCGCACGGTCAGCCTCGGCCGCTTCCATGCCCTGGGCGGCCGGCCCATGATGTTGCAGCGTCGTCACCGATTCTCCGGCATCGGGCGCGAGGGCCGAGAGATAGACGAGGGCGGAAACACGGGGCGTCAACCCCGCCTGGGTGATGACCGTGCCGCCCCAGCTATGGCCGACGAACACGATGGGGCCTTCCGCGCGCTGCATGGTCCGCAGCGTGGCCGCAACGTCTTCGGCGAGCGAGGTCAGCGGATTCTGCACCGCCAGCACCCTGTAGCGCCGCTTCTGCAGGATCTCGATGACGTCGTTCCAGCAGGACCCATCCGTGAAGGCCCCATGCGTCAGCACCACGGTCGGTTGAGAAGTCATGGTCGTTCGCCTTCCGCTCTCGCTATGGGCCGGGGAAAGCGGCAGCGCAGCGGTGGCGGCGGCGGTGAAAAGGGCGCGGCGGCGCATGCCGCTCGGCCTGCCAGTCCGGGCTCCGTCCTGCTGCGCCACCTGTGTTCCTCGCGATCCTCGTGCCTCAGCCGGGCCTCCGGGCTATCCGTGCCCGATCCGCACCCCGTCTCTTGGGCTTCGGCTCGGCCGAGCAGTAAAGCGCGGCGCATTGCCCGTGAAGGTCGCAGGAATTAGACAGTCTGTCCGTCAAACACGGACAATCGCCATGCTGAACCTCAATCGGCTCGTCTATTTCGCGGCGGTGGTGGAGGCGGGCTCCTTCACCGCGGCGGCCCGGCGTCTCAACGTCGCGAAGACGGTGGTAAGCCAGCAGGTGGCGCGGTTGGAGACGGAGCTCGACACCAACCTGCTCGCCCGCACCACCCGCCGCGTGCAGCCGACGGAGGCCGGGCGCGGCCTCTACGGCCGGGCGTCCGCCATCCTGCGGGAGGCGGAAGCGGCGCAGGGCGAGTTGACGGCAAGTCGCGGCACGCCGAAGGGTCTTCTGCGCATCACCGCGCCCAATGATTTCGGCGCCTTCGTACTGGCGCGCTTCGCCGCCGGCTTCTGCCAGCGCTACCCCCTGGTGAAGATCGATCTCGTGCTGAACGACGCCCGCCTCGACTTGATCGAGAGCGAGATCGACCTTGCCGTGCGCGTCGGCTGGCTCGAAGATTCGAGCTATCAGGCGCGTCGTGTCGGCGGCTTCACGCAGCTCGCCGTCGCCTCACCCGCCGTCGCCGCGACGCTGCGGGGCGATCACCCGCGGGATCTGGCAGCGCTGCCCTTCATCGCCAACGCCGCCCTGCGCAACCCCGTGCAATGGTCCTTCACCCATCCGGCCAAGGGCGAGCAGGTCGAGATTACGCTCGATCCCATGCTGAGGGTGACGGCCATGCCGGCCGCGCTCTCCGCCGTGGTGGCCGACGGCGGCTTCACCATCCTGCCGGATTTCCTGATTGCGGAGGAGCTGCAGGCGGGCCGTCTCTGCCCGCTGCTGCCCGGCTGGGCCCTGCCCGCGGGCGGGGTTCACGTCGTCCTGCCGCCGGCGCGCTTTCGCCCGGCGAAGGTGACGGCCTTCGTCAAGGAATTCAGCGACCACGCCCGCAAGCATTGCAGGTTCGGCGGTTAATGCGGCGTGCGTGGTGCCCGCCGATGGCTTCGGGCGAGGGTGGTTCCCGGCGCGGGGCCTGGAACCATCCCTCGCGGTCGGTCAGAGGCTCGGATGCAGGCCGCGGACGGGGCTGACCCCCTCCAGCACCGCGGCGGCGTGGAGGATGGTGGACTCCGCCTGCCAACTGCCGACGAGCTGCACGTTGATCGGTAGACCATCGCGGCTGGTGCCGAAGCGCATCGAGAGGCCAGGCAGCCCGGTCACGTTCAAGGGCACGGTCGCGCCCTGGAGATAGGTGAGGTCCACCGTCTCACCGTTGATGACGAGTTCATGAATCCCGTGCTTGTGCGCGGGGGTCGGCAGCACGGGTGTCAGAAGAACGTCGTAGTCCCGGAAGTAGGCGGCATAGCCGTCGCGCAGACGCTCGGCCGCCTGCTCGGCCGCGACATACTCCTCCATCGTGGTGTCCGGCAGAGCGAGCATGGTTTTCGCCATCGTGTACATCTCGTCTTCGTGCCCCGCGACCGCCGCTCGGAAGGCGGGCTTCATCTCCATGACGTGCAGCTTGTTGAAGACGTCGAGTGCGAAGTCACGCTCCAGCGCCGGAAGACGCACCTCCTCCACCTGGTGGCCTTCGCCCCTGAAGGCGTCGGCTGCCGCGCGCACGGTGGCGGCGACCTCGGCGTCGATCGGTCCGAATCCGGGCCCCACCATCCAGCCGATGCGCAGTTTCCGGTCGCGCGGGGTGCCGGCATCGAAGGCCACCGTGGTGGTCGCGAAGGCATCCGCGCCGTCGGGTCCGGCCAGTTGCGCGAAGGCGAGTGCGAGATCGCGGATCGAGCGCGCCATCGGGCCGACATGCCAGAAGCGGCGCGGTGCCCGCGGCCAGATGCCGGTCATCGGCACGCGCCCATGGGTCGCCTTGAGCGAGACGATGCCGGTCTGAGCGGCCGGTCCGCGCACGGAGATGGCGAGGTCGGTACCGAGCCCGAGCGGGGACATGCCCGCCGCAATCGCGGCCGATTCCCCGCCGCTCGAGCCGCCGGGCGTGCGGTCGAGATCCCACGGATTGTTCGAGCGGCCGGAGAGCAGGTTGTCGCTCTCGATCCAGTACGAGAACTCGGGCAGGTTGGTCTTCGCCAGCAGAATGCCGCCTGCCTTCTTCATCCGCGCGACGCTGGTTGCATCCGCATCGGGGGTGCGCCCCTTGAAGATGGGAGAGCCGCGCTGCGTCGGCACACCCGCGGTATCGATCGAGTCCTTCACGGTGAAGGGCACGCCATGGAGGGGCCCGAGCGCCGCACCCGCCATCACCGCGGCCTCGGCCTCCTTCGCCTCGGCCAGCGCGCGCGCCGCGACCGTGACGATCGCGTTCACCTTCGGGTTCAGCGCGTCGATCCGGTCGAGATGCGCCTTCACCACCTCAACGGGCGAGAGCTGCTTGCGCCGTATCAGCGCGGCCAGTTCGGTGGCGTCTGAAAAGACAAGAGTGTTCGTCATAGTATGACCCTCCCTGTCGTTAGGTAGGTAACAGCTAGGGCTAGACGCGCGGCACGTCAAGCCCTACCTATCGATCGTTAGGTTTGGCGGCTGGAAGAGAGGGTGACGTGAGCACGAACGCACGCGAGACGATTTTGGCGGCCGCGCGGAGCAGCGCGCAGGCGCATGGCTATGGTGGTCTCAGCTACCGCGATCTGGCCGCCGATGTCGGCATCAAGGCGGCGAGCATCTACCACCACTTTGCCAGTAAGGCGGAGCTGGGCGCGGCCGTGGCCCGGCGCTACTGGGAGGATACGGCCGCCGAGCTCGACGCCATGCTGGCGGAGGGTGTCGATCCGCTAGGCAGCCTGCGCCTCTATCCGCGCATCTTTCGCCGCTCCTTGGAAGATGGGAACAGGCTCTGTCTCTGCAGCTTCATGTCTGCCGAATATGCCGACCTGCCGGACATCGTGCAGCGCGAAGCGAGGCGCTTCGCCGATGTCAACGTCGCCTGGCTCGCGAAGGTGCTGGTGATGGCGGAGGTGGTGGTGCCCGCGCAGAGCGAGGCGCGGGCGCTGGCGATTTTCGCCGCGATCTCCGGCGCCCAGCTCTATGCCAGAAGCCGGTCGGACGTCACGCAGTTCGACGGTCTCATCGCGAGCTATCGCGCCGCGGGCCTTCTGCCGGCATGAGGGCAGGGGTGAGCGGACGGCGAACGCCTTGCCGCCCGTCCCCCAGGCTCCGGCGCATCGTTGACCGGCCTCCCGAACACTGCGTCATATGCGATGAGTGTGGTCATGGTTGATGGGGGATCGGAATGAGGCAGCGCCGCCGCGGCTACGGGAGTTTCTGTCTCGTCCTCCTGCTGACGGGCTGCGTTGGCACCGGGCAATCGATCGCGGTCGAAACGACGGACGGCGGACAGTTTCTTGCCGGTGCGGCGTGTGTACTCAGCAACGAGAGCGGCGCTTGGTTCGTCCTCACCCCTGGCTCCGTCACCGTCCACAAAGGATACGAGGCTCTGACGGTGAGCTGTCAGAAAGCCGGTTACCGTCGGGCGGTGGCGCGCGTGACATCCGCGACCGATTACGGCGCCTTTCTGGTCGATGGCGTCGGCCAGTCGGTGGCCTCCGGCGCCGGTTGGGCCTATCCCAAGATCATCACCATCCCCATGACGCGCGAGGCCCAAGCCTTGCCCTGACGCGGGCGCATCCGAGATTGCCCGCGCCGAGGTTCACTGCCGGGCACTGCCGATGGCGGCTTCGGGATAGGGTCCGCCTTTCTGGCCGCTCAGGCGTAGCACGCGAGCCGCCTCGGTCCCCCAGTGGCGTCCAGGGTGGGTCGTTGCTGCAACCGATCGGGCCATGGCGAACCAGTGTCTCGGATGGGGGATTGCGGACGGTTTGGTTGCCGTCAAGAGTGAGCTGATTGCTGGCATTCCGATCCGTGCGTTCCGGGCAAAACTAGTCGCGTGTTTGCGCGTGCTTACTTGAGTGCCTTAC
>NZ_BAAFHE010000031.1:0-11505 GCF_054665075.1 Acidisoma sp. 7E03
CGAACCTCAGGGCTGAATTTGTTCGTCGTCTTGCTCGTCATAGCTCCACTCTACTTGGAAGTTGGAGCCTCCGGGAAACCCGGTGCGGTTCACTGTTCATCGTGACGATCATCTGACCAGACTGGGTGTTGCGGACTTCGGGGTCGGCGCCAAGGTTGCCGATCAGGCTCACGCGGTTCAGGTAACCAGACATCGTTCATTCCCTTTCATGCCAGAGAGGAGGCCCAGCACCGCGCCGTGGCTCGTCCTCTCGGATGCGGTCTGAAAAACCTGGACTGAGACCGCCCGCCCCCGAGCGGCGCGGCTTGGTGCGGGAAGGAGCGCAGCGACTGACACGGCAGCGCCGCGAGCCGAAGGCGCAGCGCCCTTGCGCTGCGGGGATGCGAAGGCGGGAACGGGACGGGTTTAGACCGCGTTCATCCGAGAGAAGAACGAAGCCCTGCGCGGTGCCGGCACTTTCGACACACCTTCCCCCTTCTTCCTTCGATTCTCAAAAGTTCCATTACTTTTAGTGCTTCTGACGCGGGCGCGCGTCCTCAGACGCCGCCTTTCCGCTGGGAGGAATGACTATGTCGGGGGTAAGCGGTCACCGCGTAGAAACTTCGGAGTGTCCGCTCAGCGCCCTATCTCCTACATGCCACCATGCCTGAGGAGCCGAAATCTGGAATCTGCAGATCTGAGACCTGCCGAGGGGGACGGTGAGGTCTACTCCCTTCGCCCACTCCAGTTGCACGCCAAGAAACTCAACGTCGGACGACACTCGTCGCTCCACAGCGTCCGCTATTCGCTCTTGGCACCCGATCGGCCCGGTCGACGTTATAGGCTGACGTCCAACGCTCGCAGGCACGCATGCCTAGTGATGGCGCCCCGGCGCGGTTCCGCTCGAACCCGGCAGGATTAGGCAATAATTAGGCAGCTCTGTTTATTCGCGGCCGACGAACTGCTTCCTACATTCCGGTTCATAAACGCGCGTCGCGCGGAGCGAGAACGGAGATCAAATGTGAAGACTTGGTTCATAACCGGCGCCAATCGTGGCCTCGGGCTTGAGATCACCCGTGCTGCCCTTGCGCGGGGCGACAAGGTCGTCGCCACCGCCCGTAATCCTGCGCCAATCGAGGAGGACCTGCGCGAGTTCGGTGATCAGCTTGTGACGGCGGCGGTCGATGTGACGGACCTTCCAACCATTCAGACGGCTGTCGAGATGGCCCTGGATCGATTTGGCCGGATCGATGTCCTCGTCAACAACGCGGGCTACGGGCAACTCGGGGCCTTCGAGGAGATCAAGCCGGACACGATCGCGCGGCAGTTCGCCACCAACGTTTTCGGCGTCTTCGACGTCACCCGCGCAATCCTACCGACCATGCGAGCGCAGCGTTCTGGTCGCATCATGACCATCTCGTCCATCGCTGGCATCACCGGTTTCGAGGGGTCATCAATTTACTGCTCGACTAAGCACGCTATTTCTGGCTGGTCGGAAGGTTTGGCGAAGGAAGTTGCTCCGTTCGGAATCCGCATGACCTGCGTCTACCCGGGGCGCTTCCGTACTGATTTCCTCGACCCGAGTTCGGTTCGTTATGGCGAGATTGAGATCGACGATTATGCGGACTTCTCGGCCAAGCGCCGCGCAGCACTCGACGCCGACAACCATCGGCAGCTCGGTGATCCCACGAAATTCGCGGAAGTGATGATGAGTCTTGCCGATCATGACAATGCACCACTTCAATTTCCGTCAGGATCGGACGCCTATCAGACATTCACAAGCAAGGCCGCTGCACTCGCTGAGACTGCGGAGGGCTGGAAGACGCTCACCTTGTCGACCGACTATCCAAACGTAGGTGAGGCGGCGCAGGACGCTTGATCAATAGGCTTCGAAACGACATCACGACGCTCGTAGTCAGGGCACCGGATCTTACCGCGACTCAGCTGGGCGGCACGGCGGCCGGCAACGCCGGTTATCATGTGGTGGGCAGGCGCGTGCGGGATCTGCCCACCACAGTGGAAAAGCTGCTAGTCTGAGACCATGGCTCAGAGCGATGAAAGACAGGCCGCACCGGGCGAGGAGACGGTCATCGAACCGATCCGGGCACGCATCGCCACGGCCATCAAGCGTCATCTGGATGGTCGGGGCGATGCACAAACGCCCATCGCCGGGCTCAGCATTCATGGATGCGCTGAGCCGAAGGAGCCGAGTTCCTTTTTCTATGAGCCCTCCTTCGCATTCATCGCCCACGGCGCAAAACGGGTCGTCCTCGGCGATGAAACCTATGTCTATGACGAGACGCATTTTCTGCTGACGGCGGTCGATCTTCCGACGATCGTCCAAGTGATCGGCGCCTCGCCCGAGACACCATACCTCTCGCTTAAGCAGAACATCGATCTCGAACTCGCGCGAAGTTTGATTGCCGAGGTCGATGCCTACGGCATCCCGGCTTCGACTTCAGGGCCGGCCATGGCGATTGGTCCCGTGACAGCGCCATTGGCGGCAGCGTGCCTCAGGCTGATCGACCTGCTCGACACGCCGCACGATGTTCCGATCCTCGGCAAAGCCATTCAGCGCGAGATCCTGTATCGCGTGCTGACCAGCCCTGTCGGTCCGCGCCTGCGCCAGGCTGTCGAGGTCGGTACCCAGACCTACCGCGTTACCACTGCAATCCGGTGGATACGCGAGAACTATGATCGGGCGCTTCGGATCGAGGATCTGGCACGGCTCGTGGGCATGGGTGAATCGACGCTGCACCACCATTTCCGAAGCCAGACGGCGATGAGCCCACTCCAGTATCAGAAGCGGATCCGCTTGCACGAAGCGCGGCGCCTGATGTTGACCGACAGGCTTGACGCCGGCGTCGCCGCGCGTCGCGTCGGCTATGACAGCATAGCCCAATTCAATCGAGAGTACCGGCGCATGTTCGGGGCTCCCCCAAAGCGAGAAGTGCGACAGCTGTTGAGCGCCCCTGATCACCATATCGTGGCGGTTTCGTAGCGACGCGGGGATCAGTCCAGGCAGGCGTCCCCCAAGCATCACTGGTGCCGAGACGGCTGATGCCGTCCGTGCGTCCGGCTACCAGATGTGCCTACTTGGCAAGCGTCATGCTTCCGATCTTGTGATCGAAATCCACAACATCCCGGATGTCGTATCAATTACCGGCGGGCTTAATGCCAAGCTGCGCGGATATCTTCGCGAGCAGCTTTGGGTCCGATATCCCCTGTGGGTCTATGCGGGGGATGTAGCGTGATTCCAGCAAGGCAGCTTCCTCGTCGCTGAGATCAATCGACGTCGACGCGATGGCATCGTCAATATGATTAGTTTTGCTTGCTCCCACAATCGGCGCCACCACGACCGGACTGCGACGGAGCCAAGCCAGTGCAACCTGTGCTCGACTGACACCGCGCCCCGCCGCGACCGATCCGAGGGCGGTGACGATCTCCTGATCCGAATTCGCCGTACCCGCATAGAGAAGATCAGCAAACGGATCGGATTCAGAGCGTTCGGTCTTCTCGCCCCATGGCCGCGTCAAACGCCCCCGTGCGAGCGGACTCCAAACGATGGTGCCTACACCCTCGTCTGCGCAAAGTGGCAGCATCTCGCGCTCTTCTTCCCGAGCCAAAAGGTTATAATGATCCTGCATTGACACGAAGCGGGACCAGCCGTGCGCCTTCTGAATATGAAGTGCTTTGCTGAACTCCCAGGCCATCATCGAAGACGCACCAAGGTATCGCGCCTTGCCTGCCTTGACCACATCGTGCAGGGCTTCCAACGTCTCCTCCCAGGGTGTGGTCGGATCGGCACGGTGAATTTGGTACAGATCGACATAGTCTGTGCCGAGTCGCCGCAGACTGTGGTCGATCTCGGTCATGATCGCCTTACGCGAGAGGCCTGCACCGTTCGGGCCGGGCCGCATCGGGTGTCGGAGTTTCGTTGCAATGACGATGTCGTCGCGATTCGCGAAGTCCCTCAGCGCCCGCCCGAGAATCTCCTCACTCGATCCTTGCGAATACATGTTGGCGGTGCCGAAAAAGTTGATTCCATGCTCGATCGCGTGGCGAATGAGCGGGCGGCTCTCCTCTTCACCGAGGGACCAGACAGGGTGCCCGCGGGCGGGATCGCCATAGGTCATCGCGCCGATGCAGATGGGCGAAACCTCCAGACCGGTGCGGCCGAGCTTCACATATTGCATGATGGGTCCTTCCCTTGTTACTAAGTGGCCGAGGTCCTCCACGCCGCCATGACAGATCGCGATCTGCGCGAGACCTATGGACCGATGGTCGACGCGCTGCGGTAATTGCTCGAAAGCTGCGCCCAAGCAGGCGACTTCCGGAGGGACACGGACCCGGAAGACATCCTGCTGTTGCTCGGCTTCCTGTGGCGACTGCCCCCCGGGCCGGAGGCGGAGCAGCGCGCCGACAGGCTGATCGAACTCGTCATTCACGGTCTGCGGTCACCAGATTCCAGACGTCGTTCGGGGAGAGGAAGCGACGCGTGAACCCTGGCGCGTGGCGGCGGATTACTGAACCGAGTAGCCGCCATCGACCATGAGAATGTGGCCAACGACGAAGGAGGACGCGTCGGAAGCAAGCCACAGCACGGCCTCGGCCACCTCTTCCGGCTTCCCGGTGCGACCGATCGGATGGGCGGCGCGGATCGGCTCCATCACGGCGTCGGTGCCTGCAAGCTCGATGAACCGGTCGATCATGGGCGTGTCGATCGTGCCGGGGCCCACCGCGTTGATGCGGATGCCCTGCTTGGCATAGTCCAGCGCCGCGCCGCGGGTCAGGCCCAGTACGGCGTGCTTGGAGCCGGAGTAGGTGGTAAGGCCCGGGATGCCAACGACAGCGGACATCGAGCCCATATTGACGATGGTGCCGCCGCCCTGCTCGAGCATCTGCTCGATCTCGGCGCGCATCGTCAGCCATACGCCGCGCACGCTGACATCGAAGATATGGTCGTAGGTGTCCGACGGCTGCGCGGCCAGGGGAGCCGAGTTCTGCGTCAGCCCCGCATTATTGAAGGCGATATCGACCCGGCCGAACCGCTCCACCGCCTTCGCGACCAGCACCTGGACCTGATCTTCCTTCGAGACATCGGTGGCGACGAAGATCGCCTGCGCGCCAGCGTCGGTGATCTTCTTGACGGTCTCGGCTCCCGCAGCGGGGTTGATGTCCGACACCACCACCTTCGCGCCCTGCTTGGCAAAGGCGATCGCCGTGGTGCGTCCAATGCCGGAGCCGGCGCCGGTTATGAGGGCAACCTTGCCCCTCAGCTCGTCATAATGCGGCATGTCTTGTCTCCATATTGCTGAGAAATGCGGCGCCTTTGGGCGGCGCCGGGTTGGGGATCAGGCGGCGGCGAGCGCCGGCTTGTCTGCGCGGTAGGGCGGATAATCGACGTACCCCTTGGCGCCGCCCTGGTAGTAGGTGTCGCGCTCGGGCGGATTGAGCGGCCAGTCGTTGCGCAGGCGCGCGACGAGATCGGGGTTTGCGATATAGGGCTGGCCGAAGCCCGCGAGATCGATCACGCCCGTCTTGATGAGCTCGGTCGCACGCGCCTTGGTCATGCCGCCATCGAGGAGGATTGCGGTATTGGGCGCGACCCCGCGCCACTCGATGAGCAATTCCTTGATGAGGTCGCTCGTCGGCTTCTGCCCGGCGGGCGTATTGAAGAATCCGGTCTGGTCCATGACGTGGAAATAGGTGATGCCGCGCGCACCCAGCGCCTTGCCGAGCGCCACATAGGTCTCCTCGGCATCGTCGAACATCGGGACATCGCCGATCACGCCATAGGGTGTAAGCCGGATACCGACCTTATGCGCGCCGATCGCGGTGCTGACCGCATCGATGACTTCGAGTGTGAAGCGCATTCGCCCGTCGATCGTCGCGGCCGAGTAGCGGTCGGTGCGATCGTTGATGTGCGGGTTCAGAAACTGGTCGAAGAGATAGCCATTGGCAGCATGCAGCTCGACCCCGTCGAAGCCCGCTTCCATGGCATTGCGGGCCGACTGCACGAAATCACCGACGACGCGCGCAACCTCGTCGGTCTCTAGTGCGCGCGGCTTCGAGGCAGGCACGAAGCCGACCTTGCCGGTGTCGTCTCTCCCGAACGCCATGGCATTGGCCGCCTTGTCGGTCGAGCTGACCGGCGCACCCTTGTTCGGTTGGTTGGAGCTGTGCGAGATCCGCCCGACATGCCAGAGCTGGATGAACATCCGGCCACCGACAGCATGAACCGAGTTCGTGACCAGCCGCCAGCCGGCGATCTGCTCGGGCGTGAAGATGCCGGGATTGTAGAAATAGCCCTGGCCCTCCTGCGAAATTGGTGATCCCTCGGAGATAATGAGACCGGCGGTCGCGCGCTGGGTGTAGTAGAGCGCGACGAGATCGGTCGCTGCATCCTGCGGGCCGCGCGAACGGGTGAGCGGAGCCATGAAAATCCGGTTGGGCAGTGCTAAGCCGCAAAGGTCGAACGGCGTGAAGAGATCGGACATTGAAGGAAGCCTCTGGGGTGGATGACCTGCCCCAAACTAGGCATCCGGCAACGATGTAAAAACCGCTTTAATTCTCGTCAAAGCGGAATATCTTTCTACCATGCGAGTAGCGGTTGAGAGCGTCAGCGCCATGCAGGCCTTCGTCCAGGCAGCGGAGAAGCGCAGCTTCAAGCTTGCCGGTCAGGTGGTTGGGCTAACCCCTTCTGCCGTGGGCAAAGCGATCCAGAAGCTTGAGGAGCAGCTTTCCGTCCGACTATTCCACCGCTCGACGCGGTCGATCACGATCACCGAAGAAGGGCAGCTTTTCCTCGAACGGTGCCGGCGGATCCTTGCCGAAGTGGAGGCGGCACAGGCGGAGGTGGCGGCCGCAGGAGCCGCGCCGCAAGGGCGTCTCAAGATCAGCCTGCCTGCCGAGCCGATGCTCCTCCTGCCCGCCATCGCCGACTTCAACGAGGCCTATCCAGACATTGAGCTTGAACTCGACGTGAATGATCGCTTCGTCGACGTGATCGACGAGGGCTTTGATGCGGTGATCCGCTCCGGTGAACCCAAGGACAGCCGCTTGCGTTACCGCAAGCTCGGAGATTTCACATGGCGATTTGTCGCGGCTCCGGCCTATGTCGAGCGTGCCGGGTGGCCGGAACGGTTGGCTGATCTCGCCCAGCACCGTTGCCTACGCCAGCGTATGGCCGAGACGGGTCGTCTTCTGCCCTGGCCGACTGGCGAGGACCTTGATGCAGCCTCAATCCCGGCCACGATCGCGGCAACAGCGATGGAGCCCGTTCTCGACCTCACGCGGAAAGGAAGGGGCATAGCGTACCTGCCGCATTTTGCGGTTCAAAGCTGCATGGACAGCGGTGAGTTAGTCGAACTTCTCGCTGGTGCCCATAAGAAGACCGGCTCGCTGTATCTACTGTGGCCGTCAAGCCGTTATCCGTTGTCGAAGGTCCGCGTCTTTGTCGACTTCATCGCAACCCGGGTGGTGCGAGAGTTCCACGGCCTTTCACGGCCGTGATCAGGCCCGGCGATCATGGATCCCTATTGTCTCACCTCATGCGCTTGGATCGCGCTTTGTGCGACCAGCGCGGCTAAAGATGAGACATGTCTTGGCCTTGGGATGTTCCTTGAGCCATGCATACTGTGAGCAGTGCGCCGCCGCTCTCGCGCACCGTGCCACCATGCTGGCCTGCCCGTTGAGAGGCCAGACCACTCCTTCCTGATAGTCTCACACCGGCGTGAGACTTTTCAAAGTCGACGGCCCTAGCGCAGCTCGGCCGCCTTCCCATGCTCCTCTGGCCCTGGATCGCGTTTAAATCTATGAGCGGGTCGACCGCTTTTGGTCCAACTTGGAGCCCTGCCAATCCGTCATCACTGCGCCGGCCACGACAATCGTGGTCATCGTCCCGCGTTATGCGTTGAGGCACAAACATCCAGGCCCGTGTCCGCTTTGGCGCGTATAATCGTCCGATTGCGATCGCCGGCTTGGATCGCTAGGCGCCCCACGGCGAGTGCGGGCTAGCAGGCTGGCCGAGTTGAAGCATGCCCTCAGGGGCTCGCTTGCCGGATGGCATCTGAGAGCAGGTTCGGTAACCGGCGATGGGCTGGGCGCTCGCGATCTCCAGAGCCGAGGCACAGGCGCTGGAAAGCATTTTTCCTTGCCTGTTGCCACTCTCCGGCAATCGTCGTTTTGTGATTTGTACTCATTCGTCCCGCGTCTTGTTCCCCCTCCCGACCCAACCTTCAAACGCAATCCAGCCCCCGTGCCGTATTCGGACCATCTCGACGACAATTTCGATAGCTTGGACTTCGAGCCGCTCTGCCGGACGGCCTGCACCTTGCTGTCGGCCCCGGCGGCCATCATCCTCCTCGACGAGACCTCTTATCGTTGGTTTCATGCCGCCGACGAGGCATATCGGAGCCTGGCCGCATCCTGGCCGCGCGAGACGCCGGGCGTCGTGTCAATCGCAGGCATACCCTTCGGGCCACAAGGAAGAGGCATCCTCCTCATTCTGGATCGGACAACCCGAAACCTATCGGTATCGGAGCAGGCGGCACTTCTTGATCTGGCCGATATCGCGGAACAGCTTCTCACGCTTCATGTTGAAAATAAGACCCTGGCCCGGCGGCGGGCCTTCTTTGAAATGCTTGCCGAAAGCTCCTCCGAGACCATCGTGCGGGGCGATCTCAACGGCGTCCGCCTTTATGTCTCACCCTCCATTCGCACGCTCCTGGGCTATGAACCGGAGGAGCTGATCGGCAAAAAGGCCTTGGACATCACGCACCCGGATGACCTGGGCCCGCTGCGGGAGATGATCACACGGGTGTTTTCAGGCGAGATCGAAACCGGCCTCTGCGAGCTGCGCCAGCGGCACAAGAACGGCAGTTGGGTGTGGATGGAAGCCTCGCAGCGACTGACCTATGACAGCGTAACCGGGGCGCCCGATGGCTATGTCGTCTCCGTTCGTGGAATCGAGCGGCGCAAGGCCTATGAAGCGGAGCTGGAGCGGCTCGCCGGCCATGACGAGCTGACGGGTTTGCCTAATCGTGCCCTGTTCCGCAAACAGCTCGGCGCGCGCCTGCTCGCCGGCCAGCCCTTTTCGATTCTGTATTTGGATCTGGATGATTTCAAGGCCGTCAACGACCAGCTCGGCCATCCTATGGGCGATCGGGTGCTGCAGGAAGTGGCGCTTCGTTTCAGGGCCATCCTTGGCGCGCATGGCATAGTTGGCCGTATCGGCGGAGACGAGTTCAATGCTTTGGTCGACCTGCCTCCAGATCAGATCGCGGCGCTCTGCGAAAGCCTGATTGCGGCCGCAGCTCAGCCGATCGCGCTTTCGGATGCTGAAATCCGCATCGGCATGAGTATCGGCGTCATCACGGTCTCCGAAACACAGGAAAGCGTCGATATGCTCCTCATGCGGGCCGATCATGCGCTCTACCAGGCCAAGCGATCGGGGAAGAACCGCTACTGCCTGGGCGGGTAGAGATCGTTGCGTTATCGCGTAAAAGAGGCAGCATCTACTCTCCCTTGCCTTACTTCTCCTCTGCCCGGTCTATCCGTGGCGCGCTCGGCCCATGCCAGGTTGCGAGGACCGCTCCGCCGACGATGAGGCACGCGGCCAGGCCCAAAGTGAGCGTCGCCACGGCCTTCCCTGCCAGCACCAAAAGCAAGGTCGAGATGAGCGGCGCCAGGTAGGACAATGCGCCAAGGAGCGGCAGGTCACCGTGTTTCGTGGCATGGTCCCATGCAAGAAAAGCAAGACCAGTCGGGCCAATCCCAAGCAGGACAATAGCACCCCATTGCCCGCTGGCCGGCCACACTGTCTGTTCCAACAGGATATGCGCGGTCGCGCCAGCCAAGGAAACGGCCGCACACACGCCAATCAGCATTTCGCTTGGAACACGGGCGAAGCGGCGGTTGATCACAGTATAGGATGACCAAACAACCGCGCAGCCGATAGCAGCAAGGTAGCCGAGAACACTGCCCCCGCCTTCTATCACCCTGCCGTGCCCGGTGAAGATGAACCCCACGCCCACCAAACCCATCCCGGTGCCGCCAAGATGGCGTATCTTGAGCCCAGGGCCATGCGGCAGCATGGCCGAGAACAGCACGATCAGGAGTGGCCAAAGATAGGCGATAAGGCTGGCGCGGGCCGGCGGTATGGTTGCGAGCGCGTAGAAATACAGCGCGTGATAGAGAAACAGCGCGAGGAACGCCGTCACCCATGGAAGAACCGGCTGACGCAGCCGCGCCAAGGCTTCCCTTCCACGCAGAGCGAGGAGCGCCGATCCAACGACAAAGGCCACGCCAAAGCTCAAGGCAAGCAATTCGAAGGGCGGAATCCCGTGCGTCGCCGCTGTTAACAGCGCCAGACCGGCCCAGAAAACGATGGCAGTGCAGCCAAATGCCGTCGCCCTTAACGTCTCCCGTGCCGCCATGGCCCTCTCACTGCAAACCCAGACCCGTATGGCCTCGATTTGCGTGAAATGTCTTGGCCGATTCTACGGAAGTTTAGGCTTTTTCAGCGAGACAGGGTTCACGCTTCGGCGAATTTCTCCTGGCGTCTGACCTCGCAGGCGTCGCAAGGCCCGGGTCATGGTACTCTGATCGCCATACCCGGCCCTCACCGCCACTTCAGCGATCGGCAGATTCGTGATGCTCAGCATCCGCGCCGCTGCCTCCGCCCGCAAAGACATCAGATGGGCATGGGGCGTGGTTGAAAGCCGATCCCGAAAAGTCACGTGAAGACAGGTAGCGCTCATCCCCGCAGCATCGGCGATATCCGCGACCGTGATGGACTCCGCCAATCGGTCTCGCATGAAAGAAAGTGCCCGTTCAATCTGAAAGTCCGCCCGGTCCCGAGAGCCCCCACGCTCCACTAAACGATCGAGCAACAACACGGACCACGCCAACTGTTGATGAGCTGAGAGACTCTCTATCCCTCTTCCCATGGTGGCATAATCCAACAACCCTCGAATATCGGGGCCTACCTCGAAGAAAACAGGAAGTGACATTTCTGCTGGATAGCCACCTCCTCCCGCAGGCATCTCGAGAACGACAAAAGCATTCTGTCCTCGGGCGAAAAAGCTGTGCGTGTTCCCGGCCGCTATGAATGCCCCAGTACCAGAAGTTACCCGTCCGATACTACGCCCTACTTCCATTTCGAGATTGCCGCTACGGGGAAAGACGAACTGATGAAACGCATGTACATGACGAGCGACTTCAGCAGAGTAATTACGTGTGGCGACACTAACCGTGCTCATGTCCGGCCTTCTAGGTTCATAACCAAATGCAATGCAGTCCTGGATGCGGTTTATGAGTGCGGCGTCGTTGAATATCCGCTTCTCAATTCGCAACACGAGATTGGCTATGCCTGCCTTGGGTCGGTAGGAGACATCCTCGTGTGACTCCACGAAAGCTTCAAACTGGGGCGTCCCGCCACGGATCGATGATCCCGACATCAAGATCCGCGAAATGTCGCACGTTGCGCGTGGCGATCTTCGCCTTATTGGCGACGACGATGCC
>NZ_BAAFHE010000032.1:0-11310 GCF_054665075.1 Acidisoma sp. 7E03
CAAGGCTTCGAACACCTGCCCAGAATCACATCTGGCACGGCCATCCAACCCCTCGCTGAACACGTTCCGCGTTGATTCCGAAATGGCCTCTGAGGGACGGGGCTCAGCCGAGGCCCGGGATCGCCACGCCGAAAGTTTGCAGCAGCAGGACGAGGTTGAGTGCCAGCACAACCGCCGTACCGAGGACGGCGACGACCTGCGTGAGAGGCCGGTTGGCGTAGGTCCCCATCACCGTCCGGTTGCCGGTGAAGAGCACGAGGGCGACCATCGGAATGGGCAGGGCAAAGGAGAGCACGACCTGGCTCACCACCAGCGCCCAGGTCGGGTTCACGCCCAGGGCGACGACGATGAAGGCCGGCACCATGGTGATGACGCGGCGCAGCCAGACGGGGATCCGGAAGCCCACGAAGCCCTGCATGATCATCTGCCCCGCCATGGTGCCGACGGCGGAACTCGACATGCCGGACGCCATCAACGAGAGCAGGAAGAGAGCGGCGGCGGCGCTGCCGAGCAGCGGCGTCAGCGTGTGATAGGCGGTCTCGATGTCGGCAACTTCCTGATGGCCGGCATGGAAGGCGGCGGAGGCCATCATGACCATGGCGAGGTTGACGGCACCGGCGACTGCGAGCGCGATGATCACCTCCTGATTGGAAAAGCGCAGCAGCAGCCTGCGCTCCCGCTCGTCTCGTGCTGGGGCGCGGTGCTGGGTGAGGCCCGAATGCAGGTAGATCGCATGCGGCATCACGGTCGCGCCGATGATGCCGACGGAGATGGTGAGCGCCGCGGCATCGGGCAGGCTCGGCACCAGGGTGTGCAGGCCGGCAGCCGGCCAGTTCACGGGGGCGATGAAGAGCTCGAGCAGGTAGCAGAGGGCGATCGTCGCCATCAGTGCGCCGATGACGAGTTCAATGGGTCGGAAGCCGCGCCCGGCCGCCACGAGAATGAGATAGGTGATGACGGCGGTGACGCCCATGCCGGCGAGCAGCGGCAGATGGAAGAGCAGGGACAGGCCGATGGCGCCCCCGAGGAATTCTGCCAGATCGGTCGCCATGGCGGCGATTTCGCTGACGATCCAAAGAATGATGACGACGGGCGACGAGAAGCGGTCTCGGCAGAGCTCGGCCAGGTTGCGGCCGGTGACGATGCCGAGCTTCGCCGAGAGCGCCTGGAAGAGCATGGCGATGAGGTTCGCCATCAGCACCACCCAGAGCAGGGCATAGCCGTAGCGGGCGCCGGCCTGGATGTTCGTCGCGAAATTGCCGGGGTCCATATAGGCGATGGAGGCGATGACCGCGGGCCCGGCGAAGAGCAGCGGGGAGCGCCAGCCGCGGCGTTCGCCGCCCAGCACGCGCCTGATCTCCTCCGTCGTCCGGTCGCTGAGCGACGGACGCGCCAGCTGCAAGTCCATGAGGCCCCCTGTCGAGCGGATGCTAGAGAATGTAGCCGATGGCACGGATTGGTCAACTGGCATCGGCGGGAGGGGTCTGCTAAACGAAAAGGTGAGGCGCTTGGGTCCGCTGGGCGCCCATGGCGAAAGAGGATGAAGCGGCCGTTGCCAGAGAGGATGAGGGAGAGCGAGGCCCAGGCGGCCGCGGAAGCGGCGGAGGAGACCGCCTTCGAGAAGCGCCACCGCCATGCGCGGGCGCAGCGCTCCACGGCCCTGACGGAAGACTACGTCGAACTGATCGCCGATCTCATGGCGCTGCATGGCGAGGTACGGGTGACGGAAATCGCCCGGCGTCTCGGCGTGTCGCATCCGACGGCGGTGAAGAGCGTCGCCCGGCTGAAGCGGGACGGTTTCGTCACCTCGCGGCCCTATCGTGGTATCTTTCTGACGGAGGAGGGCAGCGCGCTGGCCGCCCGGGTGCGCGCCCGCCATCAGCTCGTGGTGCGGCTGCTGATCGAAATCGGTGTCGCGCGGGAGGATGCCGAGAGCGATGCCGAAGGCATCGAGCACCACGTCTCGGACCGCACGCTCGCGGCCTTCGAACGCTATCTGGCCCGCGCCGCCCGGAGCTGAGGTCAGGCTTCCTGCAGCCGGGCGACAGGCGCCATCTCCGCCGACGCCGAGGGATCGAGCAAGAGGCGCGGGGTCGCCTGCCCCTGGTTGAACAGCCGCTTGGACCAGTGACGACCCGCCCGCTTGTAGGAAAGCTGGCAGTGATAGGCGACCTGCTGCCACAGCTCGAACTCGTCCAGGATGCGCATGGGGCGCAGCCAGTCACGCCAGCCCTCGGCTGCCTCGGCCAGGCTGGTGGCGAAGGCGCGCGTCAGCAGCCCCGGCCCGGTCAGCATCCAGACCGTGTCCCGATCGCCGCGGTTGATGGCTTCCACCGCGAGCGCCAGCGCCCGCCGTAGCACGGGATGCTGCGGCCGCACGGCGATGACGTTGTTGCCGAGATTGCCGGTAGGTTCCTGCCAGAAGAGTGCCTCCGTCCCGGGCGGCAGCAGCCTCTCGAGCGGTTGCAGGCAGCGGTCGTCCATGTCCGCCCAGACACCGCCGTCGCGAAAGAGCACGGCGAGGCGGAGAAGATCGGCCCGGGTCGTGGGGTCTGCCGCCCGGCGATAGGCGAGGGCGACGACGGGCGGGAAGGCGGCCGCGAGGTAGGCCCGTGCGCTTTCGTGGCTGAAACGCCGATGGGTCCAGCCCGGATTGCAGTCCTGCCAAGTGGCGCTGACCTCGGCCACGTCCGGAGGCGGCGTCTCGTCGTGCCAATATTGGGAGATGAGCGCGGGGATCGCGCGCGGCGCGCCCGTGTCGACCGCGGGCACGGCGAGGGCCCCCGCCTCGCGCAGCGCGATGACGATCTGCGTCGCCGTCGGCAGATGGTCCGGCCGCTCCCGCATGAGGGGCAGCAGACCCGCGAGCCGCGTCTCGGGCGGCAGCGGCAGCAGCGCTTCGAGCGCCGTGCGTGCAGCGCCGTCCAGCAGGATGTCGTTCAGCATCTGGCCTTCCAGCGTCTGATACAGGCCAATGGCCGTCTGGCTGAAACGCCGCCCGGGCTCCCGCAGCGCCGCCAGCCGCCGTACGCAGTCCTCGGCTTCCGTCACCGCGAAGCGGCGCAGCGAGAGGGTGAAGAGCGTGTGCAGCAGTCCCTGGTTCTGCGGCGCGCGGGCGAGGGCGGCGTGCAGAAGCTCCCGCGCCGCCGCACCCTGATGGCGCCGCCGCGCGAGGCGCGCGCGGCTGTGCAGGACGGTCACCGCATCCTGCCCGTTTTGCGCCGGGGCGAGGGGCAGCAGCGCCGCCGCCTCCGCCGCCGTGCCGCCCGTGATGGTCAGCTCGTAGACCAGGGACCAGGCCGCCATGCTGGCGGGATGGGCGGCAAAAACCTCTCGCGCTTGCACGCGCGCCGCATCCACCAGCCCGCGCCGCTGCAGACGGCGCACGGCCTCCATCTGGACGGAGAGATCCTGCGGGAAGCGCGCCAGGACGGCGGCCCATGCGGCTTCCGCCTGCGCCTCGTCCTCCCGCTGCAGCAGCGGCAGCAGGCGTAAGTGGTGAGCGCTCACCTCCGGCTGATGGGCGAGAAGAGCGCGAGCGAAGGCAAGGGCGGCCTCGTGATCCTCCAGGGCGAGGGCCAGGTCATGACCTTCGATGAGGAGCGGCGGATGGTTCGGGTGCTCGGCGAGCGCAGAGCGCAGCGCCGCCTCCGCGCCCGCGCGATCGCCCATGCGCCGCAGCTGGCGCAGATGGTCCAGCGCGGCCGC
Organism: Acidisoma sp. 7E03; assembly: GCF_054665075.1. Lineage (NCBI taxonomy): Bacteria > Pseudomonadati > Pseudomonadota > Alphaproteobacteria > Acetobacterales > Acidocellaceae > Acidisoma > Acidisoma sp. 7E03. The sequence continues at coordinate 3,709 of NZ_BAAFHE010000032.1, forward strand.
GGGGTCGAGCGGCTGGGCGGCGCGCAGACGGGTGGTGAGCGCCAGGGCCTCGGCCTCCCGCCCCAGGCTGCGATAGGCCTCCAGCCGGCAGCGCTCGGCGGTCACCCGATGCTGTCCCCCGCTCAGCGCCGCCATCCCGTCCGCTGCGGCGAAGGCCGCCGCGGCGTCCCGCCGGTCGAGGGCGATGCGGAAGCGGAGCTGCAGCGCCACCAGGGTCTCCGGTCCGCCGGCGAGGGCGGCGTCGACGTGGCCGAGCGCCGCCGCATGGTCCTGCCGGGCGAGGGCGAGTTCGGCGCGGGCGAGCCGCACCTCCGCTGCGTCGCTCAGGGCATCCAGCACCGCCTCCGCCTCCGCGAAGCGGCGCAGCCGCCGCAGTTCGGTTGCGAGATCGATATGGCGCGCGCGGCTGTCCGGCTGAAGGGCGAGCGCATCCCGGAAGGCCGCGACGGCCGCCGGCGCCTCGCCGAGTGTCCGGTGCAGCTCCCCGCGCAGACGCGCGGCGGTGGCGGCCTGCGCCGGGTCGTCTTCCGTCCAGCGCCTGAGGGCCGCGAAGGCGCCCTCGCGATCCCCGCCGCGCAGCAAAGCGAGGGCGAGACCGCGCAGGGCGGGTTCGGAGACCCCGCCGGCCTCCAGCGCCTGGCGGTAATAGCCGGCGGCCGCAGTGAACTGCCCGTCCTGCTCCGCGATCTGGCCGAGCCGTTCCGCGAGCTTGGGATGGTCCCCGTGGTGCGGATGCAGCAGGCGGCGGGCCTCCGCCCGCTCGCCCATCGCCACCAGAAGCTCTGCGCAGTCGAGCAACTGGTTAGCGTCCCTCGGCGGCGGTGTCAGCGCCGCGGCGAGCAGGCGCTCGGCGGCGCTCCGGTCGCCCCTCAGCCAGGAGCAGCCGGCGAGGCCGAGCTGCGCATGGAGATGATCGGGGGCTGCGGCCAGGATGCGGCGGAAACTCGCCTCGGCCGCCTCCAGCTTGCCTTGGTCCTGAAACGTCCGCAGGCGTGACAGCATGGGCGAGGCGTCCTGAGCGGCTGGTCTGCGCCGCGCGACCTCAGAAGCGTCTGCCGCAGCAGATCACGCCGGCACGGCACAGGATGGGGTTGCCGCACCATGTCACGAAATCGGGAGGATGCACCAGAGCGAAGGCGCGCGGCCTGGGACCGCGCGCCGTCCGCCTGGATCAGGTCGAGAAGATCTTGTGGTCGATGCCGGAGAGGGTGATCGTCGTCCCGTCGCTGAGGGTGATGACGTCGCCCAGCGAGCCCACGGATTCCACCGGCGGGCCGCTATAGCCCTCGAAAGCGATGTTGTCCTTGCCGCTGAAGCCGAGAATGGTGACCGCGCCGCCGCTGTGGCCGGCGACGAAGCCGTAGACGTCCGGCCCGCTACCGCCCTGGATCACGGCATTGCCGGCGCCGGCCAGCGCCGTGTCGGCGCCGGAGCCCAAGGTCGCGACCAGGGTGCCGGAGTTGCTGTTGGGATTGACCGAGATGGTCAGTGCGCCGGTGGTGCTGGAGGCGTTGATGACGGTGGTGCCGACGCCGCCGACCAGAAGATCACCCGTGCTGCTGCCGGTCGCGGTGATGAGCGTGGTGCCGCTGCCGCCGATCAGCGTGTTGTTGCCGCCCGCGCCGCCTGCGATGTTCGTCTGTCCCGACCCGCCGAGCACGAAATCGCCGGAAGACGATCCGGCGGAGAAGGTGATGTCGCCGCTGCCGCCGAAGAGCGTGGTGGCGGCCGAGCCGGCGGTGACGGTGGCGGCGCCGGTTCCGCCATAGATGGTGGACACCGAATTTTCGTCGGTGAAGAGGGTGCCGGAGCCGAGGAAGGCGACGATGGGGGTGGTGCCGGTCGCGGTCACGCTGTCGTCGGCGCCGCCCACCGCGATGATCGATGCGCCGTCAACGCTGACCGCCGCGGCATTGGGCGTGATCGCCACGAGCTGCGGATAATCCGTGCCGCCGCCGATGGAGTAGCTGCCGCTGCCGTAGATGTTGGTGATGACGGTGTTCGGGGTGATGGAAGCGTAGAACTGCGGCAGATAGGCGCTGCTCGTGAAGTTCGAGGTGACCGAGCCCGCAGTCACCGTTGATATTCCACCGCTCATGGAGGGTCCTTCCCTGTGTGACGTCTGTTCTCTGCGCGACGTCGGTTTGGCCGCCGCAGCAGTTCAGCCGTCCGAGGCGGCGGCACCTCAGACGCCTTAGGCGGGAGGAAGCCGGACGAGACATCCGGTCCACGACAGAGTCACCTCCCCCGGGCACGGCGGCGCGATGGAAATGCGTGCGAGTCTGTCTATGGGCGGCGCGTGCCGAGATTCGAAAAAACCACCCCGTACTCCGCCGTCGCTCCTTCAGAGCGCGCAGCGAAGGTCCTCATCGAGCGTAGATGTTTTGTTCCTGGGTCGTTCCTTTTCGATCTGCAGGCGCTTGTGGTAGGCGGCACATCACGACGCTTACGAAATAGATGAACGTATCCGGTGCTGCAACAAAAAATCCACTTAACTGCCGAGACATGCATTTTTCATAGGAATAGCCATTGAAGATGGAAAGGCAAAAGATTTTCCACACGAAGGCGTGATCGTAGGAGTGATGATCGCACAATTCTGTCCGTGTCCGATGGTCGCGCCGCGCGCTCGGGCGGGGGCGGGGCGCCCCCGCCGCTGCCCATGGCCCCGCGGCGCGATCCCTGGCATCGTCCCCCTGCCGGCCCTCGGGTCGGCGGACCCGGCGGCGGGGCGCGACTGCCGCCTGGCCCTCTTGGTCCTCGCGCGGCTGATGGAAGGAAGGACGCAGGATGTCCGGCACGCTGCTGCTCATCGGGTGTGGAAACATGGGCTTTGCCCTGCTGAAGGGCTGGCTGGCCGCGCCGCATCCGCCCACCGTCCATGTCGTGGAGCCGGACGAGGCCCTGCGGGCGCGGGCCGCGGCGGCGGGCGCTGAGGCCGTCGCCGCCCGGGAGGACCTGCCGCAGGGGCTGCGCTGCGACATCGTGGTGCTCGCCGTAAAGCCGCAGGTGATGGGGGCGGTGCTGCCGCCCTATGCCGCGCTTGCCGAGGGCGGCGCCGTCTTCCTCTCGATCGCCGCTGGGCTGACGCTGCGCTGGCTCGAATCGCATCTGCCGGCCGAGACCCCCGTGCTGCGCTGCATGCCGAATACGCCGGCCGCGATTGGCGCCGGAGTGATGGCGCTCTGCGCCAACCGCTACGTGCAGCCGGCCCAGCGGGCCCGGGCGCGCGGCCTGTTGGCCACCTGCGGCCCGGTCTTCGACATCGCGGACGATGCGCTGATGGATGCGGTGACGGCGGTTTCGGGTTCCGGCCCCGCCTATCTCTTCCACTTCATCGAGGCGCTGACCGAGGCCGCGCGCGCCGTGGGCCTGCCGGCGGAGCTCGCCGGGCCGATGGCGCTGCAGACCATCCTGGGCTCCGCCCAGCTTGCCGCCGGAAGCGAGGATGCGCCCGGCACCCTGCGGCAGAAGGTGACGAGCCCGGGCGGCACCACGGCCGCCGCCCTCGGCGTGCTGATGGAGGGGCAGACGCTGACCGCCCTCGTGACCCGCGCCGTGATCGCGGCGCGGGACCGGGGCGTCGCCTTGCAGACGGCCTGAGCCAGGCAGGGGCCGCCGGAGGGGGAAGCGCCCTTGCCGGCGGCGCCACGCCGCTTACGGCATCTGCGAGATGTGCACCGTCCGGTCATGGCCGGGGTGGCTGAAGGTGATTTCCAGGGTCCGCAGATAGGTGTGCAGCCCGGCATCCTGGATGGGCAGGACATGCGCATCCGCGCCCGATTCATTGTGGTGGGAATGCCAGTAGCCGGGCGGCGTCACGAAGCTCGCCCCCGGCGCCCAATCCTCGCGCACGCCGTTCTTGATCATCCCCGTCTCGTCGAGTTCCGTGCCGATCATGGTGTAGCAGCCAGGCTTGCAGTCCACGACGAAATCGAGCGCCACGGATTCGTGGCGGTGCGGATATTGCGTTTTGCCGGCGGGCAGCAGGCCGAACATCGCCCATAGCGTATGCGTGACGGTGCGGGTCTGCGGGAAGGCGCGATTGGCGAGCAGCACGCTGACGCGGTTGGCCTGGGAGTTCACCGGATCGTTCGCGATCGTCTCCAGCTTCGTCTCGGCCTTGGAATATTCAAAGAGGGTGGGCTTGAAGCGCTCCACCGTGGGGGCGGCGCCGAGGTAGCGCAGCAGCGGCGCATCATGCACCCAGTAGAGCCCGGCCTCTTCCTCGGCGTAATGCATGGCCTGGCCGTGCGCGGGCAGGACGAGATAGTCGCCCTTGTTCCAGTAGATGCTTTCGCCGCAGGCATCGGTGCGGCCGGAGCCCTTGTGCACGAAGAAGAGCTGGCTGGTGGCTTCCGCCGTCGTCATCACGCTGCCGCCGAGGATGCGGATGAAATTGGCGCAGAGTGCCGGGCTGGTGGCCGGGCCTTCGCAGCCGAGCGCGCCGCTGATGTCGAGCGGCTGGATGCGGGTGGGCCCCTCCTCGAAGAACTGGCCGGAGAAGGAGTGATAGGGGACGCCGGGAATGAGCCCCTGGCGGATCGGGTTGGCGGCGGAGCTGTAGTCGTAATAGAGGGCGTTTTCCGTGAGCGCGTCGTAGTTCGGCGTCATCTGCTCTGTCCTGTCGCGATCGTTTCTTGGGCGGTCCGCCGGGCGGGCATGCGCCGGCGGAGGGACCGTAACAGCATCAGGCGGGGCAGGGCAGGGCCGAAAACGCCGGCCGGTGTGACGTTTTGCCGGCTCGGCCGGCTTGCCCGGTCAATCCCGGTGCAGGCCGTCCAGCTCCGGCATCAGCACCACGCTTTCCTGTTCATTGGGATCGGTGCGCGCGATGACGGCGATGCAGGGGTCGGTCGCGCTCGGATTGTAGGGTTGATGCGGCACGCCGGCCGGGATGTAGAAGAAATCCCCGGGCTCGACCACGGCGTGCTGGTCCAGCCGGTCCCCGAACCAGCAGCCCGAGACGCCGCTGAGCGCGTAGATCGCCGTCTCATGCGCTTCGTGGCGGTGCGCCTTCGCGCGGGCCAGGGGCGGAATGGTGACGAGCTGCAGGTGGATGCCTTGGGCGCCGACGCTCTCGGCCGAGATGCCCACGGTGTAGTCGAGCCCCTGCTTGCCGCGCACGGTCTCCCCCGCACGCACGAGCCGGCAGATGGGACGGGTGTCTGTGTCGGACATGATGGCTCTCGGGTTGGGGTGGGCAGGGTAGCACGTTTCGTCCCTATTGGCCTATACTCCGACTGTAGTAATCGAACAACTGACTGCAGGTCCCGTCTAAAAACGAGGGTTCCAAGTAATCTATATTTAAACCGGGGCTATTATAGACCCCCGTGACTTCAGATGTTTTTTCGCGAAGCATATCTCGTATCATTTTCTTGGCTATTTCTGCATCGAATAACGACATTCCCATGGTTGTTCCGAAAATCTGTCTGGAGCGAGTTTTGTTTCCAGAGGTAAGAAGTTTCATATTAGTTTTATGATAGGCGAAGCCTAAAAATACGATTTTTTGGCCGTTGAAATCATCGAGTGGATATCTTCGACTTCAGATGATTCGCTTTCGTGTTCCGTAAAAGTCTTTATATTTTCAGAAAGCTGAATCAGTCGATGCGGATCGACACTCTCACCAAAGCTAATTTGGTTGGAAATTAGAAATAAATCGTCAATTTTTCCATAGGGATGGATGATGCGCAATTTGCTCAGAATTTCTCTGGCCCGTGACGAGCCGATCTTGAAATACGTATTCAACGAGTAATAGAGAAATTGCTCAATGCATCTATCGTAGTTAAATACAACAAAAGAAACATTAGAGAAAATTTGATCAACATTGTCTACGTCGAGGTCCGTAGAAAGCGCGTGCCATAGACGCACAAACCAGGTGCCTTTAATTTGCGGAAATGGAATGGAGTTATAAGAATTAGATGTCTCTACAAACAGATCGCTTGTTTTTTCTTTTTCTAGTATTGAAGAAACGATTGCCATTTTACCAACTTGGATGATCTCCTTGTTGCTTCGATGAGTATGAAGAAAATTGTCGATAGACACAGCTAGTGGCATTGCTGCACTTATATCTTGTGCTGCTCGGATATATGCTCCCGGATGACCTTGGCTGAGAGCATTAAGCGCCCTTACAATATTCGGATCAGCGGTTCGCACGCCGGCCTCACGACTTTCAGAAACGACCAAGCGGCGTCTAATTTCCTCCGTTAGCTCTGATCCAAGAGGCAACCCTACTTCCTTGGACGCTCCGGCGCCGACGATAAAAACTGTAGGTGTTTCTATCATAGCCTAAACTCCGACTGCGAAGATGGTGCTCGACGGAAATGAAGAATGCACAATGGCCCAACTGTGCGTCTAGCTTACCACTCTGGGATGAGTTTCCATCGAGTCGGCGAGCCTCATTCGGGGCCGTTTGGATCAAAATGAGAAGGAAACGTTCTTCGTCGCTTTTGTCCTGAGACGCAGTAACCCACAGTCACTTCTCTGCTCAAGATGCTCGCTATCTTCGCCGTGAGAGGGCGGTGTCCTTATGACGCCTTGCGTATCTTGGAAAAGGTCAGAGGGGATTGATTAGCAAAAACCCTGGCGGACCCGTCGCGATTCGAACGCGAGACCTTTGCCTTCGGAGGGATAAGCTCAGAGCCTGATCGGGGTTGCGGGGCGTTGCGAGATAAGAATTTATTAAGAAATTTCAGTAAGTTAAATGTGCACCTAGTTGATGCTGCTTGCTCGTGTTTGAGCCATCCTGGTAGCTAGATGGTAGCTAGGATGCCCTTAGCTACCACAGTGGGCGACGAGAGATGCAGGAACGCAAGCGGATCGGGTTGAGGGAAGTTAAAGGTCTCGCGCCCGGTGAGACGATTTGGGACGCCACGGTCGCTGGATTTTGCGCCAGACGTCAGACCTCGGCGGCAGTGGCATATTGCCTGAAGTACCGAACGGCGGACGGTCGCCAGCGCTGGCACACCATAGGCCGCCATGGCGCACCCTGGACACCCGAGGAGGCTAGGAACGAGGCTAAGCGCCTCCTTGGCCAGGTCGTGGATGGAGCTGACCCTGCGGCTATAAAGAAGGCGAAGAGGTCTGCAGAGAGTGTGAAAGAACTTTGCGATCGATATTTAGAAGAGGCAGAGTCCGGTCGAATTCTAACGCGGCGCGGTGAGGCAAAGAAGCCAACCACTCTGACAACCGACCGAAGCCGCATCAGCGCCCATATTTTGCCGCTCCTGGGTAGCATGAAGGTCCCAGCGGTAACTCGCCACGATGTTGAAGTGTTCATGCACCGGGTTGCGGCCGGCGAGACTCAGTCTCGAAAGGCCACCGGGAAGAAGCGCGGCCTTTCAAATGTGCGCGGTGGGAAGGGAGCCTCAAGCCGAACGGTCGGGCTGCTTGGTGCCATCTTTTCCTTCGCCGTGCGCCAGGGTCTCAGGCCGGACAACCCGGTGCATGGCGTGGTGCGATATGCCGACGGAAGGAAGGAGCGGCGGCTGTCTGAGGCAGAGTATCGCCAGCTAGGGCCGGGACCCATAAAAAGGATTCACAGAGCCGAGCTGGCGTGATTCAAGGTTTCCGGAAGGAGACCTCATTTGGACGACGGATATTTTT
>NZ_BAAFHE010000033.1:0-8711 GCF_054665075.1 Acidisoma sp. 7E03
TCGAGAGCGTCGAAGCCTTTCTCTACGCCGCTGCCACCGTCATCCTGCTGCGACGGCTGGCCCGTTGATCTATCGATTCGAAATGGCCTCTCAGATGCTTGAGGTCATTTGCGAGAGCGCTGTCGCCTCACCGCTCATTGTCTATAAGCGGGACATGCTCGAGCGGCGGGATTTCTCGCCCGCTTTTACCATTGAGCAGATGATCAAAGATTTCGATCTTCTGGTGGATGCTGCGCGGGACGAGCGCGTGCCGGTTTTCCTGACCGGCCTCATTCGCCAGCAGTATGAGGCGGCGCGTGCGCGCGGGCAGGGGGGGAAGGACTTTTTCGTGTTGCTGCAGGAATATGAAGCCATGGCCGGCTTGGATCGGCAAGCCTTGGCCGGCTAGTGATGCGGTAGAGCAGCGATGAAGGATCTGGAATGTCTTCGCATCCTGGACTTTCTCGATCAGCTTCGGATTCCCTGGCGGGACGCGTTTCCGCAGGCCGATAATGATCTTGATTGGCGGGTGCTCCATCATCTCTTCGCTGCTCACACCCGGGGTGATCTCGTTACCATATCGAGCCTCGCACAAGCCGGCTACGCGCCCTACACAACCGCTTTGCGACGGATCGAAGAGCTGATCGCTCAGGGGCTCATCGTTCGCGTGCCGCGCAGCAAGACGGGCAAGTCCTTTGCGCTTCAGCCGAGTGCTCAACTCAGGAAGGATTTTGAGCGCTATCTTTTGCAGGTGAAGCGGGTGGTAGCCGAAACCCTCGGAAGCCGAGACCCCGGAGAGGCGAGTGATGACTACTACTTTGGCGCCCCTGCGGCGGGGAGCCTCGCCTGGCCCGCTTCGATGCGACGGTCGAGCCAGGCGCGCCGTTTCGATCTCCGTTTCCTCCTCGCCGAGGACAATTACTTCGTCGCAATGCAGAACATGTGGGCAGATCTGCGCACGAGCTTCGGATCCCGGCGAGACTTCACGCTCGCGCGGCTTCCGCAACTTTATCAACTGGCCCTCGAGAATGCACAGCGGCCGGTTTCGCAATACGATATCGTGGCGATCAACATTCCATGGATGGGGGAGTTCGCCTCACGCGGCTATATTCGCCCAGTCGGCGAGGTCGTCCGGGCGGCCGGACTCGATCCTACGGAGTTTCACGCTGACTTCTGGGCGACCGGCCAGTGGCGCGGCAAGCAGTATGGCGTTCCGATCTACTGTACCATCGAAACCCTCGCCCTTCGTCGTGATCTGTTCGAGGAGGCGGCCCTTCCTTTCCCGGCGACCTTCGATCAGGTGTTATCGGCGGGCCGTGCGCTGCATGCACCGGCTCACGGGCGCTATGGGATCACGTGGAACGCCGCGCGTGGCATGCCGATCGCGGCAAGCTTCCTCTTCCTTCTCGGAGACTGTGGAAGCTTTCTTCTCGAACGGTCGGCGGCGCGGGAAGTGGGCCCGGCGCGGCCGCGTATCGATATCACGGCGGGTCTGCGCGTCCTCGACTACATGCACCAGCTCGTCGAAATTTCGCCGCCAGGCGTAACGGAATTCGATTGGGAAACGAGCCTCGACACGTTCCTCACAGGCCATGCTGCCATGACCTATTGTTGGAGCATGCGAGCGGCGCGCTTCGAATATGACACGCGATCTAAAGTTTCGCGCAAGGTCGAATACCTGCCGCACCCGGCAGGTCCGCAAGGGTGCGCGACCGCGCCCATCGGCGGCTTCGTGCTCTGCGTACCGACGAATCTGCCCGAGGAACGGATGCGCCTTGCGGTGGACGCGATCGCCTGGATCACTTCGCCGGATACGGTGCGGGATCATCTGAAAAGTGGGCTTCCGATTCGGCCACGCTTCAGCGTGATATCCGATCCCGAGGTGATGCGGAGCTCGCCTATCGTCAACTTCGTCGAACGGGTGGCCAGGCGGGATTTGCTCGATGGATGGCAGCGTCCCCCGATCCCTGAATACGTCGCGGTAGAGACAATTCTAGGCAACGAACTTCACGACGCACTGACGGGTCGCACCAGCGACCGGGCTGCGCTGATGAGCGCACAGCGCCAGATCGATGCGCTGTTCCGCAAGACTCAAACGAAAGTCGCCTGACCGGCATCGGACGAGAAAAGGGAGGCAAGGCATGGAACCGATCAATGTGGCCCTGGTGGGTCTCGGATGGTGGGGACGCAAGATTGCGGTCACACTCCAGGATAATCCACTGATCAGGATCGCGCGGGCGGTCGAAGTCAATGCCACGGCAGCCGAGAGCTTCAAGGCGGCGCATTCGATTCCCGCCAGCGCTCGGCTAGAGGACGCGCTGAGTGACCCTGCAATCGACGCGGTGCTTCTGATCACCCCCCATAACCTGCATGAGGAGCAGATCGCCGCGGTCGTTCAGGCCGGCAAGCATGTTTTCTGCGAGAAGCCTTTAGCGCTCACACGTGCGGGAGCGGAGCGCGCGGTCGCCCTCTGCCGCGAGGCCGGGGTGGTCCTCGGGATGGGCCACGAGCGGCGGTTCGAACCGCCCATCGCAGAGATGTTGGCTCTCGCTGCCGAAGGCAAACTTGGCCGGCTGCTTCAGATCGAGGCGAACTTCAGCCATGACAAGTTTCTGACCCTTGATCGCGGCAACTGGCGGCTGAAGCCTGAGCAGGCGCCGGCCGGCGGCATGACCGCCACAGGCATCCACCTCACCGATCTCGCGATCAAGCTGATGGGTCCCGCCAAGGACGTTACCGTCAGTTGTGAAGCGCTCGCCTCCGACCTTCCGTCGGGCGACACGATGAGCGCCTATGTGCGCTTCACGGGTGGTGGCACGGCTTATATTTCAGCCACGCTCGCAACACCGTTTTTCTCGCGATTTGCCGTTTTCGGCACCGAGGGTTGGATCGATGTTCGGGACCGGGCGCATGTCGAGGCACCGGATGGCTGGGTGGTCACCAAGGGCATGAAAGGCGCGCCCATCTCCGTGGAGGAGGTCGGCAAGGCGGAGCCTGTCATCGCCAACTTCGAAGCTTTTGCCCGTGCCGTCCGAGGCGCGGCAGCCTACCCGATTACCGGTTCTGAGATGATCGACAACATCGCTCTGCTGGAGGCGATTGTACGCGGTTCGGTTTCCGGCCGGCGCGAAGGCATTCCCACCGGAGAGAGGAACGCAGCATGAAGGCCCTTATCTTCGAGAAGCCAGACCATCCTGTGGTGCGCGAGGTGGACATGCCGCGGATCACCGAGAACGAGGTGTTGCTGCGCCTTCGGGCCGTCGGCATTTGCCATTCGGATTACGAGTTGCTTGCTGGACGCTACATCATTCCAATCAGCTATCCCGTCACACCTGGGCACGAATGGTGCGGTGAGATCGTGGAAGTCGGGCGCAATGTTCGGAACTTCGCCCCCGGTGAGCGGGTCGTGGGCGAATGTGTGGTCCGCTTGCCTGACAGGGTTTACCATTTCGGCTTCTCTTTGGACGGGGCGGACCGTGAATATTTCGTCGCCCGACCGGAGTGGCTGCACAAGCTTCCCGATACGATCGACGACGGCACGGCTTCGTTGATCGAACCATTCACCTGCGGTTTCTATGCCGTGCGTCGGGCCGGAGGGACGGACGCGAGCGAGACGGTCGTGGTGTCTGGGGGCGGCACGATCGGGCTAGTCTCTGCCGCTGCCGCCATCGGCATGGGGGCCAGGGTCATCGTGATCGATCCGTTGCCCCATCGCCGCGCCGCGGCCATGAAACTCGGCGCGGCTGAAGTGGTGGATCCGGCTATCGGGAAGACCGTTGAGACGATCATGCAGATGACAGGGGGGCGTGGGGCGGATGTCGTGGTGGAAGCATCCGGGCATGATGCCTCGCTCGGCGTCGTGTTCGATCTTGTGCGGGAGGAGGGGCGCGTCTCGATGGTGGGGATCAACATCGGGCGGCCCGTCACCGCGCATTTGGGCAATATCCAGATGCGGAACTTGACGATCCGTGGATGTATAGGCTCTCCCGGCGTTTGGCCGGATACGATTCGATTTCTGGAGCGTACGAAGCTCGATCTGTCGGCGATTCGCACGCATGAGTTTCCGCTCGCCAACAGCTTAGAAGCCTTCCAGCTCGGCGCTCAGGCGGACAAGTGCATCAAGGTGACGTTGCTCAACGCGTGAGAGGGGAGGTCGGAGATGCAGCGTCTTTCTGATCGCGTGATCCTCGTGACCGGCGGGGCTTCGGGACTGGGAGAGGGAATCGCTCGGCGACTGGCCGCCGACGGCGGACGTATCGTCATCGCCGATCTCAATGGAGAGCGTGCGAGAGCGCTAGCGGAGGCTCTCGTTCAAGAGGGCGGCGAAGCCATGGGTGTTGCCGTCGATGTCGCGGAGCGAGGCCAGATGCGCGTGATGGTCGAGGCAGTCGTGGCGCGCTTCGGAGGCATAGATGTGCTGTTCAACAACGCGGGCTTCAACAAACCGCTGCCGTTCCTGGACGTGGATGAGGCGAACTTCAACGCCATCATGCGCGTCAACGCGCTTGGCGTCATGATCGGCATGCAGGAGGTTGGCCGTGAGATGAAGAGGCGTGGCCTGGGCGGCAAGATCATCAACACGGCCTCGATTGCCGGCCGCCAAGGCTATGCGGAGTTCGCGCCTTACTGTGCGAGCAAGGCGGCCGTCATTTCGCTGACGCAGGCGGGGGCGCGCGAATTCGCGCCCCACAAGATCACCGTGAATGCCATCGCACCGGGCGTGGTGGTGACGCCGCTTTGGGAGGGACTGGAGCGGGACATGATCGAGAAGGGCGTCATCAAGGAAAAGGGCGAGTTCATCGAGTCGTTTTCTGCCGGAATTCTCTTGGGACGGCCGGCGACACCGGCAGATCTCACGGGTCTCTGCGCGTTTCTTGCCTCGGCGGATTCCGATTATCTGACGGGTCAGGTCGTCATGTGCGACGGTGGCATGGTGCTCGTGTAGTCGTCGGGTCACGGAGACTGCGGTCAAATTTGGGGCCGGGTCGGCGGTTGTCAGCGGGCACATGGTCACGGGCTATGGTTTCTTCTCCGGTAGCGAGGCGCCGCATGTGGTGCATTGGATTGGCCAACACATCCGTGTTGCGGCGACTGCCGATGCGGATCCCTTCTTGCGCGCCGCTCAGTCCTCGTCCTGCCACCTCCGCAGGTCGGTTTGGTCATGATAGGCCATGCGAGCGGGGGTCGTGATGAATTCCATCGTCGTGCCCCATGGCATGCGGCAGTAGCAGACCTTGTTTCCAGGACCTTTCTCGGTTGCATAGGGAATAGGGCGTGGGGGCGTGAGAGGAGTTCCACCGGCCCTTTGAAAGCGCTCCACTGATGCGTCGATATCGTCGGTGTAGAGAGCGAAATGCGTGATGCCGAAGTCGCTCGCCCGAATCGGTTGGGTCTGTTCGGGGCCGTGCATTTCGAAGAGCTCGATATCGGCTCCGGTTCCGATCTTGACCATCGCCTGTGCACGCACGACCGTTCCAGGGACGGCGCCCACGGCCTGCTCGAATTCGGGGCCCTGCCGCGGAGGATCCTGCGGTCCGAAGGACTGATAAATCACCTGGCCGCCGAAGGCTTCGAGCAGGAATGATTTTGCTGCTTCGATGTCGGGCACGGTGATCCCGATATGGTTGATGCCGCGAATAACAGATACGGTCATGACACTTCTCTTTTCCTATCTCGTCGATCAAACACGTTCGGTGCGGGTGCAGCGTTTCAACGCGCCTTCAGGAATTCGATCAGAGCAGCCGCCACTTCATAAGGTCGTTCGTCGGCAACATAGTGGCTGCAATGGGCAATCGAACCGCCCGTCACATTGATCGCGAACTCCTTGAGCATCGGAACCATGAGCGCACCGAAGCGCTGATCCCCACCGAGAGCGAGCACCGGTATCTCGAGTGGCCGCTTCTTGTAGTCGAGCGCGGCCGCATGGTCGCGGTCGAGGGTACGATACCATTCCATACCGCCGCGGATGCGGCCCGGAAGCGCCATCGCCTTCGCATAGATCGCGATGTTTGCCGGATCGAAGGTGCTGTGATCGTAGAACCGTTCGGCCATGAAGGCGGACACGTAGTCGTATTCGCGGCCATGGATCAGACGCTCGGGCAGATCCCGGTTCATATGGAAACCGAGGTGCCAAAGCCTTGCGGTCATCGCTTCCCAGCCGGTCCAGCCAGGAAGCGGAACATCCAGAACGGCCAAGTGAGTCACGTCCTGCCGATAGATGGCGGTCTGCGCCAAGGCGACCATGCCACCGATGTCATGGCCGCACACGGCATAGCGTTGATGCCCGAGGGCCGCCATGATCTCATGCGCGTCACGCGCCATCGTTGCTTTGTCGTAGCCGTCGAGCGGACAATCAGAAAAGCCTGCGCCCCGCAGATCCATGGCCACTATGCTGAAATGCTCGGCGAGCAGGGGCATCACACGGTGCCATTCCCACCATGTTTCAGGCCAGCCATGGAGCAGCAGGATCGGGGGCCCCGAGCCTCCCGTGACGGCGTTGATCTTGATGCCATTGACTGGCAGCAGCTGTTGGGTGAAGCCCTTCAAGGCCGCGATCATGATCGCTTTCCATTCAACGTTGACGGTTACAGGGAGCGCGCGACGAGCGCTCAGGCCTGGCTGAAATCGGTTGCGATGGTGATGTCGCGCCAGGCATCGATGTCCCTGCGGAAGGACGCCAGCTTTCCCTCAGCGATCGAATGCGCGATCGGACCGAGCGGCAGATGAAGCGGGGCGTTTTCGGCGTCGACTGCCTTCAGGATCACCGCCACCGCCTTGTCGGGATCGCCCGCCTGACGGCCATCGTTGGTTTCCCGATAGGGCTTGCGCGAGCTTGCGGCGTATTCCGGCATCTCCTTGGCAGCCATAATGATTGATCGGCCTAAGAAATCGGTGCGAAAGGGCCCCGGTTCGACGATGAGCACGCGGATTCCGAAGGGCTTCAGTTCGCTTGCCAGCGCCTCGGACAGGCCTTCCACGCCGAATTTGGCGGCATTGTAATAGCCGCTTCCTGCCCCACCCGCGATGCCTGCGCCGGACGACATGTTGACGATCGTTCCGCCCGAACGTCTCAGGATGGGTAAGGCAGCTCTGGTTGTCTCGATGAGACCGAAAACGTTGACCTCGAACATCGGCCGGTATTCTTCGGGCGTTCCTTCCTCGATTGCGCTGAACAGTCCGTAGCCGGCATTGTTTACGAGCACGTCAATTCCACCGAAGGTCTTCTCCGCCCGTGCGACCGCTGCCTGCGCTGCCGCCGCATCGGTCACATCCAGCGGCAGAGTGATCATACGGCCACCAAAAGGCTCCGCCAGTTCAACGATCGTCTCGGCCTTCCGCGCGGTCGCCACCACCTGATCGCCGCGCTGTGCTGCCGCACGGGCCAGCCGCTGGCCAAAGCCGCTCGAGCATCCTGTGATGAACCAGGTTTTCATTGCGTTATCTCCGTGTGGGTTTCAGACAATGCCGAACTGTCGTCGCCATGCGCCGTAGTCTCGGCCATGATCCGGCTCGAACATCATGGCCTGCCGTGACCAAATTCAGAGCCATGGTTGACCCCAGACCGCCGAGCCCAATGAATCCGATCTGCATGGTCCAACTCCTGTTTTTTGATGCGAGCTTCGCGTGGGGCGAAACGCAGGCGGTGGCAGGAATCTACTTGTTTATCTTTGTTCTTGAATGGGCATAAATGTACATTCAATGTTCATTTTTGTACGGTGGCGGCGGTGGAATGGAGTGACCTCAGAATTTTTCTTGCTGTTGCGCGGTCCGGTACGCTCGGCAGCGCCGCACGTTCCCTTCAGACCAGCCATCCGACCGTCGGCAGGCGCCTCCGCGCACTTGAGGAAGCGATCGGTCACACGCTCTTCCAGCGCACGGCCGACGGGCTTGTTCTGACGGAGGAGGGCCATGGGATTATCGCTCTCGCGGAGCAGATGGAAGAAAGTGTGCTTACCATGGAACGGAGGCTTGCAGGCCAGGAGCAGAGCCTCAAAGGGAGCCTGCGCATTTCCTCCGCCGATTGGTTCGGAGCTTACGTTCTGCCTCCCATTCTTGCGGAGTTCTCTCAGTCCTATCCGAATGTCGACGTCGAGATTCTGACGGGCACGCGTTTGTTCAACCTTGCCCAACGGGAGGCCGATGTCGCTTTCCGGATCGTTCCGTTCGATACTGCCGATGTGGTCCAGCGGCGGCTTCTCAGGCTCGAATACAGGGTCTACATCGCTGAAGAAGCGGCCGATCCGAGATATGGTGATGGAGCGGGCTGCCGGCTCATCACGCACGACACGTCGACGGGGCGGTTCCCCGATATCGACTGGCTCGTTGCAAGTTTTCCCAACGCGAAAACAGTCCTGCGATCGAACAACCGCAACGTCCAGGCGCGGATGTGCAGGCAGGGCGTCGGGATCGCCGTGCTGCCGCGCGTCGTCGGCGATCAGGTCCCCGGCATCCGCAGATTGGAGCTGCCGGTGCAGCCTCCGGCTCGGGATATCTGGATGGGATATCACCGAGACCTGCGACGTCTTCAGCGTTTGCGCGCGTTCATCTCGACCATATCCCGACACCTTGTGAGTGCGGGCGCGTGGTAAAAAACTTGAAGATGAGTCGCCGAGTCCCGACTACTCCAAGGTGGATGAAGTTGAACCGCACCGGGTTTCCCGGAGGCCATTTGGTTTAAGTTACGCGGCTAAGGACATGGCCTCAAGGCTGGCATAGTAGCGTGCTTCGGCCTC
>NZ_BAAFHE010000034.1:0-7092 GCF_054665075.1 Acidisoma sp. 7E03
GAACCTCAGGGCTGAATTTGTTCGTCGTCTTGCTCGTCATAGCTCCACTCTACTTGGAAGTTGGAGCCTCCGGGAAACCCGGTGCGGTTCATTGGCCCGTTCCACCATCGGCCTTAGTAAAATGGCGATCTCAATGGGGAAAATTGATCCGGCCGCGGGAGCACCCACCACTACGCCCATTTTAAGGCTCGTCTCCTGGATGCGGTTGACTGCCGCCCGCTAGCGCATACGGGCTATGGTAATCAGGCGCTGCAGGCGCCCAGGGCGCTGAGGCTTGCTAATGTTGCGAGAGACCGAATTTGCGGATGCCGGGAACAAGCTCCTTCCAATTTCCCAACAGCATGCCTCGGAATTAAGCGAGATCCGCCGACCTCATGAGCTTCGCCCTGGGCTCACCTACGGCTTCGGACACGAAGGTCACTCCGGCCGCTTCAAGGGCGGCTTGGATGGCCGCGACGGTCGCCAGCGAGACAGTGGGATTTCCTTGTTCAAGGCGCACGACAGAGCCGGGCGTTACTTCCACCATGGCTGCCAAACGATCTCGGCTCCAGCCGAGAAGCGCGCGACCCGCACAAATCAGCAACGCGGCCTCGTCTGCGCTCATTCTTTCCTCAGCCTGAGACCGGCCCCTTGGCCGTCGTCGTCTATAAAAATGACTCCGGCCGCTTCTAGGGTGGACCGGATGGCGGCGAGGGTGCCAGCGTGAGGGCGGCGCCGGCCCACTTCAAAATCGGCGAGGGTGGAGATGGCGACCTGGGCTGAGCGCGCAAGCTCCTCCCGGGTCAACCGGAGCATCGCTCTCGCTCCAAGGCATTGTTCAGCAGACAGCGGCATATCAGCTCGTGCAGTTGACCAAGTCAGCCACCATAGTGGGGTTTGGCCTGAAACCAACGGCTGAACGGCGGCGGTCAGCCGTGCCTCAGCTACGTCGATTGCCCAAGAGACTTGCAACGCTCTTCCAGCGCTTTCTCCAATGCAGCCGCCCCAAACGGCTTCTTGAGGCAGAGTCGACAGCCCCAAGTCGGGGGCACCTCCTGCGCAGGCAGGCCGGACATGAGTATGATCGGCCAGCGCCTACGGTCGAATGCGGCGAGGGTGGGGTAGCAGGTCTCCCGTCCAAGATTCAAATCGAGAAGCCCTAGGTGCATCTCGTGGTCGTCCTCGGGAAGGTAGCGGAGCGCCTCCTCATTGGTTGAGAACCCTTGGACTTTCTTGTACCCCAGCTCATACAGCGCGTCGATGATAGACGTTCGGAGGACGTCATCATCTTCCAGAACAAGCACATTCAAAGTGCCATCCATCCGACCCACCCCACTGTGACAAACTGCGCGAAGCCTTAGCACGTAGCGTTCACACGCGCAGATTATCGCGGCATTACGAGGGCAATTGCAGCCACTTTCGTTTCGACTAACGAAAAATCAAGCGGAGCCTAGACGCTAGCAGATACAACGTTCGAGATGTCCAACTATAAGCTGCATGATCATGCAAAGGGCTGATGCCACCAGGCAGCAGAAAGTGCGTGATCGCCTCAAATAGGGCTGATGTTGATAGATCGCGAAGGATAGAGAGCCAGGACGCGGCGGCGCTCGTCGCCGGCTGTCTCGCCCCTGCATTGCAGCAAGAGCCCGCAACTCTGTCCGCGCCTTTCCTCATTTTAATCTTGTCGAGGGTTGTGAACTGGTCGGGCGCTGACAAAAGTATCGTTGTCCTGTTCGGCGAGGCCATAGATCGGATGGCTGGCTATCTCCGCCGCTGGACGCTTGTCGCCTGACTCCACAGGTGGCCTGAGGTCACACCCATGCGGCCTCAGGCCATCTCTCCAGCAGATGCTTTCCGGCTGCTTTCCTGGATTGAGGTTCGCCGCGTTCTCAAAGGCAGCAGAGCGGCCACTTCGTATCAGGCGCTGCTTCCAGGAGCAGAAGCAGCCGACTTGCTCGCAAAGGTGTAGCGGTTGCGACCCGCGCCCTTAGCTGAGTAGAGCGCCATGTCGGCTCGATGGAGCAGCTCATCAAGGGGCTCGTCAGGTAGGCGCGTGGCGATGCCAAAGCTCGCGGTTACGGATCTGCTTGGTGGGAGGCGAGCGTAGCGAAGCTGCTGGAGCACCTCCTGTAGAGCGATGATCTTCCCACTCACCGCCTCTGGCGTGGTGTTGGAGAACAGAAGGCAAAATTCCTACCGCCGAGGCGCCCTAAGGTGGCTTCTTCGAACAGGTTGGACAAAGTGCGTCCAAACGTGTGGATCATTTCGTCACCGGCAGCGTGACCAAAGCCATCGTTGATCGATTTGAAATGGTCAAGATCGCAGACAACCGCGACGACCGTCGGTGTCTTTGCGAGAAGTGCGGCGCCCCTGGCCATGAAGGCGCCTCGCGTCAAAACGCCGGACAGCGCATCTCGCTCAAGCGCTTGCCAATGCCGCTCCATCATGTCGGTCACGATGATTCCCATGAGCGAAATGCCGAGGCAAATGGAGAGGATGCTTCCTGCTGTTTGGGAGTAGAAGGCAAACGCACTGTGGATGTACGCCTTGACGCTCGGGCCTTGGCCTGACAGTCCGGACAGGGCGCCCTTCACGACGAACTGCACGGAGCACAGGGCGAAGACCGCCGCCAAGGCTGCATAGGAAAGACGCTGCCGGGCACGCGGCAGCAGGATGACGAAGCCAATTCCGAAGATGATCGCGAAGGGCAGTTGATAACCTAGTCCTTGTCCCCAGGTGCCGCGCCTGAGGTAGAAGACGACCGCCGAATTGAATATCGAACATGTCACCCACCAGGCCAGCACAGCACGCAAGATCCCGGGCCTCGCAAGATGCCGGGCAAGGCCTCCCATGATGAGCGCAGTGCCTAGAAGCAGCGAGGAAAACGAGAGCGTCGACGTCAGATGCGGCGACTGGATGGTGTTCGCACAAGCCTCGACGACGGTGGCCCCCGAGGCCGACAAGAAGCCCAAGGCGCACCACCGCCCTAGCGCGATTCCGGATTTCCACGAGAGGGCTAGAAACGCCGCCGCTAAGGAAACCCCAATCGAGAAGTTGATGGCAAGCAGGAAGGCGGCACTGTTCATCGAGCTGGGGCAGTGGAAGTTGCCGCGTTTCCTAACTCATCTGAGCTTTGGCTAGAAGATGCGCGCTCTGGAGGCCGGCCGGTCATCTACTTGAAGGCAGGGATCTTTAGCTCACCTTCGGTGCCGGAAGAGGGAAGGGGAGGCGGCGCGGTGCCCACGATGCCCGACATAAAGATGATTAGCCGTTTCCGGTGACCGAACTCGACGAAGGTCCGGTAGCAAGTCCCTCTTCCGAGGTGCACGTCCGGAAGTCCGATGTGCTGAGCACGGCGTGGGTAGGCGAGATATGGGAGCACCGGCTCGTTGCTAGAAAAGCTCCCCACCTTCTTGCACCCCAGTTCACGTAGCGAGTCGGCGATGGACCACCGAAGAAGCTCGTCGTCTTCCAGAACGAGAACGCATATGCCGCCAGTCATGACGATCGCCCTACGGGATGCGGTTTACTTGCATATACCTAGGCGAGGGTCGGTGCGTTC
Source organism: Acidisoma sp. 7E03 (assembly GCF_054665075.1). Lineage (NCBI taxonomy): Bacteria > Pseudomonadati > Pseudomonadota > Alphaproteobacteria > Acetobacterales > Acidocellaceae > Acidisoma > Acidisoma sp. 7E03. The sequence goes on from NZ_BAAFHE010000034.1 coordinate 3,542, forward strand.
TTGCGCCCTAGTCTACTCTGTATATCTACACGGTCTCTCCGCAGCCAAGTCAGGAGCTTTCCGTGATCCGCTTCTTCTCTCTTCTCCCCCGCCACCCCGACATCGACCGCCAGCGTTTCCATGACCACTGGCGCCACCCGCACGGCACTCTGGGCCGCCAGATCCCGGGCATGCTCACATACGTTCAGGCGCACCAGTTCGACACCGACCGCCTGGGCCCAGGCCAGGACGAGTATGACGGTGTCGCCATGCCCTCGTTCGACTCTCCGAAGGATGCCGCCGCACTGGTCGACGAGCCCTTGTTCGTTGACAACATCCGCCCCGACGAGCCTTTGTTCCAGGACCTGCCGAGGGTCATCTTCTTCATCACGGAGGAAGAGGTAATCGTCTCGCGGCCTCCAATAGGCATCGGGGCCGCAGTTGATCGGCAGTGGGATGTGCTGGAGCGGCCGACCAGCATCCATCTCCTGCAGTTCGTGCACCTCGACGGCAATCCTGGCTGGGTGGGCGCCGCCGACGCCGAGCTCGGCCTGCGGATCGGTGCGCTGCGGCACGCAGTGAACAGGCCGAGCGCGGAGGTGCACAGCGACGGCGCACCGTTCCTAGGAGTGCGGCAGTTGTGGTGGCCCACCCTGACGGCGTTCCAGGACGGCGTGGACGCCGATCGGGCCACCTTCGACGAGCTCCTTGCCCAGGCCGGCCACGCCGTCACGATGCTGGCAATCTCGGAGCGATTCCTGCGCTGACGCGCAACAATCAGGTCCGGCTTGAGACAACCTCGACCAAGGCTCATTCCTCAAACAGCTACTCGGCGCTGAGCGCCGAGTAGCATCCGGGCACTTCAGATCCCGTCGACAGTCAGCATCATCAGATAGGCATCGTCATGATCCTAAAGACATACACTCGCATGTTCGCGCCCGACCTCGAATCCACCGTGGCAACCCTAAAGGCAGTCCACGGAACGGAGCCGCATCTCAGGCTCAACTACGATCCTCTGTTTCTCGTTGGGATTGGCGACGTGCTTGTAATCGGCGGAACGGAAAAGGCGCTGTAGCCGATCCGCGGGAGCTTCGGTCCCTGGATTGTGGAGGACATTAACGACGCCAGGGACAAGCTCCTCGCGAACGGCGCATCCGTGGTGCACGACATCAACGACATCCCGACCGGACGGATGATGTATATGAGGCATACGAACGGCAGCGTTGTCGAGTACGTCCAGTGGGCGCCCGATCTGGCCGAGCGGCACATTTTCGCACCGCTGCGCGCCGGGACGCCGGCCTCGCAGATCTGACGCGACGGCCGCGCACCGTCGTCCGCATGGCGTAGATCACACCTGCGTCATGCCGCCGTCGACCGGCAGCTCGGCCCCGGTGATGAAGCTGCTTTGATCGCTGCCGAGGAACAGTGCGGCCGAGGCCACTTCGTCGGCACGCGCCATGCGGCCGAGCGGAATTAGCTTCTTCAGCGCCTCACGCACCTCGCCGGCCACCGCCGCCATCATGTCGGTGTCGGTTGGCCCTGGTGCCACGACGTTGACGCGGATGTTTCGAGGCGCCAGCTCATTGGCCCAGGTCCGCGCGAATGAGCGCACTGCGGCCTTGGTCGCCTCGTAGACGCCATAACCCTTGGTACCGATCGCACCGGCGATGGAGCCCACCAACACGATCGAGCCACCATCGAGCATGATTGCCGTCGCAGTCTTTGCGGCGAACAGCAGCGCGCGCACGTTGAGGTCGAACGTCCGATCGAAATAATCCTCGCTGATGTCATCGAGCGTCGCGAACTCGGAGATGCCGGCATTGACGACGAGCACGTTCACCCGTCCCGTCTCGCTGCGCACCGCCTCGAAAAATGCGGCGAGCGCTGTCAGATCGGCAGCATCGACACGGCGCGCGCGTAGCCTGCCGGCTCCAAGCTCACCCTCACCCTCACCCTCACCCTCTTCGGCGCGGCGGCTGGTGGCGTAAACCGTGCCACCTTCCGCCGCGAACCGCTCTGCGATGGCGCCGCCCTTGCCACTATGACCACCAACCACGACCGCGATTTTTCCTGAAAGCCTGCTCATACGTCCTCACATCTTTGGCGATGACAATCAGGTATAGTTTCTATATCTAGATGCAAGAACGCACCGGGTGGTGCTTAGATACCAAGGCGTATACTCATGTCCGAAGACGTGCTTGAACTGCCGCTCGATGTCACCGCGACACGGCCTATCCTCGATCATATCGCCAACAAGTGGACGGTGCTGATTCTGAGCGTCCTCTGCACCCAGCCGGCGCGGTTCAATGATCTCAAGCGCCGTCTCGACGGCATCACCCACAAGGCCTTGTCGGAGGCATTGAAGCGTCTGGAGCGCAACGGCCTTGTCACTCGCAAGATTTTGCCGACGCAGCCGATCGGCGTCGAATACACAATCACCGATCTTGGCTGCTCGTTACGCGAACCCTTCGCCGCTCTCTACAACTGGTCGCTCGTCAACGGCTCCGCGCTCGAGAGAGCGCAGCGTGCATATGACACATCGAGAAGAAACGAAGGGTCGGAGGAGGCGGTTTAGCACCAGAGGCCATGCTGCCTGTTTCGCGCGCCGCTCGAAGCTTAAGCCCCTCATCGTGACGACAACCTTGCCACCCGCTGCGCCTTACTAGCCGAGTCACGAGGGTATCGTGCGGCAGCGCCTGCCACGACGGTGGTGCCGATGGTCTCGCCATCGGCACCACGGAGGGCACCGACTGCTCAAGTTGCGGCTTTCCGCGGCATTTTCTTGAGTGTGGAGAACAGGTTCTTGATCTGGTGAAAGTCAGCGCGATGGGGCGGGAGATAGAGCGCCTCGGCACCCCGCCGCCTGCAAACCCAGCGGGCTCCGTGACAGTTGGGCGGTAACCCGGCCTGCTCAGCACCCACTACTCGCGGACGGTTCCGGCCATCGTGTTGGGCGACATCGCTGACCTTCTGACGGCGCACACGGCAGAATGTCGAAACACGCTCTGTTCGCAACCGTCCTTGGCACGATGGAGGGATGAAGGACAGCAACCAAAGCAGATCCGCTACCGCTCGCGCCGATCGGGCCGCAAGGGACGCCGCTGCGCGGCCGCCGCCGTCGCGGGCGGTGCCCTTGCCCCCTCCGGCTTCGTGGTCGCTAAGACTCTGCCGACTATCTGAAGGCCGAAGAGGATATTGCTGCCTATCTTGAGGCCGCCGCAGAGGAAGGTGACGATCCTGCTTTCCTCGCTCGTGCGCTCGGCGTGGTTGCCAGAGCACGCAACATGAGTCAGCTCGCGCGCGAGACTGGTCTCAGCAAGGCCTTGTCCGGCGACGGAAATCCGACCCTCGGCACAGTGATGGAGGTCGCGAAGGCTTTCGGGTTACGCGTAGGATTTCGACCTGCGGCGTGACGACACAGTCTAATGATCCGCCGGGCGGGCCATTGGTTGGGAAGGAGCGGGATCGCCAGCTCTGTTAAGAGGCTGTTTGAAAATGGTTGTGGCGGCTCGGCGCGGTCTGATTCAAGCTTGGGATGTGGACCCAAGAGAGCCGAGGCCGGATGGCCGACA
>NZ_BAAFHE010000035.1:0-6196 GCF_054665075.1 Acidisoma sp. 7E03
CCTGGCTCATCCACCATCCTTATGCGCACTCATAAGGACGACCTTAAGCGCGCTCGGTAATATCAACGCCAGGCGGCCACCGGCGGATGGATACCCTTCCCTGCATGCTTGCGGGTTCGTTCCAACATCTGAGAACGAGCGTTTGGTATCTGCGCTCGCCCTGCCTCGGGAGCTTTGACCACCTTGCCCCGCAACCGGCGCCGTCTCGATATAGTTCCTATTGTTTTCTATTGATTGTTGTCGCTAATAAGCAGGGCAAAACGGGGGCTCGATCACAAAGATGCGACCATCTCCACCTAAGGTTGTGAAAACAAAGGGCAGAGAAGTTGTGATCGTTTTAGGTTTTGTGGCTTCTGCGGGGATTATGAGGGCCTCTATAATTTCATATCAATCTTTAATCGCCTTTCATTTAGGCCTACAGGGGGTAATTTATGGAATTTTAATTTTTTTCTCCTCCATAGTGTCGGTATGCGTTGCCGTTAATGCTGGCTACTTCGCGGACATTATAAGAAGAAAATTTATGCCGATAGGAATGGCAGGTCTGATCGGCGGAGTAGGCTTTCTGTGGGTTGCGTTAGATCGGACGCCGCTCTCGTTCGTCATCTCTACATTGTTTTTTGGATCGACGGCTAGTGTTATTTTTCAGCAAGCGCTGGCGTTGTATAAGCAAGTCGTGATTATCGACGGGATCCGTCCGAACATGGCTAATTCTCTCGCGCGCTCACTATATTCTCTATCCTGGGTGGTCACTCCACCTTTGGTAGCGAGGTTAGTGTCGAGACAAGGAGATATGTTTAGCAGCTACCTGGTAGCATCTGGGGCAGGATTATTCGCGTTTGTCCTGTTTTTGTTTTCACTACAGGGAGTGGTTCTGAATGAAAGGTTCTCGTCCCTAAAGCAGGATATCAGCTATCGCGATAGCATGCTGGCGCTGCGACGAAAGTCTGTGTTGTTGAAGGTGACGGCGGTTGGTCTCGTGACCGGATCATTAAGGCTAGATGCTCTGATTCTTGGCCCTATAGTCATTTATCACCTACACGGAAGCATAAGTGACGTCGGCTTCATCGTCGGCATCGAATCCGCATTCGAAATTCCTTCAACGTTGATATGGGGAATCCTCGCTGATCGATGGGGAAGCTCAACCACGATTTTTATCGCGTCTGTGATTTATTCTGCCTACTTTATAGTTCTCGCAAGAATCTCAAATTTTGGTGAGATCTACGGCGTTGTAGCCCTCGGCTCTTTCGGAGCATCGGGACTGTTAACGGTCACAATCTCTTATTTGCAATCAATATTGAAAGAGCAAGTGGGGTTCTCCACCTCATTAACAGCTATATCGAATTTTCTTGGATGGACGATGGCCGCGGTAATAATTGGACTCGTGACTACGTCTAAGGAATTCGGACAAGCGGCAATTATTGCGAGTTTGTTAAGTCTATTGGGCGGAACAATTGTTTTTTTACCTATCCATAGACGGAGGGGTAGCCATTTCACTCCGTGAGGAACTCTATTGCAGATGGTGGGATTGAAAATACTGTCCTCACGACCATTGTCGTTGCCCCTTAATTCTCGGACAACGCAACCTCACCAGTTGAAGATGCTTTGAGAGCGATGAACTCTCTCGGAGATCGATAAACTAGCGCACGATGCGGGTGCAACGAGTTGTAATGCTCGAACCAGATGGGCAGCGAACGGATGACGGTCTGTGCGTCCGGCGTTAGATTGAAAGCGACGAAATCGCGCTTGAAGGTTCGCACAAAGGCTTCCGCTCAGCGTTGACGGTCTAATAACGTCGGTTCTGCCGGCGACGCTGCCGACGCGGACTGTTGCCACCATTTTCGCCAGCCGTGGCGGTCAGGCGACTTCGGAAGCAAAGCGGAGTAGCGCGCAAAAGAATCGCCGCAGAGGCGGTCGTCCCCGCAAGGTTACATCCGCAGCCTAACTCTTTCCTGACCCTGTTGGGGATGCGACCCGATGGGCACTCACGTGCCTCGCAGGTCGAGCACCATGAAGATCTCATCCCGGTAAGAGCCGTCGCCGGGATCAATCGCGTTCGGTTCCACCCCGTAGACCTGAAAGCCCAGCTGCTCATACAGGGCCTGTGCAGCTGCGTTCCCCTCCGTGACAGTCAGAATGACCTGCCGCAGCTCCGCCTGCGCTCGTGCATAACCGATCAAGCGCTCCAACAAGGAGCGCGCAATTCCCTGCCCTCGCCACTCGGGATCGACATACATCCCCCAGACCATCGCCTTGTGGCGATATTTCTCCCGAGAATTGGGCTGGAGCCCGGCTATTCCGATCAGGACATTCCCAAGGCTTCGTTCTTGATGGAAAGCTCCAAGGACGACACCTCCACCCGGCGGCGACAAGATATCCTCTATTTCCTTGAGCGAGATCCTCGCCCATTCGGCACGAGACGTTGCAAAAGAGGCGGGATAGAGCTCCAGAGCATCCAGGCGAAGGAGTCGATATTCAGCGGCGTCCGTCCGATCTAAGGGCCGTATCACAAAGTCAGGCACAGGCACCTCAGCCGTTCCACCGTTACGCGCCGCCCATAGTGGCGCTCACCCCCGGATACCCGTCATCCGCTGGATCTGTCGAGAATGCAGCTTAGCGCTCTACAGCGAAGCTGGTTCAACCTGCTGGTGGGATTGCCACGGAGACCGCTTCGAAAGCCCCCTCCTGCTCCATCGCCACCTCCCCCTGCTTGGCGAGCTCGAGGCTGGCACTGAAGGTGGTGGCCCAAGCGGAGGCGCGGAGCAGCGGCCCCTGCACGGGCGTACCCTCCTCATCGGTCTCAGTCGCCGCCTCCGGCAGGAAACGATCCAGTGTCAGAGACTCGGCCCTCCCCTCCCCGGCCTCGCGCAAAATGCGCAGGATCCGCTCCCGCGCCTCGGCGACGGAATGGAGCGCCTCCCAAATCGGGCGGTACTGGACGGCCGTCTCTGGGCCGGTGGCGTCATCGTCGAAGAGGTCGAGACAGGCCCAGAGGAAGCCGATGACGTCAACGGTATGCTCGGTGCCGAGCTGCAGGCCGGTCGGCTCCGGAACCCCTCGCGCGAAGACCACCTCGCCCAAGATCGGCCGAGCGCCGAGCCAGCGGGCGGCGGCGCGCATTGCCACCAGATCGTCGAGCCGGCGAAGCTCCGCCGCCGCGTCGCGCTCGGCGGCCTGGGCTGCTTCTGGGCTTTCGGGGCAGAGGAGACGGGAGCGGAGCAGCACGAGACGGGTCGCCATGACCAGCCAGTCGGCCCGGCGCTCGAGCGCCACCCGGTCCCGGAGGGCGTCGACGGCCGCGAGGAACTGCTCGACCAACGTGACGATCGACAGGCGGCCAAGATCGATGCGCTGCCGCTCTGCCAAGTCGAGCAGCAGGTCCATCGGCCCGTCGAAACCGTCGAGATGCAGCACCGGCACCACTGGCGCCGGAACCCGACGCCCACCGGCTTCCCAGGCGGCATCATCCTCCCAGTCGTCTGTTGCACTGCGGCTCGGATCGACGGCCCGCACGTCCTCCTGCGGAGCATCCTGCCGCCGGGCCGCCAGCGGTGGCGTTGCAAACGCGGACCTACGTTCCCGATCGCCCTCCTGCTCGGACATCGCGCCGTCGAGAAGAGGACCATCCGTCGGAGCGGCAAGCGGCTCGACCATCGTCGGTCGAGACACGCCGGAGCCGGGCCCATCGACCATCACCCCGCCGGGCGGATCAAGCGCCCTCCCCTCCCCGTCCGGGATCGTCACGGCCGCGGCTGCAGCTGGAAGCGCAGATCGGGCCAGGCGGCCGCGATCCTTGTGATCGCTTCATGCGGCGTCTCGCCGCCAGTGAAGAAGCCATAGCCCAGCACCCTATGGCCCGTCGGCAGCCGCCGCCCTGGCCGCGCATCCGGCCGCAGCACGACATGGCGCGGTGTCTCGCTCAAACCCCAGTGCCGGCGGAGCCAGGCCTGGGCCCGCGGATGGGTCGGTTCATGCGCCAGGATCTCCGGCGGCACCGGAAGCAGCCGATGCAGATCGAACGGACAGGTGCGGCCGGCATGGGCGCGGCCCGCATGGGTGCGGCCGGCAGAGGCGGGCTCGCCAAACGCCTGCCCTTCGTGCGCTTCGACCGCAGACGCTTGCCCGGAGTGGACTGCACCACCCCCCGCATGGCCCTCACCCGGATCGATCTCGCTCTGCGCGACGAGCGCCGCTGCCCGGGCGGCCCGTGCCTCCGCCCGCTCGCGGAACTGCCGCGCGAGGATGCGGCAGCCCTCGAGGCTCAAAGAGCGGGTGGCTTTCGGTTGGGAGACCGCGAGGTGGAAGATGTCCTCTTCGATGCGGGCACCGTCGAGCCGCCAGGGCACGATCCCCGGCCCCCGCGCGGCGTCGGCGAAATCCGCCACCCGCTCGGCCGGGCCGGTGATCGTCAGATGGTGATAGAGCCAGGTCCCCTGCCCTGCCCGACGATCCAGATCCTTGACGACCGGAGCCGCCGGACGCCGGCCCCGCCGTTTCGCAGGCGCCGGGAGAGGCTCCGGCACCGAGGTCGTCCCCTCCTCGGGCGGCGGATCGACCTCCCAAGGCGTGCGGTACTGCATCAGAGATCGAGGGCGCCGGCCGGGCTCTCCGTCACCAGCCCGGCGCGCTGCACGTAACCCCGCATCGTCCGCAGATCGCGGTGACGGGTATGGCGCATGATGTCTTCGTCTCGCACGCCTTGCCCATAGGCCTCGGTGATGAAGCCGACCCGGAGCGCATGCGCCGACAACCGCTCGAAGCCCTCGACCACGATCCCGGCCAGGCGGCAGCGATAGTCGAGGATGCGCCGCACCGCGTCGGGATGCAGCGCCGCATCGCCGATCGTCCCGCCGGTGCTGATGCGCCGGAAGAGCGGGCCGGCACGCCGTTTGGCAACCGCCTGCCAGGCGGCAAAGGCCTGCACCGGGCAGGTCTCGGCATGACGGCCGCGCGGCAGACCGATCTCGGCGCCGTGCCCTGCCCCGTCCGTCTTGCTGCGCAGGATGCGGAGCCGCAAGCCGCCCGCGACCTCCGCCACGTCTTCCACCTGCAGTCCGACCAGCTCCGAGCGGCGCAAGGCGCCGGCGAAGCCGAAGAGCAGCAGGGCACGATCGCGCCGCCCGCGGGCCGAGACGTCGCAGGTCGCGACCAGCTGACGCAGCAAGGCGAGTGTCAGTGGCGCCGCCTTCTGGGGCGGCCGCCCATGCTGACGCAGCAGCCCCTGCAACGGCCCCTGGATGCCGCGATGCGACGGGTTCCAGGGCAGATCGTTGAAGCGGTGCATCTTGCCGAGCGCCGCCAGCCGTCGCCGGATCGTATTCGGCGCGTGGCTCTCGGCAAGGCTCGCGAGATAGGCGCCGACCACGGCGGGTGCGGCAGGCACAGGTACGAAGCCGTGCGCCGCGCACCAGTCGGCGAAATGCTGCCAGTCCGCGCGATAGGCCCGCATGGTGTTCGGGGCCGCAGCCCGCTGCGCGAGCGTCTCAGCATGGGCGAGCGCCTGCGCCCCGGCCTCGGACAAGGCCGCGATCCGCCCCGTTTCGGCGGGAAGGACGGGGTGGAGATCGCTCTCAGGGTGAGGTGTCGCGGCCATGAAGAGAGACTCGCAGAAGCCCCTCCCGGAAAGCAAGTCGAATAATGATGCTATGCGCGATAAGTGGTCTTATCGCGCATAGGTTCTTCTCCGAGAGTCATCTGATGCAGCATTCATGGGCACCCTTCCCTTGTGATGACGGCTTGCACATCTGCGCCCCCCTCCAGTTCGCCTTGTGCCGCCATGGCGAGTCGTCCTTTGGCCGGCTCAGGAAGTTGGGGCGACCGAAATGGAACCAGTGGTCTGGGCTCGTCGTTACCGGCTCGCCTGCAGCGTGAGGGGAAATCCAGGCGACTGTTGTTCGTTAGGGGCACACGGCGAAGCAGACGATTCCACAAGATACGTCTAGCTCGTGGAGCCAGTGCCACATCTAGGTCACTCCGTCGTGCTCATCAGGTCACACGAGAGAGTTCCTATACGCGGCGCTCCCGCTCGAACTCCTCTCGTGAGAACAGCTTCGCGTTTCCCCACGCGTTTTCCTCACTCGCTTTCGAGTGCGTGTAATCGCGCTGAGTGAACCGCACCGGGTTTCCCGGAGGCTCCAACTTCCAAGTAGAGTGGAGCTATGACGAGCAAGACGACGAACAAATTCAGCCCTGAGGTTCG
>NZ_BAAFHE010000036.1:2500-5825 GCF_054665075.1 Acidisoma sp. 7E03
CACAGGAGCGTGAGAGAGAATGGATGTGCTGATGGTGCGTCCGTCTCGGACGGTTTGGATGTTTCTCGCATCCAGGCTGGAAGGGCGGCACTGGAGCGGAGCGGTTTGATCTGGCCTCTTTGGGTTGGATTGGATGGTTCCTGTGCAAGGTGGGGATTGTGGCGACTAGAGCGTCATGATCCGCGTGGTGTGAGCATGAGAAGGGCGTTCGGTGGATGCCTTGGCACCAGGAGGCGATGAAGGACGTGGCACGCTGCGAAAAGCCATGGGGAGCCGCGAGCAGGCGTTGATCCGTGGATATCCGAATGGGGAAACCCACCCAGCGATGGGTATCCTGATCTGAATACATAGGGTCAGGAGGCGAACCCGGGGAACTGAAACATCTCAGTACCTGGAGGAAAAGACATCAACAGAGATTCCGTCAGTAGTGGCGAGCGAAAGCGGAACAGGCCAGTGGTTGAGGTTGACTGAGCAGAACGGTCTGGAAAGTCCGGCGAGAGTGGGTGATAGCCCCGTATGCGAAGAAGTTGACTTTGATCCTTGAGTAAGGCGGGACACGTGAAATCCTGTCTGAAGATGGGGGGACCACCCTCCAAGCCTAAATACTCCCTGGTGACCGATAGTGAACAAGTACCGTGAGGGAAAGGTGAAAAGCACCCCGACGAGGGGAGTGAAAGAGACCTGAAACCGGACGCCTACAAGCAGTCGGAGCCGCATCTGCGGTGACGGCGTACCTTTTGTATAATGGGTCAGCGAGTTTCTGTTTGCAGCGAGCTTAAGCCGGTAGGTGTAGGCGCAGCGAAAGCGAGTCTGAAGAGGGCGACGAGTTGCAGGTAGAAGACCCGAAACCGAGTGATCTAGCCATGGCCAGGCTGAAGGTGCGGTAACACGCACTGGAGGGCCGAACCCACGCCTGTTGAAAAAGTCGGGGATGAGCTGTGGCTAGGGGTGAAAGGCCAATCAAACTCGGAAATAGCTGGTTCTCCGCGAAATCTATTGAGGTAGATCGTCAGGTGTTTACCCCGGGGGGTAGAGCACTGGATGGGCTAGGGGGCCCCAAAGGCTTACCAAACCTAACCAAACTCCGAATACCCGGAAGTATAGCCTGGCAGACAGTCCATGGGTGCTAAGGTCCGTGGACGAGAGGGAAACAGCCCAGACCGCCAGCTAAGGTCCCCAAGTTGTGGCTAAGTGGGAAAGGATGTGGGAATTCCAAAACAACCAGGAGGTTGGCTTAGAAGCAGCCATCCTTTAAAGAAAGCGTAATAGCTCACTGGTCTAATAGAAATCCTGCGCCGAAAATGTAACGGGGCTCAAGCCACACACCGAAGCTGCGGGTGCAGATTTATCTGCGCGGTAGCGGAGCGTTCCGTAAGCCTGCGAAGGGAGATGGGGTGACCCCTCCTGGAGGTATCGGAAGTGAGAATGCTGACATGAGTAGCGACAAACAGTGCGAGAAACACTGTCGCCGAAAGTCCAAGGGTTCCTGCGCAAGGTTAATCCGCGCAGGGTTAGCCGGCCCCTAAGGCGAGGGCGAAAGCCGTAGTCGATGGGAATCAGGTGAATATTCCTGAGCCTGCTGGAAGTGACGAATGCGAGATGTTGTCAGGGCTTATTGGATTGTCCTGGCTTTTTGAGCATTCCGGGAAATAGCTCCAGCGTATAGACCGTACCCGAAACCGACACAGGTGGACTGGTAGAGCATACCAAGGCGCTTGAGAGAACCATATCGAAGGAACTAGGCAAATTGCTCGCGTAACTTCGGGATAAGCGAGACCCGTTTGTGGGCAACCATGGGCGGGTGGCACAGAGCAGGGGGTAGCGACTGTTTAGTAAAAACACAGGGCTCTGCGAAATCGAGAGATGACGTATAGGGTCTGACGCCTGCCCGGTGCCGGAAGGTTAAGAGGAGGTGTGCAAGCACTGAATTGAAGCCCCGGTAAACGGCGGCCGTAACTATAACGGTCCTAAGGTAGCGAAATTCCTTGTCGGGTAAGTTCCGACCTGCACGAATGGCGTAACGACTTCCCCACTGTCTCCGGTATGGGCTCAGCGAAATTGAATTCCCCGTGAAGATGCGGGGTACCCGCGGTCAGACGGAAAGACCCTATGAACCTTTACTGCAGCTTTGCAGTGGTATCAGGGGAGCACTGTGTAGGATAGGTGGGAGGCTTTGAAGCCGGGGCGCTAGCTTCGGTGGAGCCATCCTTGAAATACCACCCTGGGCGCTTCTGATATCTAACCGAGACCAGTTATCCTGGTCCGGGACCCTGCATGGTGGGCAGTTTGACTGGGGCGGTCGCCTCCCAAAGTGTAACGGAGGCGCGCGATGGTGGGCTCAGGCCGGTCGGACATCGGCTGCTGAGTGCAATGGCATAAGCCCGCCTGACTGTGAGAGCGACAGCTCGATCAGAGACGAAAGTCGGCCATAGTGATCCGGTGGTCCCGCGTGGAAGGGCCATCGCTCAACGGATAAAAGGTACTCTAGGGATAACAGGCTGATCTCCCCCAAGAGTCCACATCGACGGGGAGGTTTGGCACCTCGATGTCGGCTCATCACATCCTGGGGCTGGAGCAGGTCCCAAGGGTTCGGCTGTTCGCCGATTAAAGTGGTACGTGAGCTGGGTTTAGAACGTCGTGAGACAGTTCGGTCCCTATCTGCCGTGGGTGTTGGAGACTTGAGAGGATTTGTCCCTAGTACGAGAGGACCGGGATGAACAGACCTCTGGTGTACCGGTTGTCGCGCCAGCGGCACAGCCGGGTAGCTAAGTCTGGACGGGATAACCGCTGAAAGCATCTAAGCGGGAAACCCACCTCAAAACCAGGTCTCCCTGAGGGTCGTGGTAGACCACCACGTCGATAGGCCGGGTGTGAAAGCGCAGCAATGCGTTCAGCTGACCGGTCCTAATCACCCGATAGGCTCACACAAACTACACACCACCTCGCACAGCAATCATCCAATCAAAAACACCAAAGCACATACCGATCTCTCTCATCCAAACCCTCGTTCACCACACCCAAAGGGTGGGTTGGACGACCTGGTGGCCATAGCGGGGACCCTACACCCGATCCCATCCCGAACTCGGCCGTGAAATGCCCCAGCGCCCATGGTACTGCGTCTTAAGGCGCGGGAGAGTAGGTCGCCGCCAGGTCTTCCAACCCACCCTTTACACGTATCTCCACGCAAGGCGACCACGCCGGGACACCACAAACCCAGCACCCCTCGCCCTTCACACCATCACCCCCGCGGGGTGGAGCAGCCCGGTAGCTCGTCAGGCTCATAACCTGAAGGTCACAGGTTCAAATCCTGTCCCCGCAACCAAAT
>NZ_BAAFHE010000037.1:0-5719 GCF_054665075.1 Acidisoma sp. 7E03
GCTCGCGAGACCGACGCTCCAGCATTCGAGACCCCGTCTAAGTCCAACCACAGACGAATTGAATCAAACAGTTCGATGTTTTTCAACAGCCCCAGGGTTCATACGATGCGGAACCTGCTCGCGCGCGTCCCGAAAGCCCAGCAATCCCGCGTCGCCACAGCTATCCGCGAGGTCTTTGTCCAACCCAATCATGAGAAGGCGCGGGACCTTTGGCGAAGGATGGTCGCGTCCGCTCACAATAGCCTTCCCAAGCTGGCGCAGGCTATGGACGAGGCCGAAGAAGATGTGCTGGCCTACATGACCTTCCCCAAGGCGCACCGGACGAAGTTACACTCGACGAACACATTGGAACGCCTGAACCGAGAGGTGAAACGTCGCGCTGACGTTGTCGGCATCTTCCCGAATGAGGCATCGATCTTGAGGCTGATCGGTGCAGTCCTCCTCGAGGCGAATGACGAATGGTCCCTGCAGCATCGCTATATCAGCCTCGAACCGTTCAACGATCTCGCCCCCGTGCTCGATGACGACCCAACCCTCCTTGCACTCTCCGTCGATCCGGGCAAAATACCTCATGCAGCAGCCTGACTGATTACACCGTCAGGCCACTCGAATTTCCACCACTCCCGTGGACGCCATCCCATTTTTTGCCGAAGGGTTCCAGAACACCGCTTGACAGTCAGGCCATCTCCTTATCACCACCCACAGACATCGAGGGCCGACGCTCGTCGTCGCCGACCGATCCGTTTTCAGGCTGCCAAGGCGGCAGCTTTGTAACTCTCCCCGTGGCGCAGGAGCGCCCAAACGGTGCGCGCCATCTTGGCCGCCAGGGCGACGACGGCCGTGTTGAGATGCGCCCGAGCCAGGAGCCCACGTAACCAGGCGCCGACCGCCGTGTCTGCGGCCTTGAGCGTTGGTAAGGCCGCCCGGGCACCCTGAATTAGCATTTTGCGTAGGTACTTGCTGCCGCGCTTAGTGATGCCGAGCAGCTTCGGTCGGCCACCCGTCGTCACCTGCCGTGGCACGAGGCCCAGCCACGCCGCGAGGTCCCGTCCTCGGGCGAAGGTGCCTGCGTCACCGATGGCGGCCACGAGGGCCGTCGCGTTCAGCGCGCCAATGCCGGGAATGGACAGAAGCCGCTTCGTACCGTCCTGCACCTTGGCGGCGGCGGCGAACTCCGTGTCGAAAGCCTTGATGCGCTCGTCGAGCGCAACCCACTGGCGGCGCATGTCAGCGATCAACTCATGAATGCGACTTGCCAGAACGGGTTTTTCGCCGTCGAGCAACTCGCCGAGAGCAACGGCGAGTCTGGCACGACCTTGTGCCACCACATGGCCGCGTTCCAGGAGCAAGCTGTGGATCTGGTTCATCAGCGACGTCCGGTCGCCAACAAGCCTGTCACGGACGCGATGAAGCGTCTGCATATCGAGTTGCTCTTCGGACTTCACAGTAACGAAGCGCATAGTGGGCCGGGTTGCAGCCTCGGCGATTGCTTCGGCATCCCGGTCGTCGTTTTTCTGCGCCTTAACGTAAGGGCGTACATACTCGGGAGACATAAGGCGGATCTCGTGCCCCAGGCCCTCCAGCGCACGGCCGATGTGGTGGGCGCCGCAGCAAGCTTCCATGGCGACCACGCAGGCCGGGATCTTGGAACAGAACGCGATGATAGTGTCGCGGCGTAGACGTCTACGCAGGACGATCTTTCCTCCAGCGTCGAGGCCCACGAGGCTGCACGACGTTTTGCCGAGATCGATGCCGATGATGGAAAGCTGCATGAGGTCCGCTCCGTCTTTAAACTGGATTGCGAAGGCAGCCTGTCAGCCGCTCCGCTGAAAGGGGCGGGCCATCCATAAGGGGGGAGCGCAGGCAAGCCATTGGCCGCTCTCGTGGCGGACGCACGACCAAGATCCATGCGCTGACCGATCGCGATTGTCGCCCAATCGCCTTTCTGCTGACCGGCGGCCAGGTCGCTGATTGCGTCGCCGCCGATACACTGCTCGATCAGCTCACCGCGGCTGAACTGGTGCATGGCGACAAGGGCTACGACACCAATGCCGTGCGACAGAAGATCGAGGCCAAAGGTGCGGCTCCGAACATCCCGCCCAAAATCAATCGCCTCTGGAAAAACTGTTTCTCCCCATACCTTTACCGCAGCCGCAACGCCCTCGAGCGCATGTTCAACCGGCTCAAGGATTTCCGACGGGTCGCCACACGCTACGACCGGCTCGCCACAAACTTCCACGCCGCTGTCTGCATCGCAGCGGTCGTCAGCTACTGGTTATGAGTCCCGACCCTAAGAGAGCATTCGTGACTGGGGCATCCGCTTTGGCCGGCAATTTGTCCCCGACCCTCAAGCGCCCCCGCTCGAAGCCCGGGGACAAATGGCATTTGGATGATGTATTCATCCGGATCCGGGGCAAGCTGCACCATCTCTGGCGCGCGGTCGGTCAGACTGGAGCCGTGCTCGATATCCTTGTGCAGAAACGGCGGGATACCGAGGCGGCCAAGCGGTTCTTTCGGAAGCTGATCAAAGGTCAGGCCGCAGCGCCCAGAGTGATCGTGACGGATAAGCTGAAGAGCTACGCGACGGCCAAACGAGAAATCCTGCCAAAGGTCGAACACCGACAAAGTCGCTATCTGAACAACAGGCCCGAGGTTCTGCACCAACCGACACGACGACGAGAACGGCAGATGCAGCGGTTGGAATCGGCAAGTCAGGCACAGCGCTTCCTATCCGCTCATAGCCGCATTCACTTTCAGTTTTGCCGTCATCTCGTACCCGCTACCGATTACCGCTCGCTCCGAGAGACAGCACTCAGCGACTTGCAAGATGTGGTCGAGGTCGATACAACCGCATGATCTTGCAACTGTAGCCGCCCCCGATCAGCTTCCGGCGCAACAGCCTGACAAAGCCGTTAGGGAGTGGCAACTCCCACGGAATTAGAACCTACGTTAAGTACGTGATTTTGGACGTTACTATAGCTATTCGCCTGAACATTCCAGTTTGACGCTCCGGACAGATTGACGCCTACGGTCAGATTAACAAAAGTGTTGCCCACCACTGTTGTTCCCACTGAAGCCCCGAGATTAAAAAGGCCGGTATTGTTTCCGGAGGTAACAGGAGAAGAAAAAGAATTTCCTATAAAAGTAGATTGGTCTACAGCAGAAGAGGTCGAGATCAGTACGCCCGTGTTATTCGCAGGTATGTAGATCAAATTTCCTGACATGAACACACTCCCAATCGGAGCGTCAAGGAGAACCTGGTTTCCTGTAGTGTTGAACTGGCTATTGGATATCGCGAGTTGAGTTGCGCCCACTGCCCCATATGGCAACAGAACTCCAGTAACTCCATTCGTGAAGTTGCATTGATCAATGGTCACTCCTTGCAGGTACGTGCCGTATTGGAACCCCGTCCCTAATCCAAAGAACCCGCATTTCGAAATATTATGCACAATTGTGTAGTAGGGTGCGGTTCCGGAATTTCCTTCGATGGTCAGGCCCGTGCTCGCAGAATTTCCATAAAAGAGGACGGTATCGTAGGCGACATTTGAAAGCCCACGAACTAGCAGGCAGGGATTCCACGATCCACCTCGGAAGGTAACTCGCGTGACGTCGCTTTGCGCAAATTGACCGAGAAGCGAAGAGTTTGTTAGCGCAACACCCTGCACATTTGTCGTTCCCGTGGTGATAGAGATATCACGTAAATGAACCGAATGCTGTGGGCTAGAGGCATTTAGAACCATACCTGCAGTGCTCGGCCAATACAAGATGGACGCATCGGCGCCGGCTCCCGTGAGTGAGACAGAGCAGTTCCCAGCTGGGAAATCGTACGTCATTGCACCGCTAAAGAGAAATGTGCCAGGTGGAAAGAATACTTCTCCCCCGCCCTGCGGAAGTGAGTAAATTGCATTATAAAGCGCTGGAAGATTGTCACTTACACCGTTCGGCGAACCACCAAACCAAAGAATATTATATGGTCCGCGATGCTGCTCCCGATAATATCTATTACCCGCAGCGTCCAGAATAATAGTTCCTGTATTGTCACCCGATGTTGTATCCGACGCGACGAAGGTAAACATGCCTTCCCCACCATCGCCTGGCGACGAATAGCCTTCGACCCAAATAACGGGTGTCGAGCTGCCGCCCGTGTAGTTCCGCAATGCTTGGATATTGGAAACGGTGACACAGTTCGCCATTTTGGGTCCTTGGTTTTGGGGACATTGGGTCTGCCCGGCGTCTGCCGATGCCTTAGCATCCTTACAGGGTTTTGTTGAAGACGCAAGTCCTACCCCGACACCAGAGGCCAAGACATAACATTGCGGTAAAAAACGATTCGGGTATAATACTACTAGTTGCCAGGTCAAGCAATCTCGCTGCGGCAGACGTTGGGAAAGAGACGTGTCATCAGAGCCAGAATCGCTGAGGGGGGCGGTATAGAGCGCTAAATGGGCCGTAATCCCGAAGTTCCGGAAAGGTTCAACCGGTCGCTTCAAGTCGCCGCACCTGTCCTCGCAGCCAAAAGGCGTGCCTTGATCAAAGAGCTGGGCACCTACCTTTCCCGGCGTCCTCGGCAAGATCAGGTTAAAAAGGTATTTGTCGGCAAACATAATGGCATAAAAAGGAGGTGTCCGACGCTTGGAAAAGGGAGCGCTGCGACGGCCAACGAGTTCGGTTTGCGCGAAGTGGACCGATAGCGCCATAAATCACGGGACGCGGCCAAGGCAAGCATCCCGTCTGCGAGCGTTCCAATTCGGTTCGGTGGTCTAGGTGTTTGATTGTTGATTATGGGATGGCCCGCCCGTCTGCAGCTTCGGATATGATCTCTGGAGCTGAGATGAACCCGAGGGGAGCAGATCCATGACGATCGCCATTTTAGGTATCGATATCGGTAAGAATAGCTGCAGCGTTGTTGGTGTCGACGAGCGCGGAGCGGTGGTTTTGCGCCGGACAATGCGTCGCGCGGCGCTGATTAGTTCGTCTCCAAACTGCCAACCTGTATTGTCGCAATGGAGGCGTGTTGCGGCGCCCATCACCTGGGACGGTGGTCGTGTAGGTTGTGGGAGAGGTGGTCACCGGAGATGATCCGGTAAGGTCTGGTTGCTGACACTAACCCAAGACCGGAGAGACCCCCGATGACCGACGGCATGATGAACTTCCGAGACCTTGTCGAGAATGCCCCTGATGCAGACCTTCTGCGCGAGATGATCAGTTTTTCCACGCGGTCGGTCGATGACCTGGTGAAGGCGATGGGGCTGTCGGGCCTGTCGAAGAGCCAGGTATCGCGGCTCTGTGGAGAAATCGACGACAAGGTCCGCGCCTTCCTGACCCGCCCGCTGGAAGGCGACTGGCCCTATCTCTGGATCGATGCGACCTATCTCAAGGTGCGCCGGGGTGGGCGGATCGTCTCGGTCGCCGCCGTCATCGCCGTTGGCGTCAACACAGACGGTCGGCGCGAGGTGCTGGGGCTGGAGATCGGCACCTCGGAAGCGGAGCCGATCTGGACCGAGTTCCTGCGCAAGCTGACGCGCCGCGGTTTGCGCGGCGTGAAGCTGATCATCTCGGATGCGCATGAGGGCATCAAGGCGGCCGTCGCGAAGGTGCTGAGCGCGACCTGGCAGCGCTGCCGCGTGGGGCTGTTGAAAAACATCGAACTGTTTGATTCAATTCGTCTGTGGTTGGACTTAGACGGGGTCTCGAATGCTGGAGCGTCGGTCTCGCGAGC
>NZ_BAAFHE010000038.1:0-4973 GCF_054665075.1 Acidisoma sp. 7E03
ATGGATCGCCAGGGCAACGCGTGATCCGTTGCCTGACCTTTGTCGGCGGATGAGCTATCGCGGCCCGCTCCGGGGCCACATTTTCAACAGCCCCACCCTGCATCTTTGCCAGGTGGCCCCCAGAACCTGCTGGATGGCCTTCTTCAGCCCCTCATGGGCGTCGGAGATGACCAGCTTGACCCCCTTCAACCCCCGCCGGGTCAGCGAGCGGAGGAAGTCGATCCAGAAGGGCGCCGCTTCCGAGAGGCCGACCTTCATGCCGATGATCTCCCGGCGGCCGTCGGTGCTCGCGGCCACGGCGATTATCACCGCGACGGATATGATCCGGCCGCCCTCCCGCTGCTTCAGATAGGTCGCATCGAGCCAGAGGTATGGCCATTCCCCTTCCAGAGGGCGGTCCAAAAAGGACCCGACACGATCGTCTATCTCCTTACAAAGCTTGGAAACCTGGCTCTTCGAGATCCCGCTCATGCCCATCGCCTGGACCAGATCCTCGACCCGTCGCGTCGACACGCCCGAAATCCAGGCCTCCTGGACGATGGCCGTCAGTGCCTTCTCCACCGTCCGCCGCGGCTCCAGGAAAGGCGGGAAGTAGGCGGGCCCCGCCCGGAGCTTGGGCACCTTCAGATCCAGGGTTCCCAGGCGCGTCTCCAGGCTCCGCTCCCGGTAGCCATTCCGGTAGGTCAGCCGCTCGGGGCTTCTCTCATGACGCGCGGCACCGATCATGTTGTCCACGTCCGCATCCATGATCCGCTGCAGCGCCGTCTCTGCGATCATCTTCAAAAAATCGCCGTCGTCGCTCTTCTGCACTACTTCAATCAGGCGCATGGTCTCTTCGGTCATCGGGGGCTCCCGGTCGGGGTTGGTCCTTCGCAAGCTCAAGCTTGACCGAAACTCCCCTGGTGGCCACCCCAGATTCCCTGCCTACCCCGCCGCCTTCATGGCCGCTCTATCGGGCGTGAATTTCCACCACTCCCGTGGACGCCAGCAAAAATGGCACTCGATGCCGGCCCCCTTATGAGGACCAGGACGCGCGGCTCTCCATCTTGGCCAACGGCTTGCCGGAAGGCCGGATACGTTTGTGCAGACAGATCAAGCCGGATGACCAAAACCACTTGCCGACGGGGCGGGCCATACGTTTTCCGCCAGAGGCACATCGGTGCGCCTTCACTGCAGACGAGTCGATGAGCACCTCGGCGGGTGGTCCTCCAGCAGTTGCCAGAGCGTAGAAGAGGCTCGTCCACACGCCTTTGGCTGCCCATCGCTGGAAACGGTTGTAGAGCGTCTTCCGGGGGCCGTAGACCGTAGGCGCATCTTTCCAACGGCAACCCGATATCAGCACATGCACAATGCCTCTGATGACCCTGCGATCATCCACCCGGGGCTTACCCCGCGTATCACGCGGCAGATGCGGCTTGAGCCGAGCGAATTGCTCTTTCGTCAGCCAAAAATATCCGTCGTCCAAATGAGGTCTCCTTCCGGAAACCTTGAATCACGCCAGTTCGGCGCTGTGAATCCTTTTTATGGGTCCCAGCCCTAACTGACCGCCGGCTGGTGACTCATCGACTTCTTAACCGCCAATATCCGGAACCCGAACACACGCCAGGCCTATCTCCGCGCCTGCCGTCATTTCTTCGCCTGGTGCGAGGAGCTGCCTGCCGGCGAAGTTGGTGGGAAACACAACAAAGGACGTGTCTTGCCAATCAGTGGCTATCGGTTCCAGCACCCGGAGTTATCGAGATTGTGGGCGAGGCTATGGCGAATGCAAGACCGATTGCTGAGGCGGTCTACAATCCGGAACAGGAGCAGCTCCATATAACGTTGCGAGATGGCGCGACATTGGATGTGAGCCCCCGGCGATGACCAAGCAACAAGTGATTGACGCAGAGTTCGCGGCCGCCCTCGCCGCTGGTAGGAGCGAGACCGCAACCGAAGTCCGAGCACAGGCTGTCCGCTATGTGGCCGACCGGGACGCGATTGAAGTTGTGACAATCCATCATGCGGGATTCTTGATCCCCCGGGCCTGGATCGGTGCGCTGCAGGATGTGCCAGTTGCCGAGCTAGGGCGGCTGGAGATCTGGCCCGACGGGTCGGCGATCGAGTTGGAGAGCCGGGACATCCACATCAGCGTGGACGGTCTAATAACGTCGGTTCTGCCGGCGATGCTGCCGACGCGGACTGTTGCCGCCATTTTCGCCAGCCGTGGCGGTCAGGCGACTTCGGAAGCAAAGCGGAGTAGCGCGCAAAAGAATGGCCGCAGAGGCGGTCGTCCCCGCAAGGTTACATCCGCAGCCTAACTCTTTCCTGACCCTGTTGGGGATGCGACCCGATGGGCACTCACGTGCCTCGCAGGTCGAGCACCATGAAGATCTCATTCCGGTAAGAGCCATCGCCGGGATCAATCGCGTTCGGTTCCACCCCGTAGACCCGAAAGCCCAGCTGCTCATAGAGGGCCTGTGCAGCTGCGTTCCCCTCCGTGACAGTCAGAATGACCTGCCGCAGCTCCCCCTGCGCTCGTGCATAACCGATCAAGCGCTCCAACAAGGAGCGCGCAATTCCCTGCCCTCGCCACTCGGGATCGACATACATCCCCCAGACCATCGCCTTGTGGCGATATTTCTCCCGCGTGTTGCGCTGGAGCCCGGCTATTCCGATCAGAACATTCCCGAGGCTTCGTTCCTGATGGAAAGCTCCAAGGACGACACTTCCACCTGGCGGCGACAAGATATCCTCTATTTCCTTGAGCGAGATCCTCGCCCATTCGGCACGAGACGTTGCAAAAGAGGCGGGATAGAGCTCCAGGGCATCCAGGCGAAGGAGTCGATATTCAGCGGCGTCCGTCCGATCTAAGGGCCGTATCACAAAGTCAGGCACAGGCACCTCAGCCGTTCCACCGTTACGCGCCGCCCATAGTGGCGCTCACCACCGGATAGCCGTCATCCGCTGGATCTGTCGAGATTGCGGCCTAGCGCTCTACAGCGAAGCTGGTTCAACCTGCTGGTGGGATTGCCACGGAGACCGCTTCGAAAGCCCCCTCCTGCTCCAGCACCACGTCGCCCTGCTTGGCGAGCTCGAGGCTGGCACTGAAGGTGGTGACCCAGGCAGAGGCGCGAAGCAGCGGCCCCTGCACGAGCGTACCCTCCTCATCGGTCTCGTTCGCCGCCGCCGGCAGGAAGCGATCCAGTGTCAGAGGCTCGCCCATCCCCTCCCCGACCTCGTGTAAAATTCTCAAAATCCGCTCCCGCGCCTCGGCGACGGAATGGAGCGCCTCCCAGACCGGGCGATACTGGACGGCCGTCTCTGGGCCGGCGGCGTCGTCGTCGAAGAGGTCGAGACAGGCCCAAAGGAAGCCGATGACATCAACGGTATGCTCGGTGCCCAGCTGCAGGCCCGTGGGCTCCGGCACCCCGCGGGCGAAGACCACCTCGCCGAGAATCGGCCGCGCGCCAAGCCAGCGGGCGGCGGCCCGCATCGCCACGAGATCGTCGAGCCGGCGAAGCTCCGCCGCGGCATCGCGCTCCGCGGCCTGGGCGGCCTCGGGGCTTTCGGGGCAGAGGAGACGGGAGCGGAGCAGCACGAGGCGGGTCGCCATGACCAGCCAGTCGGCCCGGCGCTCGAGCGCTACCCGGTCCCGCAGGGCGTCGACGGCCGCGAGGAACTGCTCGACCAAGGTGACGATCGACAGGCGACCAAGATCAATGCGCTGCCGCTCGACGAGATCGAGCAGCAGGTCCATCGGCCCGTCGAAGCCGTCGAGATGCAGCACCGGCACCGCCGGCGCCGGAACCCGACGTCCACCGGCTTCCCAGGCGGCATCATCCTCCCAGTCGTCTGTTGCACTGTGGATCGGATCGACGGCCCGCGCGTCCTCCTGCGGAGCATCCTGCCGCCGGGCCGCCAGCGGTGGCGTTGCAAACGCGGCCCCACCTACCCGATCGCCCTCCTGCTCGGACATCGCGCCGTCGAGAAGAGGACCATCCGCCGGAGCGGCAAGCGGCTCGACCATCGTCGGTCGCGACACGCCGGAGCCTGGTGCATCCACCATCACCCCGCCGGGCGGATCCAGCCCCCTCCCCTCCCCGTCCGGGATCGTCACGGCCGCCGCTACAGCTGGAAGCGCAGATCGGGCCAGGCGGCCGCGATCCGCGTGATCGCTTCATGCGGCGTCTCGCCACCGGTGAAGAAGCCATAGCCCAGCACCGTATGCCCGGCAGGCAGCCGCCGGCCTGGCCGCGCATCCGGCCGCAGCACGACATGGCGCGGCGTCTCGCTCAAACCCCAGTGCCGGCGGAGCCAGGCCTGGGCCCGCGGATGGGTCGGTTCATGCGCCAGGACCTCCGGCGGCACCGGCAGCAGCCGATGCAGATCGAACGGACAGGCGCGACCTGCACAGGCGCGGCCGGCATGGGCGCGGCCCGCATGGGCGGGGGCGGCAGAGGCGGGCTCTGCAGAAGCCTTCGCGGCTTGCGCGTCGCCCGGATAGACTCCACCGCCCCCCGCATGGCCCTCTGCCGGTTCGATCTGGCTCTGGGCGACGAGGGCCGCTGCCCGGGCGGCCCGTGCCTCCGCCCGCTCGCGGAACTGGCGCGCGAGGATGCGGCAGCCCTCGAGGCTCAGAGAGCGGGTGGCTTTCGGTTGGGAGACCGCGAGGTGGAAGACGTCCTCTTCGATGCGGCCACCGTCGAGCCGCCAGGGCACGATGCCCGGCCCCCGCGCGGCGTCGGCGAAATCCGCCACCCGCTCGGCCGGGCCGGTGATCGTCAGATGGTGATAGAGCCAGGTCCCCTGCCCTGCCCGACGATCCAGATCCTTGACGACCGGAGCCGCCGGACGCCGGCCCCGCCGTTTCACAGGGGTCGGGAGAGGCTCCGGCACCGACGTCGTCCCCTCCTCGGGCGGCGGATCGACCTCCCAAGGCGTGCGGTACTGCATCAGAGATCGAGGGCGCCGGCCGGGCTCTCCGTCACCAGCCC
>NZ_BAAFHE010000039.1:0-4552 GCF_054665075.1 Acidisoma sp. 7E03
CTTCGAGATCCAAAAACAGTGCGAATCCCTATGCTGTGCCAAATTGAACAGCTCAGTACAACCTCTGCCTGCACGCTTTATGCGGAAGAACCCAAATCTCAGTGGAAAAATCCGGCCCGCCCGGGTCAGTTCTCAGCGGAAATCAACAGGGAGATCCTACCTGTGAAGGATGTGTCCGTCACGGAGGCTGATGATAGTGACGGACATGAAGGCCAGACACAGGCGTCCGTTCCCAGCGAGGAGTAAGAGACAGGGTGGCCATCGCCGATGGCCACCCTCGTCCGGGGCAATGGCGTGGACCTGGGCGTAGCTAATCAGAGAAGCCGAAAATGCCCCGCAGCTCCAGCGTCGTTACCCGCAAAATAGGCGTCATTCGTCCCAAGCAAAATCGGGCGGATCGCTGGCGCCACGGCTCGCATCCTTCACTTCCGTCGCGGCGCATACTGCACTTTGGCTTCCCCACAGACAGGGCGTTCCGAAGACACCTCGAATGTCAAGTCAATTATCAACCGAAGCAAGGTGGACCACTGAAGGCTCCGTAGTATAGCCTATATGGTGTTCGAGCCCGCAGCCCGGTTGGACGTATCGCTATGCTTGGCTGCCGGTGCCTCACTTCAGTGATTGTCGAGAGGCTTCACCATCTTCAGCATGTCTTCTTCGAAGCCGAAGCGCTGGTAGGCGGCACGAGCTCTCTCATTGGTCGCGAAGACATAGAGGAGCAGCCCTTTGGCGCCTCTCTCGCGGGCCCAGTCGCCGATGGCGGCAACGAGACAGCGAGCTACTCCCCTGCCCTCATGCGCCGCGTCAGTCGCAATGAAAAGAATGTGGCCCTGGGGTTCCTCCGTGAAAAAGTCCTTGTCCATCATGGCCTGCGCGAAGCCGATTGGACTATCTCCTTCGTCCACGCAGACCATCAGCACGTAGTCTCCCGATGGTGGATCGAAGAGTTTTGCCGCCTCCTTTTCAAGGCTACCTGCCAGTGGGGTCGGATCACGCCAAGACGGCAGGCGCTCATCCTCAAAGCGCTTCAACATGACACGCACCCGTGGTTCGTCGTCTGCGCGCGCAATGCGAACCCTCATGTTCTTCGCTCCTTTCTATAATGGCCGCCGCTGATAGTGAGGCCATCCAAGGCCGATGGACACCGATGAGCCTTTGTTCAGCGTCAACTGATTGAGCAGCGCGAAGGGAATCATTGATGAACGCGCAGACACGAACCTCCTGCTCACTCGATTGCTGACGTCGCGGTTGCTTGCCTGTTGGGAGATCCCCCTCTTACAGAAGTCATCGGCAAGCACGCGCGCAGTTTCCCGAACGGCCTGATGTCGATTTCCTTCACCCTTCTTTCTACCTGCAAGGCCTTTGAGCCTTCGGTGCAAACAGTCTTTCGTATGCCACCGGAACCTCGACAACAAGTTACTCAGCAAAGCTAGAGGACCGCCAGGACTCCCCCGTCGACATAGATGATTTGTCCATTCACATAATCGGAAGCGGTTGAAGCCAAAAACACCGCAGCCCCCACCAGCTCTTCCGCCTTACCCCAACGGCGCGCCGGCGTGCGGGCCTTCACCCATGAATCGAATGCTTCGTCGGCGAGTAGGGCGGCGTTCATGTCGGTCACCATGTAGCCAGGCCCGATCGCATTAGCCTGGATATTATAAGCAGCCCATTCGGCCGTCATGGCGCGCGTCAGCATTTTGATGCCCCCCTTCGCAACGGTGTAGGGAGCAACCGTCGCTCGCGCCGCATCACTAGTTAGAGAGCCAACGTTGATGATCTTGCCATGGCCGCGCGCAATCATCCGCTTCGCGGCTTCCCTGCCAACAACAAAAGCGCTCGTCAGATTGGTGTCGATGACTCGTTGCCAATCCTTGGTCGCCAGTTCGAGCATCGGTTTACGAAACTGGATTCCCGCGTTGTTGACGAGAATATCCACTTTGATCCCGCTCGCATCGAGATCTGCGAAAGCTTTGACGACGGCCATTTCGTCCGTTACGTCGAACGCAAGCTGGTGTATGTTGTATCCTGCGTTACGCAGCTCGCAGGCAGCTGCGGCCAGACGCTCCGGATCGGATCCATTCAGCACGATTGCCGATCCGGCCTCGGCAAGCCCCTGCGCCATCGCGCGGCCAAGCCCTCGAGAGGAGCCTGTAACTAATGCAGTGCGTCCGGAGAGATCGAAGAGTGAAGATACCATGCCGTGAACCTTTAACGCTTATCTGGAGCGAGCGCTGTGGATCGATGGGATCTGCAGCGTCGCTAGTCGATATTGCAGTTCGGACCTGCGCGGAGTCCCAGCTTCGCTTAAGATCCGGTAGGGCATTATCGTTTCTCACGTCCTAGGCCGCCGAACGACGAACGGTGAGATCGGACCGCTGAAACACCGAAGGCTGCAGCTCTGTTCCGAGACCTGCCCCTTCCATCGGGAAAACAAAGCCATCTCGGATAACGGGCATCTCAGTCACGAGTTCTCTGTACCAGCCGGTGTAGAACGCACGAACGCTCTCTTGGATCAGCGTGTTCGGCTGGCTAAAGGAAGCATGAATGCCTGCGATGAAGCCAACAGGCCCGACGCAGTCATGGGGAGCAAAAGGCCGATGATAGGTTTCGGCCAAAGCGGCAATCTTCCGTCCCTCGGTGAAGCCCCCCGTCCAGCAGAGGTCGGCCATCACGATGCCGATCGCATCCCGGTCCAGCATGTCCTTATAGGGAAAGCGACTCCCAAGCGTTTCGCTCGCGGTGATCGGTACGGTCGTGCTGCGGGCGAGTTCGGCCAGCGCCTGCGGCGAGTTCATCCGAATCGGATCCTCATACCAAGTCGGTGCGTAGTCTTCCAAGACTCTTGCGAGTTGCTTCGCCATCGGCAGATTCCAAAGAGAGTGGAACTCCACCATGATTTCCATCCGGTCACCCACGGCGCGGCGGATCTTCTCGAAGGGTTCGATGGCAGCTTTAAGCTCGTCCCGGGTAATGAAGAGCCCATCATGAGCGATTGCCGCAGGGTCGAACGGCCATATCTTCATCGCCGATATGCCCGAGGCGAGCAGACTTTCTGCGAGCCCATCGGCCTGCGTCATGAACCCTTTGAGATCCTCATAGGGGCCAGCCGATTCGTCGAAATTCCACGTTGAGACGGGTTTGATGCTGGTCGAGCGCACATAGCCATAGCCAGCGCAAGTATTATAGATTCGCTGTTTGTCCCGACAGAGGCCGCCCAGCATCTGATGGACTGGTCGGTCGCACGTCTTGCCGAAGAGATCCCAGAGGGCGATGTCGATCGCGGACGCGGCGCGATATTCTGCACCCGTGCTTGCTTGCGCTAGGGGCAAATTGAGCATGTCCCGATGAAGGGCTTCGATCCGCAGTGGATCGCGCCCGATCAGCCGGCCAGCGAGCGTGTCATGGATGTGCGCCTCAACCGCTCCTGCGCCGTAGAAGGTCTCACCGAGACCGGTCAGCCCTGCATCGGTATGCAAGTGAACCCAGAGGACATTCGCAAATTCGGCTAGCCGGAACGTTTCGATTCCCGTAATTCGCATTGCTTATCTAGCTTTCTGTTTCCCACCGTCAAACAACGCCCGCGTCAATGAGAGTCTTCACGGTAGAGTCGAAGTGATGCGTCATCGCCTGCGCCGCACCCTTTGCGTCGTGCTGACGAATGGCCACGGCTATTGAAACATGGCATGCAATGCTTTCTGCTCGGGTCGCAGTCTGCATGCGTGCCGTCCATCCGACTGGCCAGGTATTCCTTGTCACCATTTGAAACGAACGGACGAGCACCGTGAAGAGAGCGTTCTGTGACGCCCGCGCGATCGCTTCGTGGAAGGCGATGTCATGCTCCATCACCTTGGCTGGCACGTCGATATCGGCCTGCATCGCTCGCGCCCTGTCTTCGATTTCATCGGCTGCCGCAGGACTTCGCCGCAGAGCCGCCAGAACCGCTGTCCGTAGCTCAATTGTTCGGCGCACATCGAGGATCTGCTGGACCGACACCTGCCGGGTATTGATCGCGTGATCTAGCATGAGACTTAGTCCGCCCTCATCCGCAGCGGCAACCCGGGCACGGCGCCCATTGGCGACATCGATCAGCCCCAAGGCGGCAAGGCTGCGAAATCCTTCGCGCGCAACCGCACGGGAGACGCCGAGACGTGCCGCGAACTGGCCTTCGCTCGGCAAGGCTGCGCCGACCAGCAAGCCGTTTTCCCGGATGTGGCGGCTGACCTCGGCCGTCATTCTATCGACGAGGCTCGGTCCCGGGTTATCCGGCAGCGCCTCTTCTGGTGACCTTACGGTTGGAATATCTTCCACGAGCTAACCTATATGATAGGTTGAAGTATAGCCTCCCGGGAGAGCGACGCAACCTATCATCTCGTGGTGCCTGGCGGTTCGATAGCGCTGCACCTGGTCTTCCAGAGCAAGCGGTGCCGCTCCTACTCGTACGCCAATGTCCACCGTCTGTTAGGGCCGGGACCCATAAAAAGGATTCACAGAGCCGAGCTGGCGTGATTCAAGGTTTCCGGAAGGAGACCTCATTTGGACGACGGATATTTTT
>NZ_BAAFHE010000040.1:0-3730 GCF_054665075.1 Acidisoma sp. 7E03
GTCGTCTGACACGTCAGAGGGATACGGCTTGCGAACGCTCTCCATGCCCGCAGGTATGAATCAAACCAGTGGGAAAGTACATAACACCCTCTAGTCTCGATGACGAGCCTTTGCCCGAATGGAGCCCTGCGCCATGTCCAACTACGAACTCTATTACTGGTCCGTGCCGTTCCGCGGCCAGTTCGTGCGTGCCGTCCTGGCCCATGCCGGGCAGCGCTGGAGCGAAGGGGGAGACGAGGCGATCTCCGCGCTGATGGAAGGGCCGGTGCGTGACATGCCCCTGCCCTTCATGGGGCCGCCGCTGCTGATCGACAAAAAGGCGAATGTTGCCATCGCCCAGATGGCGGCGATCATCCTCTATCTCGGGGAGACGCTGGATCTGCTGCCGGCGACACCCGCGCTGCGCGCCCTGACCCTGAAAGTGGTGCTCGATGCCAACGACGTGATCGACGAGATCACGCTGGACGGCGGACGCGAGATGTGGACACACAAGAAATGGCAGGAGTTCACACCCCGGCTGCAGAAATGGATGAGCTTCTGGGAAGAGACGGGCCGGCGTCACGGGTTGACCGCGGAGAGCGGCTACCTGCTGGGCGGGGCCGCCCCGGGCATCGCGGATGTCGTGACGGCAACCCTCTGGTGCACGATGACCGATCGCTTTTCGACGATCGGTGCGCTGCTGGAAGAGACGGCGCCGACGATCGCCGCCTTGAGCCGGCGCATCGCCGCCCCGCCACCCCTCGCCAAGCTCGCCGCCCATGCCCGCGAGGAATACGGCGATGCCTATTGCGGCGGCCAGATCGAGGCTTCTCTGCGCAAGACGCTGGGTGAGTGAACAGCCTGCACCGCTCGGGCGCGCGAGCTTGCCCGAAGATACGGTGGCCCTCGCGCGCTACCTCATCGGCAAGATCGTGGTGCGGGACTTGCCGGAGGGGTTCGTCAGCGGCCGGATCGTGGAGACGGAAGCCTATCTCGTGGGTGACGCGGCCGCCCATGCCTTTCGGGGCATGACGCCTCGCAACCGCTCGCTCTTCCTCGAGCGCGGCCACGCCTATGTCTATCTGGCTTACGGCATTTCCTGGATGCTGAACGTCTCCGCCGGCCCCGCGGGGATTGGCACCGGCGTGCTGATCCGCGCCCTGGAGCCGTTGCAGGGCGCAGCCGTGATGCAGCTCAACCGCGGCACCAACCGGCTGCGTGACCTGGCGCGCGGGCCGGGGCGGCTTGCCGCCGCCCTTCGCATCGACCGCAGCCTGGACGGTCTCGACCTCTGCGCGCCAGGCCCCTTGTGGCTAGCGGAGGACGGAGACGCGGGCGGCATGATTGGCGAAAGCGTGCGCATCGGCATCACGGTAGAGACCCACCGCCTGCTGCGCTTCTATCGGCGCGGTAGCCCCTTCATCAGCGGCCCCCGATCGCTCAACCTGTAGCGATCCGGCTGCGGCGGACTGCCCCTGGGAGTTGCGGTGCCGACCATTCTCGGGCCTCATCCCGCGAGACAAGAGGGAGAGCACGCAGATGGCCAAGACCGCAGCACGCGGCCGTATCCGCATCGGGGTCGGCGGCTGGACCTATGAGCCCTGGCGCGGCCCCTTCTACCCGGAGGGATTGGCGCAGAAGCGCGAGTTGGAATATGCGGCGCAGCATCTGACGACCATCGAGATCAACGGCACCTATTACGGCTCCCAGAAGCCGGAGAGCTTCCGGAAATGGCATGACGAGACGCCGGACGATTTCGTCTTTTCGCTCAAGGCGTCCCGCTATTGCACGAACCGCCGTGTCCTCGCCGAGGGCGCACAATCGATCGAGCGCTTCCTCACCAGCGGCATTCTGGAACTGAAGGACAAGCTCGGGCCGATCAACTGGCAGTTCATGGCGACGAAGCAGTTCGACGCCAAGGATTTCGAGGCCTTTCTGAAACTGCTGCCGAAGAACCTGGAGGGCCGCATGCTGCGCCATGCGGTGGAGGTGCGGCACGAGAGCTTCCGCAACCCCGACTTCGTGGCCCTGGCACGGGAGCATGGCGTCGCCATCGTGATGGCGGGTGATTCCGACTTTCCCCAGATCGCCGATCTGACGGCCCCTTTCGTCTACGCCCGCATCATGGGAACGACGGAGGGCGAGCCGCTAGGGTATTCGGAAGAGGCGCTCGATCTCTGGGCAGAGCGCACGAAGCTCTGGGCCGCGGGCAAGGCTCCCAGTGGGCTCACAACGGCGGCGCCAGCGAAAGCCGACGGCACGCCGCGTGACGTGTTTCTCTATGTCATCAGCGGCCACAAGGTGTTGAACCCGACCGCCGCCCAGTCCTTGATCGCGCGACTTTAACCCCGGCGCCTCGTCACGAAAACCCCGCGCCGGACAAGAGCGCGGGGTTTTCCTCCATCGACGAGAGGCGGCGGATCAGGCGGCGGTCTTGACGCGCGCGGCCTTGCGCGCCGCACGGCGAGCAAGCGTCGCCGCGATCCGCTCCACTTCCGGACCGGTCACCTTCAGCGGCGCGCAGCCCAGCACGTCCCAGCGCAGCGGCGCGAAATCCGGATGCAACACCAGGGGCCGACCACCATTCTCGAACATGCCGCGGCCGCCGGTTTCGAGATAGCTTTCGGCCGGCAGGCCTTCGGCCAGCAGCACCTCATGCTGCGTCAGTTCGACGTGGAAGTAGGTGATGCGGTCGATCGCCGGGTCAAAGCGCACCGTGCTGCCGTTGACGAGATACTTCACCGGCACGAGCACGCCTTCGGCGAAGATCGCATGATCGGGCGACAGCACGAGATCCCGCGCCGGCATCCGGGGCCCGAAGGCGCCGCGCTGCACCCGAACGGGGCGCACCTTCTCCGGTGCCGGATGCCGCTTGAGGTCGACCAGACGATGGCCGACCCAGGTCACGTCCGCAGTTGCCTCCGCACCATCCGTCACGGTGACGACCCGGTCACCCGGCACCAGCGCCTCGACCGGCACTTCACCACGCGTGGTGAGGATGCGCGTGCCTGCGGCGAAACAAGGCACGTCGGTGGTGATGACGAGGGTGCCGCCACTCTCGAGGGCCGTGAAGTCGCTCGTCTGGTAGTTGCCGGCGATGGCGAGGTTCGCGACGATGGTACCCCCTTCGCTCACTGTCAGCACGCCATCGGCATAGCTTTCGGTGGCACTCGTCACGCCATCGAGGGTGATGCTGTCACCGCTGCGAAAACCCGTGATGGTGCCGGCAAAGTCGATCGGCGCCGTGAGCGTGAGGCTGTCGGTGCCGTCGGTGAAAGCCAGCGTCTGGCCGGCGCCGGTGCCCGCGAGCATGGCCGACGCACCATCGGCGAGAGTGATGCTGCCACCCGTGCCACCGATCGTCTCGTCTGCCGTCAGCACACCACCCGCCACCGCCACCGTGCCGGTATTGCTGGCGGCGCCCGCGAATTGGATCGCAAGCGTGCTGCCGTCACCCACCGTCAGCGTGCCGGCATTGGTGAAGCTGCCCGTCGGCTCGATGTCCATCTCGATGCCGCCGCTCACCGCGATCAGCCCGTTGTTGACGAGGCTCGTGGGCCCGATCGCAAAGCTGCCGGAACCCGCATCGGCGAGGATCGTGCCGGCGTTGATCAGCGTGCCATTGCCGGTGATCATGTCGACGGAGGTGCTGGCGGAAGCTTCCACCACCGCATTGGCGCCAAGCGTCAGCGTGCCTTCGGTATCCAACGTGTCGATGCCGGCCGCACTGCCCAGCACCACCGTCGCCGCG
>NZ_BAAFHE010000041.1:0-2798 GCF_054665075.1 Acidisoma sp. 7E03
CGTGAAGGCAGGCCACCGCTTCAGCATGTAGTTGATGGCTTTGTACAGGTCGTGGGTGCGGGGAAAGTCATCCCGCTTCTCCTCGAGATAGACGGTAAGCGGTCGTTTTCCGCCTGGGGCGTGACTTATTGACGGAGGTGGCGGGCTATGCTGCGACCTTGGCGTCAACGGCGTGCGGCTGCCAGGCCCAGGGCATCAGTTCGTCGATGCGGCTATTTGGCCAGCCCTGGACGATCTTGGTCAGCACGTCGGTGATGTAGACATGAGAGTTCACGCCCAATAGCTTGCAGGTTTCGACGATGGACGCGGTGACAGCCCAGTTCTGGGCACCGCCATCGTTGCCGGCAAAAAGGCTGTTCTTTCGGGTCAGACAGAGGGGGCGCAGAGCGCGCTCGACGGTGTTGCTGTCGATCTCCAGGCGACCGTCATCAAGGAAGCGGGTGAGACCCTTCCAATGGTCGATCGCATAGTCGATGGCCTTTTCGAGATAGGCCCCCTTCATAATCCGGGCCTTTGTATCGAGCAGCCATTGCCGGAAGCTTTCCACGAGCGGCGCGGTTCGCTCCTGACGTGCAGCCTGGCGCTCAGCCGCTGAACGCCCACGGATATCGTCCTCAACGGCGTAGAAGGCCCGGATGCGCCGGACGGCCTCTTCTGCGAGTGGCGTTGAACCGTCACTCTTCAGGAGTTTGAAGAACTCGCGGCGAGCATGGCTCCAGCAATGAGCGAGCCTCAGTTCGGGCCGCTCTTTGGCCAGCGTCTTGTAGACGGAATACCCGTCGCATTGCGCGACACCGGCAAAACCCTCCAAAGCGCGCCCGCCATGAAGAGCGGCGCGGCCCGGGCCGTAGGCAAAGACCACCATCGGCGGGTCCTGGCTGCCATAGGACCTGCCATCCCGGGCGATAGCCCAGAAATAGCTGACCTTGGTGCGGCCGCGGCCAGGATCGAGGACGCGCACCTCGGTCTCGTCGATAAAGAGATGCGAACCGCCAAGCAGGATCTCGCGCATCCGCCGCCAGATCGGCACGAGTTCCCCCGCACCTCGTCCGGCCCAGCCGGTGACCACGTTGCGGTTGATGCGAATGCCCTGCCGCGCCATGGCCTGCACCTGCCTGTAGATCGGCACATGATCCGCGTGCTTGGCGACCAGAACCTGCGCCACCAAAGCTTCACTCGGCAGGCCGCCTTCCACCACATGAGCGGGTGCCGGGGCCTGGACGATCTGGCCGTCACAGGATCGGCATGCGTATTTCGGCCGCACGGTGCGGCGGATCAGGTATTGCACCGGCACGATGTCCAGGCGATCGGCACTCGTCTCCCCGATCCGGTGAAGCGCCCCGTGGCAGCAGGGGCATTCCAGGCTCTCGGGTTCCAGCACCTCCTCCACGACCGGCAGATGGGCAGGCAGTGCGGCCCGGGCGTCATGAGGATCGCGCTGACGTCGGGGCTTGCCACCAATCAGCGCCTGCTTCTCGTCTTCCAGCCGTTCGATCTGGGCTTCCAGCGCGGCCTGGGTAAGGTCGATATCCTCGAACCCCAGAGCCAGCTGATCGGCAGGCAGTTTCTCGGACCGTTTGCCAAATTTCAGCGCGCGCAACTCGTCATTGGTCTTCTTCAACTGGCCGATCAGCGTCTCAAGGCTCGCGACAAGGTTTTCGAGCCGTCGGACTTTGTCGCGCAGGCCGTCAACCGTCTCTGCGTCGGGAGGCGCGGTGGCTGGCTCAGAACGGGCTGGATCGGCGTGGCTCATCCTGCCGATTTTGTACCATGCCCAGCCAGACAGACGAAGAAGAACCCATGCTGGACAAAGGGTTTTATCGTACCGCGGTCGGTGCCGCGGCCGGGTCCTGAGGGTATACCCGTCTCCACTCGAGGCCTTCGAAGAGGGCGGCGCCCTGGGCTGCCGAGAGGCGCATGCAGCCGTCCACGATGGGTGGCCACCGGAAGGCCGTGCCCGTCAGCGACTTCCACACCATCACCAGTCCGGTCTGATCCCAGGCGATGATCTTGACCCTGTCCGCCCGGCGGGACCGGAAGATCACGATCACCCCCGCGAAGGGATCTTCCTTCAGCACCTCCCTCGCCAGT
This sequence comes from Acidisoma sp. 7E03, assembly GCF_054665075.1. Lineage (NCBI taxonomy): Bacteria > Pseudomonadati > Pseudomonadota > Alphaproteobacteria > Acetobacterales > Acidocellaceae > Acidisoma > Acidisoma sp. 7E03. The sequence continues at coordinate 2,092 of NZ_BAAFHE010000041.1, forward strand.
GCGGCCAGGCTCTCGCCGCCACGGCGGAAATCCACAGGTTTGGCCGCCACCACGATCCTGGCGCCCGTCGGGAAGCTGATCATGCCGCGATGCCCCGCAGCGCCTGCACGACTTTCGTCAGAAGGCCCAGATCCGTCCGGTCCGTGACGCGGATCGTCACCCGCCCGATCAGCAGTTCCAGCTCGTCTCTGACCTGCGGAGCGGCCGGGGCCTGCTCCTCAAGCCCAATCTCCACCTCCGCGAAGGGCATCTCATCCGCCACCGGCACGGCAAGCTCACCCCGTCGCGCCTGCCGGCGCCATTCGAAAAGCTGCTGCGGGGTCACATCGTGACGTCGGGCAACTTCTGACGTCGTCCGGCCTTGCTCAAAGCTCTCCGCGACAATCCGCCCCTTATCGACCTCGCTCCACCGGCGCCGCCGATTGGAGCAAACCTCGCCACGGGGCAACACCACCATCGGGCTTTTATCGTTAAACATAAAATTACCTACAAACGCTGTCGCACAGCTTCCGTTGTCATATCTCCCCTGCAGGTGTCGCTAGGCGCATAAAAACGACCGCTTACTTCTGTTCCGCCGCCGATGCCTGGGCGCGGGCTGCCGTCAGCGCCTGTGTCAGCGCCGCGACATCGTCCGGACCGTCCTCGGGCTCAGCATTCATGGACCCGATGGAAGCATACTTCCGGGTGCCTGTGTACCCCGAACCCAA
>NZ_BAAFHE010000042.1:0-2685 GCF_054665075.1 Acidisoma sp. 7E03
CTATGATCGCCCACTCTTGGTCCGTCAGATCGCCACGCACGCGCCAGCCTCCGCAAAGGCCAGCTTTGAATCACGAACGGCCCTCGCAGGAAAGCCCTTTTGTCAACAGATCCTAGCATAGGCTGATCCAGATGCTAGTCGGTTAGGTAACGAGTTTGGGAACTTCGGGCCCTCTCAATGCGGCGCTGTTTTGTGACAAGACCTCGGGAAAATGAACGGACCGGGAGACGAGGAAGCCGGTGCCGCATCGGAGATGCCCGCCGCAAGGGTCGCGCGGGACGGGCCCGCGCGCCCGGCTTCGCCGGCTGAGGCCCTTGCCCCGGGCATCCCGCCGCGGCCGCGGGGAAGGGTCTCGCAGGAAAAATCGCGAGACGGAACCCTCTGAAGGAGCCGACAATGACTGAACTCCGCAGCGTCAATCCTCGCGATCTCAAGGCCAATCCCGACAATCCCCGCAAGTTCGGCGTGTTTCCGCACGAGGACCAGCAGCTGGTCGCGTCCATTCGCGCCATCGGCATCGTCCAGCCGCCGCTCGTGCGCGAAGCGGATGGCGCCTTGCTCATCGTCGCGGGTCACCGCCGCGTGGCCGCGGCGATTGAAGCCGATCTCCCGATGATCAATGTCATCGTGACCGACAGCACCGATACCTCGACGGCGATGGAAGCGCTTTCGGAGAACATGGTCCGGGCACCCATGAACCGGGTCGACGTTTGGCGGGCCGTGCAGAAGCTGGAGACCCTGGGCTGGCAGGAACAGGCGATCGCCGACGCTTTGGCCTTCAGCGTACGGGGCCTTCGTGGCATCAAGCTTCTCGCCCATATCCATCCTCCGATGCTCGACGCGCTCGCCGTCAGCATTGCCAAGGACGAACTCCTCCGCGTCATCGGCTGCGCGACGCTCGAGGAGCAGGCGCAGGTCTGGAAAAAGCACAAGCCCAAGAAGGGCGAGGCGGCCAATTGGTTCGCGATCGCCAATGCGCTTTCCAAGCGGCGCATCCCGTTCTCGGCGGCGAAGTTCGATGACGCGCTCGCTGCGAAATATGGCGTGGTCTGGGAGGAAGACCTTTTCATGCCCGCCGGGGACGAGAACCGCTACACGACGAACGTGGACGGGTTCTTTGGTGCGCAACAGGAGTGGCTTGAGGGACACCTCCCCAAGAACGGCGTGCTTCTGCCGCAGGATGACCATGGCCACCCGACCCTGCCGAAAAAGGCGCAGCGGGTCTGGGGGAAGCCTGCGAAGGGGGACATGACCGGCCATTATCTCGATCCCCGCACGGCTGAGGTCGAGACCATCGTCTACCGGATGCCCGCCGAACCGAAGGCGAGCAAGGCGAAAGGCGGGACCGCGGAGGCTCCGGAGATTCCGGTCAAAGCGCCTCGCCCGGATGTCACCCAGAAGGGTCAGGGCATCATCGGCGACCTGCGCACCGACGCCCTGCACGAATCTCTGCTTCAGGATCCGGCCTCCGACATCACGCTGATCGGTCTGCTGGTGCTGACGCTCGGAGGCCGCAACGTCTCCATCCAGAGCCCCCTCAGCTTCGGCCGCTTCGACCGCGAGGCGACCTGGGGCCGCATCGCGGCGGGCGGCGTGCTGACCCAGGATCACGATGCCATTCGGCAGGCGGCGCGCGAGATCCTGGCGCAAACCCTCTCCTGCCGCGAGGGCATGTCCAACAGCGGGGTGGGCGCGCTGATCGCCGCGGCTGCCATCGGCGCCGATCTCCGGCTGCCCAGCATGGCAACGGAGGACTTCCTCTCCTGCCTTTCTCGGCAGGCGCTGGAACGCGAAGCCGCGGCCAACGGGCTGCGGGTCGAAGCGCGGGTCAAGGACACCCGTGCCAACATGGTCAGCCATTTCGCGGACGCGACCTGGGTCTATCCGGGCGCGACCTTCGCGCTCACCCAGGACCAGATCGACGCCATCGAAACCGGGGACAAGACCTCCGGACCCGAGGATGACCTGGATGGCGAGGACGAAGCCTCGTCCGAAGAGGGAGACGACGGCTACGCGGAATTCGCCGACGCCGCCGATTGAGCAGAACGCCCGGCCGCCTCGAGCGGCCGGGCCCCACCCCTCAGACATGGAGCTCGATCATGACCCATATCCGTCCCCATCGGGGCGAGCGGGCGGCGCGCGCCTGCGCCCCGCACGCCCTCTCCATCGGTCAATCACCGATCGCTATCGGCCCTCGCCGCATCCAGGCCACCACAACCGAGATGCGGGCCGAAATCGCCGCGCTTGAGGCAGACTGGGCAGCGGAATCAGAAAAGGCCGCAGCGCGGTCGCTCGGGAACGTTGACCGCCTCGGAGCGCGCCAGACCTGGGACCGTGCGACCTGGACCCGCTATTTCGCGGCGTCGGTGGAATGCCAGGACCTCTACCTGCCCCGTCTGCGCCGTCTCTATGCCGAGGTGGAGCGCCTGGAGCAGCTTGGCGACGCCGAGGTGCCTTCCGCGCGAAGGGCCGCATAACGAGCGCGCCTTTTTGCGTCGGATCAGCAAGCGATCACTGACGGCGACAGCTGACGATTGCGCCCGGCTGTATGCAGTGATATCATGATATCAACACAGGGGGTGCGGATGGCCCAGCTTATCGTCAGAGGCTTGGACGATGATATCAAGCGACGGCTGCAGCAGCGTGCCGAAGCTGGCAAACGCAGCCTTGAAGCGGAGGTGCGGG
>NZ_BAAFHE010000043.1:0-2255 GCF_054665075.1 Acidisoma sp. 7E03
GGCATCGTCGTCGCCAATAAGGCGAAGATCGCCACGCGCAACGTGCGACATTTCGCGGATCTTGATGTCGGGATCATCGATCCGTGGCGGGACGACCCAGTTTGAAGCTTTCGTGGAGTCACACGAGGATGTCTCCTACCGACCCAAGATTGTCGTCCAGTTGCAGATCTTGAGATCTGGAAAGCGGACATTGAACTCTTTGCCGTGACCCTGTTCCAACTCAGGCGACACGAAGACCCGGAGGTCACCATCTTCAGCTTGGTTGACAGCTAGCGTAGTCACCCACAACGTGTGCGCGCCAAGTTAAGGGCGGTAGCCACCTCATCTTGGCGCGCTAAATAAGAGCTTAGCGGGGGACGACTTTGCCGGTAGGGGTCACCATGAAGTCCCCCTTATTTGTCCCAGAGCCCATCCAATCTCCTTTGCCATCAGATTTCAGATGGGACACATTCGCGTAGCCTGCAGCCATCGCATCATATCGTGCCTGCTGCTTTGTGATGGGTCCTGTGGCGCTTTGCGCCGAAGCGAGAACCGGCATTCCAATCATCGCAGTGCAGATTGCCACTGACAGAAATCTCATAGCATCCTCCGATTAGTTTCTGTTGTGCCGCTAAGGCGGGCCGAATTGCTACAGGTGTCGATCGCAAACAGAAGCACATGAATTGAAACAAAGTGTATCGTGCTTATCCGACGAGAATGCATCACGTCTTGCTGAACACCCTAAGGCGTGGTGGCGGCTGCATTTGTAGCGGCGATCTTTGATCAAGTCCCGCTGACAATCTGGACGATCCAGGAGGGCACATAAACGGTTCGACCTCGCTCTGGGGCAACATAAATCAGAGAGACACGAGCACCGCTCGACTCGCTTGGATGCACGCGTCGTCGCAGAATGGCGGAGACAGATCATGAGGTTTCCGTCGGACCTATCACGTTTCGCGTTTCACGAATTGCCTCGTTTCGGCGGGGCAGGCTGAGGACGCACACCAGCACGAGCAGCGCGAGGGTAAGCGTGATCGACACGCATCCGGTTCCGAGGCCCTCGCCTCCCATCTGCCCGGGCTTGCCAGCCCAATCCGCAAAGGAGGCACCGAGCGGTCTGGTCATGATGTAAGAGAACCAGAAGGCGAAGATGCCATTTAGGCGGAAGACGCGGAAGCCAATGGCAGGCGCCAGGAACAGCGCGAGAAAGAGGAAGCCGGAGAGCAGGAAGCCTAGACCGAGGGTCGCCGCCGTCATGTCTCCCGCAGCGGTGCCCAGAGCGAAGGTGGCGCAAACCGTCAGCCAGTAGAAGGCTTCGCGACGCCGCGTCGTGACGTGATGGATCGAAAGCGTTCCCTCGCTCCGCCGCCAAAGCATAAAGACCGCCCCCAGCACAAGCGCAAAGCCGATCGTGGACAGAAGGTAGGGCACCCCGATCACGACATGCAGGATATCGGCCGCCATGGTGCCGACAATCGCGACCATGGCAACGAGCAGCCAGTAGATCCAGGCGATATAGCGCGCTTGCAGGAACTGTAGCACCAGCGCGAGGAGGAAGCCGCCCGTACAGAGCAGCACGGCGAGGGCCGGGTTCCGATGGAAGACGAGATAATCGGAGGTCGCCTCGCCCATCGCCGTCGTGAGAATCTTGATGACCCAAAAGGTGAGCGTAATCTCAGGAACCTTGGACTGCACGAAAGCGCTGAAAAAAGTCGCGGGGTTGGTATTGGATCGAGTCATCGGGCGCCTGTCTCTCCAGCCGGATGGGCCACGCCAGACGGCGCACAGCCGCCGGCCGAGGTCCTTTAGGGCCGGTCACCCCAGATTGTCACCGGACAGAGCCTTACATTGGGAAATCCCAATGTCGGACGCAAACTCTCCCAAGGTTCCTCGTGGCAAGAGAGCGACGATCGCAGCCGAAGGAGCACCCCATGCAGAGCCAGACACTATCCGCAAACTCTCCACACCGTGGTTTATTGAACAAGGTACCGGAAGTGACCTTGATCTTCTGGATCATAAAGATTATGGCGACAACGGTGGGCGAGACGGCCGCCGACTTCATCAACATCCGGTTAGGCCTTGGTCTCTCGGGCACGTCCGTTGTCATGTCTCTCTTGCTTGCCGGCATCATTGTGCAGCAGGTGCGGGTGCCGCGTTACATTCCGTGGCTCTACTGGCTGACCGTCGTCATGGTCAGTGTCGTCGGCACCCTGATTACCGACAATCTCAGCGACAACCTGGGCGTGAGCTTGCTGATCTCGACCCCGGTTTTCGCA
>NZ_BAAFHE010000044.1:0-2068 GCF_054665075.1 Acidisoma sp. 7E03
CGTCGTCATGGTCAGTGTCGTCGGCACCCTGATTACCGACAATCTCAGCGACAACCTGGGCGTGAGCTTGCTGATCTCGACCCCGGTTTTCGCAGCGATTTTGTGCATGACCTTCGCGATCTGGTACGCATCGGAGAAGACGCTTTCAATCCATACGATCTATACGCGCAAGCGCGAACTCTTCTACTGGGCGGCAATCCTGTTCACCTTCGCGCTCGGCACGGCGGCGGGTGACCTCATGGCAGAGCGGCTGGCGCTCGGTTATTTCCCCTCACTCCTCATCTTCGCGATCCTCATCGCGGCCGTCACCGCCTACCACCTCCTGTGGCGCGGCAATGCCATCCTTTGCTTCTGGCTCGCTTACATCCTGACCCGCCCCCTGGGTGCCTCCTGTGGCGATCTCTTGTCCCAGCCGGTGCGGGATGGCGGCTTCGGCCTTGGCACCACGATCACGAGTGCCGTCTTCCTTGTTGTCATCCTTGGTCTCGTCTGGTTTCTCATGGGCGAGTACCGGCAGCGCTTGGCACGCGAAACCACGTTCGCGACAGAGGATGCCGGCGCCTGAAGGAAGGGATCGATGCGCGTCCTACTCGTCGAGGATGATCAAGAGACGGCTGAGTATATCTTGCGAGGCCTCAGGGAACACGGCCATCCGGCCGAGCACGCGCCGGACGGGCGAGAGGGCATCTTCCTCGCGGGTGCCGGGTGCTACGATGTCATGATCGTCGATCGCATGCTCCCGGGCCTGGATGGTCTCAGCTTCGTCCGCGCCATCCGCAGCGCCGGCCTGCAAACGCCGGTGCTCTTCCTCACCGCGCTTCGCGGTGTAGGGGATCGGGTGGAGGGACTGGAAGCCGGAGGGGAGGACTACCTCGTCAAACCCTTTGCTTTCGCCGAACTGCTCGCCCGCCTGCAGGCACTCGCGCGGCGCCCACCGCTCCAATCCTCGCCGACGACACTGACAGTCGCTGATCTCGAGCTTGACTTGCTGAAGCGTACAGTCACCCGGGGCGGAGAGCGGGTCGATTTGCAGCCTCGTGAATTCTTGCTGCTCGAATTTCTGATGCGCCATGCAGACCGCTTGGTGACCCGCACCATGTTACTTGAGGGTGTGTGGGAGTTTCACTTCGATCCCAAGACCAACATCGTTGAAAGCCATATGAGCCGCCTACGCACCAAGATCTCGCATGGTGGACGCTACCCCGAGTTGATCCATACGCTCCGTGGATCGGGTTACATTCTCCGTGCCGCCACTTCCTAGGCTTTTCCGCACGGCGAGCTTTCGGTTTGCGGCGCTTTACGTGCTGCTCTTCGTTTTCTCGTCGGCGATCCTCGGCGTTGCCGTGTTTCTAACGGCCCGTGGCAGCCTGCAACAGCAACTCACCGCGAGCGTGCAATCCGATGCGGCTTTTCTCCAGGCGGAATACCAACGAGGCGGCCTCGCGCATCTGGAGGCGTTGATCGCTGCGCGCCAGCGCGAGCCGGATGCGCCCGATTACCTCCTGCAAGGACCCGCTGGTCAGCATCTCGCCGGCGAGATCGAGATGACCGGACGGCTCAGCCCCGGCTGGACGGTACTGCAGACGCAGGAGGCAGGTCTCGATCTTGAGCGGCCGGAGCGGCTGCGCACACTCGTCGTCGATCTCGGCGGCGGCCTCCGCCTCGCGGTAGGGGACGATCTGGCGCGCATCGGCGAGGTCGAGGAGGCCATCGCTTCTGCCTTCGCCTGGGTCGTGGGACTGGCCGTCGTCCTCGGTATCGGCGGTGGCGTGCTGCTCAGCCGCGCCTTTCTGGCACGGGTGGATACGATCGCTCGCACGGCTGAAGCCATCATCGCTGGCGATCTCGGACGTCGCATCCCGATGCACGGTGATGACGATTTCGACCGCCTCTCGGCCACGCTCAACCACATGCTCGACCGCATCAGTGGGTTGATGGAGACCCTGCGGCAAGTGAGCTCGGACATCGCGCATGATTTGCGCACGCCGCTCTCCCGTCTTTATCAGAAGCTTGAAAGTATCCGAGAGGGCTCTGTAACTCATCAGGGACAGATGGAGGCGGTAGAGGC
>NZ_BAAFHE010000045.1:0-1910 GCF_054665075.1 Acidisoma sp. 7E03
GCTGCTACTCTCGCTGGCCTGCACGTCGTCGCTTTCGCCTGTTTCATGATGAAGCAGGCCGCTCTCCTCATCCCAGGTGCATAACACCCTCTAGGCAAAGCGACGTGTGGTTTGCTCGCCGAGCGGCTGGGGGTCGTCGGCAGTGTCGTGGTGACCGAAACGGCGGCGGCGCTACTGATCGGGGCGACTCTATGCACGCCGCTGATCCCGACGCTTGTGCTGCTCACGCCGCTTGGCATCGTCCTCAACGGTACATCCTCGGTGCTGTATGCCACCGTGCCCCAGCTTTCCAATGCGGACACAGGGCGCGCCTTCGCGATCTTCTACACCAGCGTCATCGGATCCGGCGGGGTTGCACCCGTTCTCTACGGGGCCATCGCCGATCACAGCAGCCAAACGATCGGCATATTGGCATCGGCCGCCACCGCGCTGCTGGTCGTGCCACTGGTACTTGCACTACGGCCGCATCTTGCTGCGAGGCCGGCCGCGCAGTAACCGCGACACCGGCAAGATCAGACAGGAGCAGGACCTGATACACACGAACCGAAGGGCGAAACCCCGCTATGGATAAAACAATCGCTATCCTTGGCCCTGGCGCGATCGGCACGACGATCGCAGGCGCACTTCAGGAGGCCGGGCGCACGCCCACACTGTGTGGCCGCACAGCCCGCGCCCCGTTGAAACTGAAGGTCGACGGCATGTCGATCCGAATACCCGGACCGGTGTTGACAGATCCTGTCCACGCCTCCCCTGTTGATCTGGTCTTTCTGGCGGTCAAGGCCACTCAACTCGATGCGGCAGCCCCATGGCTCGCCACGCTTTGCCATACCGGGACGGTCGTCTGCGTTCTGCAAAATGGTATCGAGCAGATCGCCTTGGTCTCACCTCACGTCCCCGGCTGCGCCGTCATTCCCGCCGTTGTCTGGTTCCCGGCGGAGACACAGCCGGACGGCTCCGTGTCGCTGCGCGGCAAGGCTCGGCTAACTCTGCCGGAGGAACCCGGCGCGGTGCTTGTGGGCGACGCCCTCCGCGGGACACGCTGTGAGGTAGAGCGGGTCGCGGACTTCAAATCTCTCGCCTGGCGCAAGCTTCTGCAGAATGCAGCAGCCGGCCTGATGGTGCTGAGCGGGCGCCGCAGCGGGATGTTTCATCGTGACGACATTGCCGGCCTATGCCTGGAATACCTTCACGAGTGCCTATCCGTCGCGAGGGCGGCAGGCGCAGCCCTAGGAGACGACGTGCCAGAGCAAATCCTGGCAGTTTTCCAGGGTAATCCCACCGACATGGGAACCTCGATCCTCGCCGACCGCATCGCCGGGCGGCCACTCGAATGGAACATCCGCAACGGAGTCATTGCCCGATACGGCCGTCGCCACGGGGTTCTAACCCCCATCAGCGACGTCATCGTTCCGCTGCTGGCCGCTGCCAGCGACGGGCCCGGCTGATTCCGCTTTCTGCCGCAGCGTCGGAGCGACTGAGCTGAAGCGCTTTATGATCCGACCCAGTTGGCGAGAGGGTTGCCTGCTGAGCTCAGCCGTGTCGCAGGACCGGATTTGTGCGGACGTTCCTGGCGCAGCCGTGCCCCTCGGCAAAGCTCTGGACATCTAGACCTTCGATGAACCAGATTGTGCTATGGCTACATCCAACCGCGAGACCGACGTCCAATACGGCGCACTTCCGTGGCGGCCCACCCCGCACGGCATTGAGATCCTGCTCATCACGAGCCGCGGCACTGGGCGATGGGTGATCCCGAAAGGTTGGCCGATAGAGTGTTGATTTCCGTTGGGATCTGACCCGGGCGTTCCATCGAGTATTGGGCTCTTCCGCATAAAGCGTGCAAATCGACTGGCTAGTGCGAGTGAAGGATCCGGGCGCGGAGGAGTTGGAATCCAGCTCGTCCATACATGGTG
>NZ_BAAFHE010000046.1:0-1799 GCF_054665075.1 Acidisoma sp. 7E03
CTATGATCGCCCACTCTTGGTCCGTCAGATCGCCACGCACGCGCCAGCCTCCGCAAAGGCCAGCTTTGAATCACGAACGGCCCTCGCAGGAAAGTCCTTTTGTCAACAGATCCTAGTATCTTCGCCCACCCAGGCTGTGAGAACGGTGGAGATGCGACTGCTCGAGTAGCCCCAACTCCCGTCGGCTTTGTCAGGTTGGTGCGTTGGAAGCAAATCGGGGGCGGCGACAGTTGCAAGATCATGCGGACGGCGAAGCTGAAAGTGAGAATGAATGCGGCTATGAGCGGATAGGAAGCGCTGTGCCGGACTTTCCGATTTGAACCGCTGCATCTGTCGTTCTCGTCGTCGTGTCGGTTGGTGCGAAACCTCGGCCTATTGATTTCCGTTGGGATCTGACCCGGGCGTTCCATCGAGAATTGACCCAGGTGATTTATGTTTTTGGGTCAGGATGTCGTCAAGGGAAGGGTCTTCTCCTTTCGCTTTTGGGTTTTCTGCGCGGAGCTATTCCTGAAGCGGAAGCTGTCGTTGCCGGTCTCCAGGATGTGGCAGTGGTGCGTAAGACGATCCAGCAGGGCCGTGGTCATCTTGGCGTCGCCAAAGACGCTGGACCACTCGCTGAAGCTGAGGTTGGTGGTGATGACAACACTGGTGCGCTCGTAAAGCTTGCCGAGCAGATGGAACAGCAAAGCGCCTCCTGAGGCGCTGAACGGCAGGTAGCCGAGCTCATCGAGGACCACGAGGTCGGAGTGGATGAGACGCGCCGCGATCTGCCCGGCACGACCCTGCGCTTTCTCCTGCTGGCCCCACAGGGCCCGGCAGCGGTCCTCGAGCCAGACGTTCAATGCGTCCAGGCTCTCCATGGGTGGCGCCGTCTGCCAGAGGCGGTGGCGAGCATCCTGAACGTTCTTCTCGACCTGGCCCTTCTCCCAGCCCGCGGCCGGATTACAGAACTCCGGCTCGAAGAGATAATGGCTGGTCATCGCCTGGAAGCGCATGTTGATGATGCGCGCCTTGCCGCGGCCGACCTTGTCCACGGCCGTGCGCATGTTGTCGTAGATCCCGAGCCGCGGCACGCCCCCCAAAACCCGGAACGCATGATTATGCGCATCGAACAGCATCTCATGGGTCTGGAGCTGATGGGCACGGATAATGAAGGCTCGGCTGTAGCTAAGCTTGGTGTGTGCGACCTGCAGCTTGACGCGCGCACCGCCGATCACGGCATGATCCTCGCTCCAGTCGAACTGGAAGGCTTCGCCTGGCGCGAACGCCAGCGGCACAAAGATACCCCGTCCGCTCGTCTGCTGTAGGCGCTGGCATTCCTCACGCCAGACCCGGGCAAAAGCCGCCACCCGGTTATAGGACCCGTCATACCCCAGGGCGACAAGATCAAGGTAAAGCTGGCGAAGCGTACCTTTCCGCTTCCGCGATCGCCCGGCCTCTCGCTTGAGCCAGGCCGTCAACTGCTCCGAGAACGCATCCAGCTTGCTCGGCCGATCAGGAAGCTTGAACTTCGGCTCCACTGTCCCGGCCCGAAGATATTTGCGTACCGTATTCCGCGATACGCCCGTTCGGCGCGAAATCTCACGGATCGGCACATGCTCCCGCAGATGCCAGCGGCGGATGATGCTCAGAAATGCCATGTCCAACACTCCATGCGCCTCCGCCAAAACACGACAGAAGCACGTTGAAACATGGGTCAAATCTCGGCTCTTCCGCATAAAGCGTGCAAATCGACTGGCTAGTGCGAGTGAAGGATCCGGGCGCGGAGGAGTTGGAATCCAGCTCGTCCATACATGGTG
>NZ_BAAFHE010000047.1:0-1734 GCF_054665075.1 Acidisoma sp. 7E03
GGCTCTTCCGCATAAAGCGTGCAAATCGACTGGCTAGTGCGAGTGAAGGATCCGGGCGCGGAGGAGTTGGAATCCAGCTCGTCCATACATGGTGCGCTTAATCATCTTAAGCCTGCTGATCTGCCCCTCAACCGGGCAGGTGGTCCAAGGTGTCGCGAGCGCGTTCTTGATTGCGCTGAGATCGCGCCGGAGGCTTGTGGCGAATTTTGTAAGCGATGTTCCCACGCCAATATCGAGCAGACCGTCGATGCTTGCCTTGGACTTTTTGCGCAGAAGCAGGTCCATAGACTTGACCCACTGAGAAGCCGCCGCAAGAGAGGGTTCCGCAGTGAGGAGCCGGGCGACGAACTCACGCTCCGTGATGGATTGACGCGTGGGAGACGTCAGAAGCAGGCGCGCCAGCTTGCGTCCCAGCGGCATAGATGCCCGAGATGCATCGGCATATTCTTGTGCCATGGCACGAGGCTTTTCGAACCATTGATAGACAACGCTGCGCTTTCCATCAAAGCCAAGGGCCACCAACTCACGCCAAAGCTGAGAGACATTGCGGCATCCCTCGGCCGTTCGTCTTTCAAGATATTCAGCGTAGCTATCGACGATGCTGGATCTCTGCGCGTGCGTCCAGTTCGGGGCATGTCCTCTCTGCAGCCAACGCCGAACCGTCTTTCGCCCCATTCCAAGGCGATGGCCGATCTCCTGATGTGAAACGCTGTGAGCCTTGAGGGCTTTAACCTCCTCAAAGATCTCGTCCCTGCGGATCGTGGCGGCTTGTGGTGCCGGCTGAGAGAGGGTTCGCGGTCGACCCACTCGCCTGGTACCAGGCCGCAAGATGTCATCAGGTCGAGGACGCGTGTAAAGTTCCGCCGCAATTCGCTTAGCAGCGGCACTATGGCGATCAATCAGGGCGAGAAATGCATCTGAAAGATTGCGCAGAATATGCCATCGATCTGACACCTGGAGTGCGCTTGGGGCGCCGTGGCGTATACCATCGGCATAAGCACCAGCCCGATCCCGGGCAACGATCTCGACCCCCGGATTGGCGCGAAGCCAGCATGCCAGTGTCTCTGATTGCCGATCAGGCAGGAGATCGACCACTTTGTTTAACTCGAGATCGACGAGGATGGTGCCGTAACGGCGTCCACGGCGCCAAGCCCAGTCATCGACCCCCAGCACGCGTGGGGGGCGATGTTCGCATGTGGTTGCGCCAAGGCTGAGAATTCTTCGGCCCAGTGTGTCCGCGCTGACCGGGCAGCAAATGCGTTCTGCCATCCGCGCACCTGCGGAGCCGCCGAGAGCAAAAGCGATATATCGCTGAAGGTCGATAAGCCGGCTTGTATGCCTGCCCCGTCGGGTCGCCGCCCCTTCGAGAGGCTCCGCAAATGTTTGACGCGCGCACGCGCGGTGCGAACATCGAAAGCGTCGTACCGAAACAACCAAGACGGCCGGACGGCCCTGCCAAGGCAGATCAGAGAGACGGCGCCGATAATGGCTATGAACGTGGTGCGACGGATTGCCGCAGTCCGGGCAAAGCGCGGATCCTGCGCGGGGTTTAACCTCAATCACGATGCCGTCCGGACAGGCCGTCACTCGGCACAGCGCTAAGCCTTGAGGGATTTGGAGAGGGGAAGATAGAGACACAGCTTCGAGATCCAAAAACAGTGCGAATCCCTATGCTGTGCCAAATTGAACAGCTCAGTACAACCTCTGCCTGCACGCTTTATGCGGAAGAACCCA
>NZ_BAAFHE010000048.1:0-1704 GCF_054665075.1 Acidisoma sp. 7E03
AAAAATATCCGTCGTCCAAATGAGGTCTCCTTCCGGAAACCTTGAATCACGCCAGCTCGGCTCTGTGAATCCTTTTTATGGGTCCCGGCCCTAGGAGCGCCGAATGGATTTCCATCCTCTTCTCGACCAGAAGAGTAGGGTCACCACGAAATATCCACCTATGTCTGATCTGGCTCCCTGTTGCGCCGGTCCTAAAGACGTTTCCAATTGCGCCAATTCGATAAAGGTCCGTGAGAATCTCCCGAACGGAGCGGCGCGTCAGTAGCGCTGTCAAGAGCCGAGATGACTTACTCCCCTCATCAAAACGGCGCTCCATATCATCTATACTGAAAGCTGACGAACTTCCCGCCAATACCGCCTCGATGTTATTAATATCGTCATCGGAATATATTGCACTTAACTCATAACGCACCTCGTCCCATAGCTTGGAAGAGTATTCCATTTCAGTGTCATGAAGTACACTCTGAGTAAAGCGCGTTTCCGCAGGAAACAGCTTCTGAGCTAGCGACAGGCGCCAAACAATGTCTCTTGGCTTGTAGAAAGATTTATCCAGCAAAAATGACTCAATTGACTTGCCATCAATACTATTAGGAAAATAACGCGCCAGTATATCATCATTTTGCGTCAAGCCAGCAACAGTCTCTGAAAAAGCCAGCTTTCTTCTCACGATTTCCATCAAAGGGTGTGAAACAGAACGGTTCGAATGATGCCATGAAATAAGAAATCCTCGGTCGTGAACAAGGCGGTCAATTTCCTGCCCTAAGGATCCCATAGAATCTATCACCTCAGACCTGACCGCTCCGATAATGTGGATAGGTATATTGGCTTGGCGGAACCGGTCATTCATAGAAGCAATGGTAAACAATAAATCTCGAACTAAACGTTGATCACGCTTATGTTGTTCGGGCGAATGATAAAACGCTTCCAACTCATCGAAATAAATAAATAGCGGCTGAACCATATTAAGGCCGGATAGAACTCTCATTACACGCTTAACTAAAGCGTCTAGCGAGACCTTGCCCTGATCTCCCGCCCGAGAGAAGTCACCTCCTAACTCAGCTTCGAAAAATGCCACATCAGCTTTGATCTTGACATGCGCGCCTTCGAGGCGAGGCATAAATCCTAGGATCTTTCGAAAAACGCTATCATCGTTCAGCCCAAGGAGGCGTATAATCTTTCGGCTAGTAGTTTCGTCATCAATTGAGACTAGACTTGGGTGCGCCTGAAGATTCTCACCGATTTTATGGACTACGAACCACCCCCAGGCAGACTTGAAATCCTGAGAAACTTCCATTTTATTTGGATCTACATCTGTCCAAGATATGCCGACCTCACTCGACAGGTGCATGCGCTGATCTTCAGTAAGGTCCGTCTTAAATAGGATGAAGTCCGTAATGGCACCCTGCTTTGTTTTTGAATTGGCGTGCCATCTTAGCAGCGACGTTTTGCCCGTTCCCCGAAAACCTTCAACAAAGAACACGTCTCCGTTATGAAATCTGTCTGGTTCAACGGCTTCAAGAATAAGGAACGTATCAAAGGCGTGTTGCTCTCGCTCCAAAACCGGCACGAGATACTCATGTTTACCATCGACTTTTCCGATGCGGAGTTGCCTAGAGGGTGTTATGTACTTTCCCACTGGTTTGATTCATACCTGCGGGCATGGAGAGCGTTCGCAAGCCGTATCCCTCTGACGTGTCAGACGAC
>NZ_BAAFHE010000049.1:0-1538 GCF_054665075.1 Acidisoma sp. 7E03
TGGGGCTGTTGAAAAACATCGAACTGTTTGATTCAATTCGTCTGTGGTTGGACTTAGACGGGGTCTCGAATGCTGGAGCGTCGGTCTCGCGAGCAACTGGAATTCTTCCTCTGCGGGTCGCTCCGTGACCTTGTCCCTGATGATCATGTGCTGGCTCGGGTTGACCGCGTACTCGAGCTGTCGTGGCTTCGCGATGAAGTGGTGGAGGTCTACGCGCTCGGCACGGGGCGACCTGCCATCGATCCCGAGGCCGCTTTGCGCCTCATGCTCGCTGGCTTCCTTCTCGGCGTCGTCCATGATCGCCGCCTGATACGTGAGGCGCAGGTGAACCTGGCGATCCGCTGGTTCGCGGGCTTCGGGCTGCGCGACCGGCTTCCGGACCATTCCTCTCTGACGCGCATCCGCCAGCGGTGGGGCGCTGAGCGGTTCCAGCGGATCTTCGAGCGAACGGTGCGGGCCTGCATCAAGGCGGGCATCGCCAAGGGCGAAGTTGTCCACGTGGATGCGTCGCTGATCCGGGCGGATGTCTCCTGGGATAGCCTGGTGGTCCGCCACGTCGCTGCTGTGGTCACAGCGAATGGCGATCCGGAGCTGGATGAGGAGAAGCTGCGACAGAGCCGCGACTCCAAGAAGACCGGCAAGTTCAAGAAAATCTGCCCAACCGATCCCGACGCCAGCATGGCGACCAATGGGCGCAACCGTCGTCTTGAACCCAGCTACAAGCAGCACGGCACCATCGACGATCACGTCGGCGTCGTGCTTGACGTCGAGGTGACCACCGGTGAGGTGAATGAAGGCGAGCCGTTTCTTGCACGCTTGGATGCGGTGGAGGCGCTGACCGGTAAGGCCATCAAAACAGTCACCGCCGACGCTGGATATGCTTATGCTAAGCTCTATGCTGGGCTCGAAGAACGCAACATTACCGCGGTGATACCGGCCAAAGCGGAACCGATCCGCAGTCCGGTGCCAATGCGCCGGTTCCGCTATGACGCGCTGAATGACGTGTTGAAGTGTCCACGTGGCAAGCAGCTGAAGGCCGGACGGACCATCAAACATGGACGTTTCTTCACGTCCCGGGCTCGAGATTGTCGTGGATGCGATCTCGCGCACCTCTGTCTCTCAAAGGGGCGCGTGAACAAGGCGGTTGTCCTGGGCGACAACTATCCGGCCCTCCTACGCGCTCGGCGTCGTCGCGAGCGATGGTCTGACGAGGATCGCTATCTCTACCAGCGGCACCGCTGGCGTTCCGAGGGGTACCATGGCGAGGCGAAGGCGTGGCACGGCCTCGCCCGCGCGGTCCGACGTGGCCTTCAGAACATGCGGATCCAGGCCTTCCTGACAGCGGCGGCGATAAACCTCAAACGGCTGGCCACCGCCTTCATTCTCTGTGTGCTTTGCGCCCTTCGATGCGCCGAAACATGCCGTCGGACCGTGCCGTGGAGCTATGGATCGCCAGGGCAACGCGTGATCCGTTGCCTGACCTTTGTCGGCGGATGAGCTATCGCGGCCCGCTCCGGGGCCACATTTTCAACAGCCCC
>NZ_BAAFHE010000050.1:0-1431 GCF_054665075.1 Acidisoma sp. 7E03
TTGGGTTCGGGGTACACAGGCACCCGGAAGTATGCTTCCATCGGGTCCATGAATGCTGAGCCCGAGGACGGTCCGGACGATGTCGCGGCGCTGAGACAGGCGCTGACGGCAGCCCGCGCCCAGGCATCGGCGGCGGAACAGAAGCATCTCGATACCGCCGCGGAGCTGGCACTGGCAAAGGCCATGGCCTCGGACGATAAGGCCCTGATCGCGCATCAGGCGCTCAGGATCGCCAAGCTGGAGCGCCAGCTCTACGGGCCCCGCAAGGAACGGAGCGCCCAGCTTCAGGATCAGATGGAATTCGCGCTCGAAGAATTGGAGGCAACCGCCACCGAGGATGAGATCGCGGCGGAACTCGCCATCGCCAAGACCACGACCGTGGCAGGATTCGTGCGTAAGCGCCCTGAAGTGCGGGCCACCTTTCCCAACCACCTGCCCAGGGAGCGCGTGGTGATTGATCCGCCGACAGCATGCGCGTGCTGCGGTGGGAACCGGCTCCGCAAGCTCGGCGAGGACGTAACCCGTACCCTGGAGTGCGTCCCCCGGCAGTGGAAGGTCATCGAGACTGTGCGGGAGAAGTTCACCTGCCGCGATTGCGAGAAGGTCAGCCAGACGCCCGCACCGTTCCACACGATTCCCCGCGGGTGGGCAGGCCCCAGCCTTCTGGCGATGATCCTGTATGAGAAGTTCGGCGCCCATCAGCCATTGAACCGCCTCTGTGAGCGCTATGCCTTGGAAGGCGTGCCCATCCCGCTATCGACCATGGCCGATGCCGTGGGGGCTGCCTGTGTCGCTCTCCGTCCTATTTTGACCGCGCTGGAACGCCAAGTCTTCTTGGCTGAGCGGCTCCATGGCGATGATACGACTGTCCCTGTCCTCGCCGCTGGCAAGACCGACATCGCCCGATGTTGGGTGTATGTCGCCGACGACAAACCTTTTGGCGGGGCCGGCCCGCCGGCGGCGATATTCTACTATTCGAGGGATCGAAGCGGCGACCATCCACAGGAGCATCTCGCCCGGTGGTCAGGCATTTTCCAGGCTGACGCATTCTCCGGGTATGGCAAGCTCTATGCACCAGACCGCAAACCCGGGCAGATCCGCCAGGCCGGCTGTTGGAGTCACGCCCGGCGCCCGTTCTTTATCAATGCGGACCTCCAGGAGGCCGCGCGGCGCAAGACGAAGAGCAAGAAGCCTGTGGTGGTCTCGCCTATGGCGCTTGAGGTGGTTCGCCGGATCGATGCCCTTTTTGATATCGAGCGGGAGATCAACGGCCAAAGTCCAGAGAAGCGCCGTGCCCTACGGCAGGAGCAGAGCTTACCGCTTGTCGAGGCGCTCCGCGTCTATCTCGAGGAGAAGCGGGATGACTTTCCCCGCACCCACGACCTGTACAAAGCCATCAACTACATGCTGAAGCGGTGGCCTGCCTTCACG
>NZ_BAAFHE010000051.1:0-1431 GCF_054665075.1 Acidisoma sp. 7E03
CATCGCGTTTTGGACGCGGGCGGTTTGGTCTGGGGTGAGGCGGAGGCCGAGCTTGGAGCGGCGCCAGAGGACGTCGTCTGCGGAGCGGGCCCATTCTTCGGCGACGAGGTAGCGGAGTTCGGCCATGGTGAGGCCGGCGCCGAAATTTTCGCCGAGATCGGCCGCGCTGCGGGCCTCGCCGAGCAGCAGGCGGGCACGCGTGCCATAGGCGCGCAGCAGGCGGCGGAGCTGGGCTTCCGGCAGGAAGGGGTAGCGCGCCGCCATCTCGGCCTGCAGCGCGGCGAAGCCCTGCATGGGAAAATCGCCGCCCGGCAGCGGCGCGCGCGCGGTCCAGCCCGGGGCTTCCCCCGCCGCCTGCGGCAGATGCGGGGCGAGTTGCGCGAGCGCCGCTTCGGCGAGCTTGCGATAGGTCGTGATCTTGCCGCCATAGAGCGAGAGCAGCGGCGCGCCGCCCGTGGTGTCGAGCTTGAGCACGTAGTCCCGCGTCGCGGCCTGGGCCTTGGTCTCGCCGGCCTCGTCATAGAGCGGGCGGACGCCGGCATAGGTCCAGACCACGGCCTCGGGCGAGAGCGGCGTCTTCAGATAGTCGGAGGCGGCGCGGCAGAGATAGGCGATCTCGGCTTCCGTTGCCCGCACGGTTGCGGGGTCCCCCTGGAAGTCCTGATCGGTGGTGCCGATCAGGGTGAAGTCCTGCTCGTAGGGAATGAGGAAGACGATGCGGCCGTCGCCGTTCTGGAAGATGTAGCAGCCGGGATGGTCGTAGAGCTTGGGCACGACGATGTGGCTGCCCTGGACGAGGCGGACCGGGGCGCGGGCATTGCCGTGCAGGACGGCGGCGCCGACCTCGCCGACCCAGGGGCCGGCGGCGTTGACGAGGGCGCGGGCGCGGATGGTCGTGGTCTCGCCGGTGTCGGTGTCGCGCGTGGTGACGCGCCAGAGGCCGCCCTCGCGCTCGGCGGCGAGGCAGCGGGTGCGCGGGCGGATGGTGGCGCCACGCTCGGCGGCATCGCGCGCATTGAGCACGACGAGGCGCGAATCCTCGACCCAGCAGTCGGAATATTCGAAGCCGCGGCGGAAGTCGGGCTTGAGCGGTCCGCCCGTCACGTCGCGCGCGAGGTCGACGGAGCGGGTGGCGGGCAGTTTGCGGCGGCCGCCGAGATGATCATAGAGGAAGAGGCCGAGGCGCAGCAGCCAGCGCGGGCGCAGCGCCTTGTGGTGGGGCAGGAGGAAGCGCAGCGGCCAGACGATGTGCGGGGCGATGCCCCACAACACCTCGCGCTCCATCAGCGCTTCGCGCACCAGGCGGAACTCGTAGTATTCGAGATAGCGCAGCCCGCCATGGATGAGCTTGGTGGAGGCGGAGGAGGTGCCCGAGGCGAGGTCCCGCTGCTCGCAGAGGAAGACGCGCCAGCCCCGACCCGTCGCGTCCCG
>NZ_BAAFHE010000052.1:0-1232 GCF_054665075.1 Acidisoma sp. 7E03
TGAACCGCACCGGGTTTCCCGGAGGCTCCAACTTCCAAGTAGAGTGGAGCTATGACGAGCAAGACGACGAACAAATTCAGCCCTGAGGTTCGGACCCGGGCGGTGCGGATGGTGTTGGACCATGAGGCGGAACACCCGTCCCGGTGGGCGGCAGCGACGTCGATCGCGGAGAAGATCGGCTGCTCGACCCACAGGCTGATGGACTGGGTGAAGAAGGCGGATATTGAGGCTGGTCGAACCTCGGGCGTCCCCTCCGAGGTGGCGGAACGGATGAAAGCTCTCGAGCGGGAGAACCGGGAGCTGCGCCAGGCCAATGAGATCCTGCGCAAAGCGTCGGCTTATTTTGCGGCGGCGGAGCTCGACCGCCCGTTCAAAAAATGATCGCCTTCATTGACGATCATCGGGATGCCCATGGGGTCGAGCCGATCTGCCGCGTTCTGCCGATCGCCCCGTCAACCTATCATGGCTATACAGCCCGGCGGCACGATCCGGATCGCCTGCCACTGCGCGCACGGCATGATGCCGTGCTGAGGGCGCAGATCCGCCGGGTCTGGGAGGAGAATTTCCGGGTCTATGGCGTGCGCAAGGTCTGGCGGCAATTGCGCCGGGAGGGCATCGAGGTCGCCCGCTGCACGACGGCGCGCTTGATGAAGCAGATGGGGCTTGCGGGAGTGGTCCGCGGCAGGCCCGTGAAGACGACGGTCAGCAATCCGGCCGCCCTTTGCCCCCGAGACAAGGTGAACCGGCAGTTTCGTGCAGCGAAGCCCAATGCCCTTTGGGTTTCCGACTTCACCTATGTCGCGACCTGGCAAGGCTTTGTCTATGTTGCCTTTGTCATCGATGTCTTTGCCCGCCGCATCGTCGGCTGGCGCGTGTCCCGGTCGGCTCAGACCGGGTTCGTGCTGGATGCTCTGGAGCAGGCGCTGCACGATCGCCGTCCGGTTCGGCGAGATGAATTGATTCATCATAGCGACCGTGGCGTTCAATACGTGTCTATTCGCTACACTGAGCGCCTGGCAGAGGCCGGGATCGAACCGTCAGTCGGCAGCGTCGGCGACAGCTATGACAATGCCCTGGCCGAAACCATTAACGGCCTGTTCAAGGCCGAGGTGATCCATCGCAAAGGACCATGGCGTCACGCCGATGCCGTCGAATTCGCGACCCTGGAATGGGTGGACTGGTTCAATCACCGCCGCATCCTGGAGCCCATCGGAAATATCCCGCCCGCCGAG
>NZ_BAAFHE010000053.1:0-1045 GCF_054665075.1 Acidisoma sp. 7E03
CGAGGCCGAAGCACGCTACTATGCCAGCCTTGAGGTCATGTCCTTAGCCGCGTAACTTAAACCAAATGGCCTCCGGGAAACCCGGTGCGGTTCACAACCCCGCCAGTGCAAATCTTCAGCGTAGGAACGGATGACGTCTTTGCCCTCTGAAGCGGGGGCGCACACCCCTTCCCGCGGCATTTTCGGCCCTGCCCTGCCCGCCTGATGCTGTTACGGTCTGCTCGCCAGCGCATGCCCTCCCGGCGGGCCGAAGAAAAAACGATTGCGACAGGACAGAGCAGATGACGCCGAATGACGACGCGCTCACGGAAGACGCCCTCTATTACGACTACAGCTCCGCCGCCAACCCGATCCGCCAGGGGCTTATCCCCGGCGTCCCCTATCATTCCTTCTCCGGCCAGTTCTTCGAGGAAGGGCCGACGCGCATCCAGCCGCTCGACATCAGCGGCGCGCTCGGCTGCGAAGGCCCGGCCACCAGCCCCGCACTCTGCGCCAATTTTATCCGCATCCTCCGCGGCAGCGTGATGACGACGGCGGAAGCCACAAGCCAGCTCTTCTTCGTGCACAAGGGCTCCGGCCGCACCGATGCCTGCGGCGAAAGCATCTACTGGAGCAAGGGCGACTATCTTGTGCTGCCCGCGCACGGCCAGGCCATGCATTATGCCGAGGAAGAGGCCGGGCTCTACTGGGTGCATGATGCGCCGCTGCTGCGCTACCTCGGCGCGGCGCCGGCGGTGGAGCGCTTCAAGCCCACCCTCTTCGAATATTCCAAGGCCGAGACGAAGCTGGAGACGATCGCGAATGATCCGGTGAACTCCCAGGCCAACCGCGTCAGCGTGCTGCTCGCCGACCGTGCCTTCCCGCAGACCCGTACCGTCACCCATACGCTATGGGCGATGTTCGGCCTGCTGCCCGCCGGCAAGACGCAATATCCGCACCGCCACGAATCCGTGGCGCTCGATTTCGTCGTGGACTGCAAGCCTGGCTGCTACACCATGATCGGCACGGAACTCGACGAGACGGGGATGATCAAGAACGGCGTGCG
>NZ_BAAFHE010000054.1:0-932 GCF_054665075.1 Acidisoma sp. 7E03
AGAGGCCATTTCGGAATCAACGCGGAACGTGTTCAGCGAGGGGTTGGATGGCCGTGCCAGATGTGATTCTGGGCAGGTGTTCGAAGCCTTGCCGGAGACCTCATGTGGACGCCGACCACCCGCGCGCAGCATAGCCGCGCGGGGCTACGTTATGGAAGTGACCTGACGGACGCCGAATGGCGGATCCTCTCCCCGTTCCTACCTCCGCCGAGGTCGTGCGGCTGTCCGCGGAAGTGGGCGATGCGGGAGATCGTCAATGCCATCTTCTACGTCCTGCGCGGCGGCATCGCATGGGGGCTGCTGCCCAAGGATTTCCCACCGTGGTCCACCGTCTATCGTTGGTTTGCCCGGTTCCGCGATGACGGCACGTGGGAGCGGATCAACCACCACCTGGTGATGCTCGACCGCGAGCGGGCTGGTCGTGAGGCAAGCCCGACGGCCGCCGTGATCGACAGTCAGAGCGTCAAGACGACCGAAAGCGGCGGTATCCGTGGCTACGATGCGGGCAAGAAGGTCAAGGGCCGCAAGCGCCACGCCATGGTCGACACGGACGGTCGGGCGCTCAAGCTACAGGCCCATGCCGCCGATATCCAAGACCGTGACGGTGCAGGGCCGCTGCTGCGGGCCTCACGTCCGAGCTGGCCCTTCGTGGCATTGGGCTATGCCGATGGCGGATACGCTGGTCCCCGTGTGGCCAAAGCCAGTCCTATCCGCATCCAGGTGGTGCGCAAGGCCGATAGCCAGGTCGGCTTTGCTGTCATTGCCCGGCGATGGGTCGTCGAGCGGTTCTTCGCCTGGATCAACCGGAACAGACGTTTTGCAAAAGACTTCGAGGCTACGATCGAGAGCGTCGAAGCCTTTCTCTACGCCGCTGCCACCGTCATCCTGCTGCGACGGCTGGCCCGTTGATCTATCGATTCGAAATGGCCTCT
>NZ_BAAFHE010000055.1:0-929 GCF_054665075.1 Acidisoma sp. 7E03
CCGAACCTCAGGGCTGAATTTGTTCGTCGTCTTGCTCGTCATAGCTCCACTCTACTTGGAAGTTGGAGCCTCCGGGAAACCCGGTGCGGTTCATGGTCAGCCACTTCGCGGAAGCGACCTGGGTCTATCCGGGCGCGACCTTCGCGCTCACCCAGGAGCAGATCGACGCCATCGAAACCGGGGGCAAGACCTCCGGGGCTGAGGATAACCTGGATGGCGGGGACGACGCCCCGTCCGAAGAGGGAGAGGACGGCTACGCGGAATTCGCCGACGCCGCCGACTGAGCAGAACGCCCGGCCGCCTCGAGGGGCCGGGCCCCACCCCTCAGACATGGAGGTCGATCATGACCCATATCCGTCCCCATCGGGGCGAGTGGGCGGCGCGCGCCTGCGCCCCGCACGCCCTCTCTGTCGGTCAATCACCGATCGCTATCGGGCCTCACCGCATCCAAGCCACCACAGCCGAGATGCGGGCCGAAATCGCCGCGCTTGAGGCAGACTGGGCAGCGGAATCAGAAAAGGCCGCAGCGCGGTCGCTCGGCAACGTTGACCGCCTTGGAGCCCGGCAGACCTGGGATCGTCTGACCTGGACCCGCTATCTCGCGGCGTCGGTGGAATGCCAGGACCTCTACCTGCCCCGTCTGCGCCGTCTCTATGCCGAGGTGGAGCGCCTGGAGCAGCTTGGCGACGCCGAGGCGCCTTCCGGGCGGAGGGCCGCCTAACGAGCGCGCCTCTTTGCGTCGGATCAGCAAGCGATCACTGACGGCCACAGCTGACGATTGCGCCCGACTGGATGCAGTGATATCATGATATCAATATAGGAGGTGCGGATGGCTCAGCTTATCGTCAGAGGCTTGGACGATGATATCAAGCGACGGCTGCAGCAGCGTGCCGAAGCTGGCAAACGCAGCCTTGAAGCGGAGGTGCGGG
>NZ_BAAFHE010000056.1:0-899 GCF_054665075.1 Acidisoma sp. 7E03
AGAGGCTGTTTGAAAATGGTTGTGGCGGCTCGGCGCGGTCTGATTCAAGCTTGGGATGTGGACCCAAGAGAGCCGAGGCCGGATGGCCGACATCGCCCGCAAGACCAAGCGGTATCCGACTGATCTGACCGACGAGGAATGGGCGCGCATTAGACCGCTACTGCCCAAACCGCCGAAGCGTGGGCGCAAAGTCAGCGTCGACTTGCGCGAGATGCTGAACGCGATCCGCTACATGGCGCGCAGCGGCGGTGGCTGGCGCATGCTGCCGACGGATTTCGGCCCGTGGCAAACTGTCTATTGGTGGTTCCGGCGGTTCGTGCGCCGCATGCTGTTCCAGACCATTCACGACGTGTCGTTGATGCTCGACCGTGAGCGTGCCGGGCGTGAAGCTAGCCCCTCTGGTGGCGTGATCGACAGCCAGACGGTGAAAGCGCCGCATGCGCAGGTGCGAGGCTATGACGCTAACAAGAAGATTGTCGGTCGCAAGCGACACATCGCCGTCGATACCGACGGGCGGCTTCTGATGGTCAATCTAACCACGGCCGACATCTCCGACAGTGCCGGGGCACAGGCCATCCTCGATGCCGTCCGCAAGCGCTGGCCCTGGCTCAAGCACCTGTTCGCCGATGGTGCCTATGACCGCACCAGGCTACTCGACAAAGCCGGGTTCCGAGACTTCGTGCTGGAGATCGTGCGCCGATCTGACAAAGATCCAGGCTTCAAAGTGCTACCACGACGTTGGGTGGTCGAACGTACATTTGGCTGGATGACACGATGGCGCAGGCTCGTGCGCGATTATGAAACCCGGCTGGACGTGTCCGAAGCCATGATCCATGTCGCCATGGGCAGCCTGCTACTGCGCCGGATCGCCCATAACTGACATTTCTCAAACGGACTCT
>NZ_BAAFHE010000057.1:0-882 GCF_054665075.1 Acidisoma sp. 7E03
TCAGCGCCGCGACATCGTCCGGACCGTCCTCGGGCTCAGCATTCATGGACCCGATGGAAGCATACTTCCGGGTGCCTGTGTACCCCGAACCCAAGGGGGTCCGAGGTTTTTAACCGGCAGATTTGGGCCGCCAGCTTTGCTGCGGGTTGCGCCAATCGATGCCTTCAAGAAGACAGGAGGCCTGCGATGCCGTCAGCGGAATCACCCCATCTGCTGATGCCGGCCAGATAAAGCGCCCACGATCCAAGCGCTTTGCATAGAGCGATGTGCCGAGACCATCATGCCACAAGCACTTGATCAGCGAGCCGCTGCGGCCACGGAAAAAGAAGACATCGCCCGCAAGCGGGTCCCGTTTGAAATGCTCCTGCACCAGCAGCGAAAGGCCCGCCATCCCTTTGCGCATATCCGCGTGCCCGGTCGCGATCCAGATCCGAACCCCACTCGGGACGGGGATCATCGTAGCGCCCTCAACGTGGCTGCAACCAAACTGGCAGGCGCCGACGCCGATATCACCACTTTGATCCCGCCGGACAACTCGATCCCCATCGCGGGACGAGCGTCGCGTCTATCCTGGTCAGAGCCATCGTCAAGGACAGCTTCCACAAAAGCCGGAGGCACTGTGTGGCCGCGAAGCTTGTCTCGCCACTGATAGATCAGGCTCGTCGAGATGTCGTTCCTACGGGCAACGGCCGCAACACAGGCACCGGGCGAAAATGCCTCGGCTAAAATGCGAGATCGATCCTCGTCACTCCACCGGCGCCGCCGCTCATGGCCGCTGAAAACCGTCACCTGGCTCATCCACCATCCTTATGCGCACTCATAAGGACGACCTTAAGCGCGCTCGGTAATATCAACGCCAGGCGGCCACCGGCGGATGGATAC
>NZ_BAAFHE010000058.1:0-868 GCF_054665075.1 Acidisoma sp. 7E03
TAGAGGGTGTTATGCACCTGGGATGAGGAGAGCGGCCTGCTTCATCATGAAACAGGCGAAAGCGACGACGTGCAGGCCAGCGAGAGTAGCAGCATAGCGCTCATAGTCTTTGACGAGACGTCGGCACCTGGTGGCCCAAGCGAATGAGCGTTCAACCACCCACCGGCGTGGCAGCAGTACGAAGCCGCGCTTGGCTTCGGGCAGTTTGACCACCTCGAGCGCGATCCCATGCTGCGCGGCTGCGGTGGCCGGGCGTTCGCCCGTGTAGCCCTGATCCACATAGGCGAGTTCGACGCTCTGGTCGGTCGCGGCCTGGATCGCCTCCGCCAAGCGGCCAACCTCGGCACGATCATCATGGTCGGCAGGTGTCACGTGCAGAGCGAGCAGGTGGCCGAGCGTGTCGACTGCCATATGCAGCTTGGACCCGCGTTTGCGCTTGGCGCCGTCATAGCCTGCGCGGGTGCCGCTCTCCGGCGTCGAACGCAGAGTGCGGCTGTCGATGATGGCGGCCGTGGGCTCAGGCGGCCGCCCATCTTTCATCCGCAGCACTGCACGAAGGTCATGCACTAACGCCTCGAAGCAGCCCGCCTGCAGCCAGCGCTGCGTCTGCTGGTAGACGGCGAACCAGGGCGGAAGGTCGTTTGGCATGGCGCGCCAGGCGATTCCGTAGCGGACCACGTAGCGCAGCGCGTTGAACAACTCCCGAAGCGAGTGCTGTCGTTGCGGCGCGTCTTCACGAACCAGCGTCAGATAGGAAACCACCAACGACCACTCGTCGTCTGACACGTCAGAGGGATACGGCTTGCGAACGCTCTCCATGCCCGCAGGTATGAATCAAACCAGTGGGAAAGTACATAACACCCTCTAG
>NZ_BAAFHE010000059.1:0-854 GCF_054665075.1 Acidisoma sp. 7E03
CCACCCGCTACGACAAAACCGCGCTTTCGTTCCGTAGCTTCCTCAACATAGCGGCCGCAAAAATGTGGCTACCTTCTTTTGTCAACAGATCCTAGATTAACGTCATCTTGAAAACATCAAGAATCCCGTCGCTGATCAGGACCTAGAGATGGAAAGCGAAGATTCACAGAAGTTGCCGCCTCTAACACTGTCTGATCTCGTAGACGACAGCAGGCTAGGGAGACTATTTTCTCCGAATGACCGTTCGTGCGCTCTTCAGCTTTGGGTCTTACAACTTCGATTTGGTGATGTCGTTCAAAATCGAATACTTTATGGCCGTTTGCTGCCCTACAATCACTCCGACAACAGCTGGCATGCTAGATCCAGTGACGAATTCAAAAAAGTTGGTGAGTTAAAAGCGCAGGTAATCAAACTAAGTCTATACGTTCGCGGTGCTTTGTGTAAAGAAATGTTGAGCTTGCTAAGCGTTGGGAAATCCATTTCCGAGCTCAGCGCAACTCTACAACTCGAAATATCCGATAAATTAAGCTCTCGAGTTGGCAAGACTAAACTCAATCCCACTGACCTAGCTTATCGGCCCGTTTCCTACCTGCTCAATCGTGACGCACGGGATGGCCAGAGATTGACAAGCCCACACGGATCGGGAGGCGCCCTGAGTGCCTCAATTGTCCAGACCAACAAGAGCACACTTTTTTTGTTCGACCAGTACTACGACCCGGCATTAGCAAGATTTGTAGTTCAAGAACTAAATTCAGAGACTGGGCTAGAGGGTGTTATGCACCTGGGATGAGGAGAGCGGCCTGCTTCATCATGAAACAGGCGAAAGCGACGACGTGCAGGCCAGCGAGAGTAGC
>NZ_BAAFHE010000060.1:0-844 GCF_054665075.1 Acidisoma sp. 7E03
TAGGGTTGGGACTCATAACCAGTAGCTGACGACCGCCGCGATGCAGACAGCGGCGTGGAAGTTTGTGGCGAGCCGGTCGTAGCGTGTGGCGACCCGTCGGAAATCCTTGAGCCGGTTGAACATGCGCTCGATGGCGTTGCGGCTCCGGTAAAGGTATGGCGAGAAACAGTTTCTCCAGAGGCGATTGATCTTGGGCGGGATGTTCGGAGCGGCACCTTTTGCCTCTATCTTCTCTCGCACGGCATTGGTGTCGTAGCCCTTGTCGCCATGCACCAGTTCAGCCGCGGTGAGCTGATCGAGGAGTGCATCGGCGGCGACGCAATCGGCGACCTGACCGCCGGTCAACAGAAAGGCGATGGGGCGGCAATCGCGATCGGTCAGCGCATGGATCTTGGTGGTGCGTCCGCCGCGTGAGCGCCCGATTGCCTGGCTTTGCTCCCCCCTTTTCCGCCAGAGGCACATCGGTGCGCCTTGACTGCAGAAGAGTCGATAAGCACCTCGGCGGGTGGTCCCCCGGCAGTTGCCAGAGCATGAAAGAGGTTGGTCCAGACGCCTTTGGCTGCCCATCGCTGGAAGCGATTGTAGAGCGTCTTCCGCGGGCCATAGACGCCCGGCGCATCTTTCCATCGGCAGCCCGACATCAGTACATGCACGATGCCACTGATGACGCGGCGATCATCGACCCGGGGCTTGCCTCGCGTATCCCGCGGGAGGTGTGGTTTGAGCCGAGCGAATTGCTCTTTCGTCAGCCAAAAATATCCGTCGTCCAAATGAGGTCTCCTTCCGGAAACCTTGAATCACGCCAGCTCGGCTCTGTGAATCCTTTTTATGGGTCCCGGCCCTA
>NZ_BAAFHE010000061.1:0-832 GCF_054665075.1 Acidisoma sp. 7E03
CTTTCCTGCGAGGGCCGTTCGTGATTCAAAGCTGGCCTTTGCGGAGGCTGGCGCGTGCGTGGCGATCTGACGGACCAAGAGTGGGCGATCATAGGCGAGTTGTTACCGTCCGAGCGAGGCCGATGGTCACGCCCGGCGCAAGACAATCGGCGTTTCCTTAATGGTATGCTGTATGTTTTGCGTGTCGGTTGTCCCTGGCGTGACATGCACGAGCGCTACGGCAAGTGGAATTCCGTTTACGTGCGTTTCCGACGATGGGCTGAGCAAGGTGTCTGGGATGCCTTGCTGGAAACTCTTGTCGATCTCGGGCTCACCGATGATTGGCAGCACATGATCGATAGCACCACCGTCCGCGGCCACTCTCAGGCAGCAGGCGCAAAAGGGGGACTCATAAGGAGGGCTTTGGTCGAAGCCGCGGCGGCTTTACGAGCAAAATCCACGCCCGCGCAGACGGTAAGGGACGCCCTCTCGGCTTTGTCCTGACTGGCGGCGAGGCTTCCGACTACCGCGCTGTCGACGATCTCCTCGAACTGCCCGTGCCTAAGCCGCAAGCAGTGCTCGCTGACAAAGGATACGACAGTGATGACGTTCGCTCATCCCTGCTGCTGAAAGGTATTTTGCCGGTGATCCCATCAAAGGCAAATCGGAAGCAGCCTATACCCTGCGATTTTGTGGCTTATCGTGACCGCAACCGCGTCGAGCGCATGTTCAATCGGCTCAAGCATTTTCGGCGAATAGCCACCCGCTACGACAAAACCGCGCTTTCGTTCCGTAGCTTCCTCAACATAGCGGCCGCAAAAATGTGGCTACCTTCTTTTGTCAACAGATCCTA
>NZ_BAAFHE010000062.1:0-800 GCF_054665075.1 Acidisoma sp. 7E03
ATGGATCGCCAGGGCAACGCGTGATCCGTTGCCTGACCTTTGTCGGCGGATGAGCTATCGCGGCCCGCTCCGGGGCCACATTTTCAACAGCCCCCGCGTGCATTTTCAAAGGAATGTCTTCGCCCATGCGGGCAAGAGCGGGCGACGGGTCGTCTCGGCCTTCATCGCCACCGCCTTCGCGCAGGAGACGGCGGAAGCCGCCAGCGCGCAGTGGCGGAGCGTCGCCGACCAAATCCGACCAAGGGTGCCAAAACTCGCTGCCATCATGGACGAGGCCGAGCATGACGTCCTGGCCTATATGTCCTTCCCCAAGGAACATCGGGCGAAGCTACACAGCACCAACCCGATCGAGCGCCTGAACGGCGAGATCAAACGCCGCACCGAGGTCGTCGGCATTTTCCCGAACGACGGGGCCGTCATTCGGCTCGTCGGCGCGCTGCTGCTCGAACAAAATGACGAGTGGGCCGTCCAGCGCGGCCGCTACATGACCCTTGAGACCATCGCGCCGCTGAGTGATGATCCGATCATCAGTTTGCCCGCAGCGGCACTTTGATCAATCAAACCACCGGAAAGCATTCGGTGATCATTCGCGCCAGCTACACCACGCCCAGGGACACGATCCAAGAATGCGTTGAGGGGCTAGTATCGCGAGTACTTACGGCATCTCGACCTGCGGACTCAGCCGGTAGCGCGAGCGCCAAAATATTTAGAGTCCGTTTGAGAAATGTCAGTTATGGGCGATCCGGCGCAGTAGCAGGCTGCCCATGGCGACATGGATCATGGCTTCGGACACGTCCAGC
>NZ_BAAFHE010000063.1:0-765 GCF_054665075.1 Acidisoma sp. 7E03
GGCAACGGGCTGGGTCTCAGCCTCGTCTCTGCGGTTGCCGAGCTGCATGCGGCGCGCCTCCGCTTCGAGCGGTTGAGCCCGGGCTTCCGCGCGACCCTGTTCTTTCGGCGGCAGGCTGAGCCGTAAGGCGGCCGCAAGCTGCGCTGCGGAAGACCAGACCGTCGGGGCGCCTCCAAGGACGATCATGAACGAACGCCGTATTCACCAGATCTTCGAGATCGGCATCCTCTTCAAGGGTCTGCACGGCCTTGTCGAATGTATTGGCGGAACGCTACTGGCCTTGATTAGCACGCGCTCCATTACGCACCTGGTCGCCCTCGCCACCCAAGACGAGCTGTCTGAGGACCCGCGGGACTTTGTGGCAAGTCATCTCATGCACTGGGCGACCGGCTTTTCCGCTGGCACAAAGACCTTCTATGCCGCCTACCTGTTGAGCCACGGCTTGATCAAGGTGGCACTGGTGGCAGCGCTTCTGCGAGGCATGCTCTGGGCCTATCCCGCATCTCTGATCGCTTTGGCGCTATTTATGACATACCAACTCTACAGTCTCGTCGTGACGGGGAGCCCCACAATGTGGATCCTGACAGTCTTCGATCTGCTCGTCATGTGGTTGATCTGGCACGAATACAAGCTGAGACGGAATGCGCAACCCGGCTCGCATTTCGCCTTCGGTAAGGCACTCAAGTAAGCACGCGCAAACACGCGACTAGTTTTGCCCGGAACGCACGGATCGGAATGCCAGCAATCAGCTCACTCTTGACGGCA
>NZ_BAAFHE010000064.1:0-659 GCF_054665075.1 Acidisoma sp. 7E03
TGTAGCCATTCGGCGTGGGCCGCAGGCGAAGATGGCTACTCGAATAGGCCGGGGTTTTCACGGCGCATTTCGAGGAGGTTTTTGAGCTCTTCAACGCCATCCTCAGTGAAGGCCATGATGGCGTCCTCGCCGATACCGTAGACCTAGATGACGCCATCTTCAGTGTCCAGGCCGATGGAAATCTCATGCAAGAGATCTTCGGCGACGCCAAGTTCCTGGGCGACGGCAGCGATGACGGTGACGGCGTGAACCTTGTTGCGCTGCATGTTCAGGCCGCGACCGCGACGGATGCGTCTTTGGGTGAGGTTTTCCAGTTCCAAGGAAGCAGATCATTGATACGCGAGGCTGGGTGGGCGGCAATGCGGCCGAGCACATCAGTCAGCCAGGCGTAAGGATCGACGTCGTTCATCTTGCAGGTGACGATCAAACTATAGACGGCGGCCGCCCGTTGTCCGCCTCGGTCAGACCCGCAGAAAAGCCATGAGCGGCGCCCAAGGGCAATGCCTCTGAGCGCTCGCTCGGCGGCATTGTTGGAGAGACAAACCCGGCCGTCGTCGAGGAATAGCGTGAAGGCAGGCCACCGCTTCAGCATGTAGTTGATGGCTTTGTACAGGTCGTGGGTGCGGGGAAAGTCATCCCGCTTCTCCTCGAGATAGACG
>NZ_BAAFHE010000065.1:0-657 GCF_054665075.1 Acidisoma sp. 7E03
CGTCCCGCCACGGATCGATGATCCCGACATCAAGATCCGCGAAATGTCGCACGTTGCGCGTGGCGATCTTCGCCTTATTGGCGACGACGATGCCCGCGATCAGCGTGTCCCGGAAATCCACTGGCTTGCCGGCAGCCGCTCGACGTGCGGCCAGAAGGCCGGCCGCTTCGGCAGCAACGTGATCGAGTATCGCGATGCGGCCTTCGAGGTCATCGCTGATGAGAGCTTGGAAGGCTTTCTCTAGCCGGTCGGTCTTCCGACCAGCATCACGTCGGGAGAGGCCGAACCGGACCTCGAACACCGTCACGGACGTTGTCCAGACTGACGTAGGGTCGAGACGATCCAACCAATCCACCACGATTGGATCGGGTTCGGCCAGCATCAGCGCCGAGAGGACGTTCGTATCGAGGATAATCATTCTCCGAAGTCGACTGCGCGTGCGGCTTCCCCACGCAGCTCGGGAATGGCCTCGGTGAGGCCAAGACCGGCGAAGCGCCGGGCGATCCGGCTACCAAGCGGGGATTTCGGCGCTACCGGCGCGAAGGCGGCGGCGCGCAGGATCTCCCGCACCTCCGCTTCAAGGCTGCGTTTGCCAGCTTCGGCACGCTGCTGCAGCCGTCGCTTGATATCATCGTCCAAGCCTCTGACGATAAGCTG
>NZ_BAAFHE010000066.1:0-645 GCF_054665075.1 Acidisoma sp. 7E03
AGCTTCCACCACCGCATTGGCGCCAAGCGTCAGCGTGCCTTCGGTATCCAACGTGTCGATGCCGGCCGCACTGCCCAGCACCACCGTCGCCGCGTCGAAGGTCTCGGTGTCGTTGAATTGCAGCGTGGCGGCCGCGCCATCCACCGTGATCGTGCCGGGGCTCGTGCCGTCGGCCGCCAGTGTCGTCAGACTGCCCTGCACCACCACCGTATCCGAACCACCGATCTCCAGGGCGCCCACGATGGTGTCACCCTGGTAGAGGCCATTCGCCGAAGACAGCGTGCCGCCGGAGAGCACCAGCGTCGCATCCGCAATCGTCCCAGCGTTCAGCACCGTCGCGAAAGCGCTGTCGGCGCCGATAGTGAGCGTGCCGCCATTGGCGTTCAGCAGCCCGTCCACTTCCAGCGAGCCGCCGGCACTCTGCGCCGTCGATAGCGCCGAGGCATAGGTGTCGAGCGACAGCGTGCCACCGCCCTGCACGACGATGGAGCCGGTGTTGACGAAGCTCGCCAGATCCTGGATCGCAAGCGTGCTGCCGTCACCCACCGTCAGCGTGCCGGCATTGGTGAAGCTGCCGGTTGGCTCGATGTCCATCTCGATGCCGCCGCTCACCGCGATCAGCCCGTTGTTGACGAGGCTCGTGGG
>NZ_BAAFHE010000067.1:0-609 GCF_054665075.1 Acidisoma sp. 7E03
ATTTGCGCACGCCGCTCTCCCGTCTTTATCAGAAGCTTGAAAGTATCCGAGAGGGCTCTGTAACTCATCAGGGACAGATGGAGGCGGTAGAGGCAGCGCTGCGCGAGGCGAACGGGCTGATGGAGACCTTTTCTGCCTTGCTACGCATCGCGCAGGTCGAGGGGGCATCGCCCCGCGCGAGCTTTCGCACACTCGATCTCAGTGCGGTGCTGGACGCGGTGGTCGATGCCTATCGGCCAGATTTTGAGGATGCGGGCCATCACATCCGGGCCCAGATCCAACCTGCCATCCATCTAAGCGGCGACAAGGAGCTGCTAACGCAGGCAATCGCCAATCTGTTGGAAAATGCACTCCGCCATACGCCCCGCGGTACCGTCGTGCGCATCAGACTTGCCGTGCCGGCCGGGCAGGATATCCAGCTGACCGTGGAGGATGACGGTCCCGGCGTCACGGCAGCCGACCTGCCGTATCTTGCCGATCGCTTTTATCGCGCAGATCGAAGCCGGACCACGCCGGGCAACGGGCTGGGTCTCAGCCTCGTCTCTGCGGTTGCCGAGCTGCATGCGGCGCGCCTCCGCTTCGAGCGGTTGAGCCCGGGCTTCCGCGCGA
>NZ_BAAFHE010000068.1:0-609 GCF_054665075.1 Acidisoma sp. 7E03
TCGCGCGGAAGCCCGGGCTCAACCGCTCGAAGCGGAGGCGCGCCGCATGCAGCTCGGCAACCGCAGAGACGAGGCTGAGACCCAGCCCGTTGCCAGGCGTGGTCCGGCTTCGATCTGCGCGATAAAAGCGATCGGCAAGATGCGGCAGGTCGGCTGCCGTGACGCCGGGACCGTCATCCTCCACGGTCAGCTGGATATCCTGCCCGGCCGGCACGGCAAGTCTGATGCGTACGACGGTACCGCGGGGCGTATGGCGGAGCGCATTTTCCAACAGATTGGCGATCGCCTGCGTCAGCAGCTCCTTGTCGCCGCTTAGATGGATGGCAGGATGGATCTGGGCCCGGATGTGATGGCCCGCATCCTCAAAATCTGGCCGATAGGCATCGACCACCGCGTCCAGCACCGCACTGAGATCGAGTGTGCGAAAGCTCGCGCGGGGCGATGCCCCCTCGACCTGGGCGATGCGGAGCAAGGCGGAAAAGGTCTCCATCAGCCCGTTCGCCTCGCGCAGCGCGGCCTCTACCGCCTCCATCTGTCCCTGATGAGTTACAGAGCCCTCTCGGATACTTTCAAGCTTCTGATAAAGACGGGAGAGCGGCGTGCGCAAAT
>NZ_BAAFHE010000069.1:0-502 GCF_054665075.1 Acidisoma sp. 7E03
CGTTGTCGAAATCCGTCGTCTCCAGCACCAGCGTGCCGCTGGTGCCGTCGGCAACCACGGTGCCCTCATTGATGACCGTGCCGCCACCCGTGATCATCGCGGTGGTGATGCCGTCCGCCGTCTCGACGAGCGCGTCGGAGCCGAGCGTCAGCACGCTGTCGACCTGCAGCGTGTCGAGATCGGCGGCATTGCCGATGGTGATGGTGGCGGTGTCGATGGTCTCGCTATCGGCCACTTCCAGGCCCGCATCGGCGCCGGTGAGCGCGATGGTGCCGGCGGCACCGTTCGCATCGGTCACTACGAAGCCGCTCTGCACCACGATGGTGTCGCCGTCGCCGACCGTGAGCGTGCCAACGATGGTATCGTTCTGGAACACGCTGTCCGCACTCAGGCCCAGCGTGCCGCCACTCAGCACCAGCGTCGCGTTCTCGATCGTCCCGTCATTGTCGAGTTCCGAGAAGGCGCCGGTCGAGTCGAGCGAGAGGGTGTTGCCGCCAGCATC
>NZ_BAAFHE010000070.1:0-430 GCF_054665075.1 Acidisoma sp. 7E03
ATCACGGGTGGCGGCACGGTCATCAATGAGGGCACCGTGGTTGCCGACGGCACCAGCGGCACGCTGGTGCTGGAGACGACGGATTTCGACAACGAAGGCACGCTCATCGTCGGCGGCGGCCAGTCTCTCGCCATTGAGGTCTTCGGCACCTTCGCCAATGATGGCCGCTTCGCCATCAGCGCCGGCAGCACGGTAACGCTGCAGGATGCCTCGGCCTTCATCAACACCGGCTCCATCCAGGTGGGTTCCGGCGCGGAACTGGACCTTTACGACTACGCGCCCGAGATGTCGCAGGGTCAGACGATCGGTGGCACGCTGGAGGTTAACGGCATCCTCGATGCTGGCGGCAACACCCTCTCGCTCGACTCGACCGGCGCCTTCTCGGAACTCGACAATGACGGGACGATCGAGAACGCGACGCTGGTGCTGA
>NZ_BAAFHE010000071.1:0-331 GCF_054665075.1 Acidisoma sp. 7E03
GTTCCGCGCAGGTCGCGGCACTGTCCACGGCGGAAGCGGCCGTCCTCACCTCCGGCCAGGCCGGCGCGCTGAGTGCCACCCAGATCAAGGGGCTGACCTCCGCCGATCTCGGCAAGCTCGCCACCGGCGCCGTCACTGCCCTCAGCACCGCAGCCGTCGGGGCTCTGACCACTGGCGCGCTCGCCGGCCTCACCACGGCGCAAGCCGCGGTGCTCAGCACCGGCCAGGTGGCCGCCCTCGGTTCGGCCCAGGTGGCCGTGCTCGGCACCGCCGATACCTCCGCGCTCGGCACCACCTTCGACTCGCTCACCACCGCGGCCCTCACCGGCCT
>NZ_BAAFHE010000072.1:0-324 GCF_054665075.1 Acidisoma sp. 7E03
CGGTCTGGCCGCGGCCGACGGTCAGACCCATTCCACGATGATCTGCGCCAGGCCTCCCTCATCCACGAGTTCCGCTGCTTCCTCCGCGCGGAACCACCGCCGCTCCCGCTGCTTCCTCTCCCGCCATTTGACGACCTCCAGCGTTACCCGCAGCGGATAGACCTCGATATGCATGAGACGCTCCTCGCCGTTCGGGAGGCGCTTGGCGTAGGGGTAGGCGCCGATGGGCTTTTTCTTCATCAGCCCCTTCACGCCGGCTTCCTGAAAGGCTTCCATTTCGGCGGCCCGGTGCGGCTTTTTGCCTTCTATCGGCCAACCTTTCGG
>NZ_BAAFHE010000073.1:0-287 GCF_054665075.1 Acidisoma sp. 7E03
CGCGGCGACGGTGGTGCTGGGCAGTGCGGCCGGCATCGACACGTTGGATACCGAAGGCACGCTGACGCTTGGCGCCAATGCGGTGGTGGAAGCTGCCGCCAGCACCTCCGTCGACATGATCACCGGCAATGGCACGCTGATCAACGCGGGCACGATCCTCGCCGATGCGAGTTCGGGCAGTTTCGCGATCGAACCCACGAGCCTCGTCAACAACGGGCTGATCGCGGTGAGCGGCGGCATCGAGATGGACATCGAGCCAACCGGCAGCTTCACCAATGCCGGCACGC
>NZ_BAAFHE010000074.1:0-278 GCF_054665075.1 Acidisoma sp. 7E03
CGAACTGTAGCTGCATCAGACGTCCCGTCGCATCGTCGATGAAAACCAGCAGCGTGCAGGCGGGATGATCCGGCCCGAACCAGCGATGCTCCGATCCGTCGATCTGCACCAGCTCGCCGAAATGCTCCCGCCGTGGCCGCAGCTGATGAAAGCGCCGTCGCTGCGCCCGGGTCAGCCACAGACCGGCTTCCCGCATCCAATTGCGGAGCGTCTCGCGCGGCACATGGAGCCCATGACGCGCCTCGAGCGCCTCCGATGCCAATGTCGGGCCGTAGCCA
>NZ_BAAFHE010000075.1:0-262 GCF_054665075.1 Acidisoma sp. 7E03
CCGCCGGATCCGATGACGCTGGTGTAGAAGATCGCGAAGGCGCGCCCTGTGTCCGCATTGGAAAGCTGGGGCACGGTGGCATACAGCACCGAGGATGTACCGTTGAGGACGATGCCAAGCGGCGTGAGCAGCACAAGCGTCGGGATCAGCGGCGTGCATAGAGTCGCCCCGATCAGTAGCGCCGCCGCCGTTTCGGTCACCACGACACTGCCGACGACCCCCAGCCGCTCGGCGAGCAAACCACACGTCGCTTTGCCTAGAG
>NZ_BAAFHE010000076.1:0-255 GCF_054665075.1 Acidisoma sp. 7E03
TGAGGACGGCCGCTTCCGCCGTGGACAGTGCCGCGACCTGCGCGGAACTCAGTCCGGAGATCGCCGTATTGGTGACGGCGGAGAAATTGCCGCCGAGGCCGGAGATCGCGGCGGTGGTGAGTGCCCCGAGCTGCGAGGAACTGAGGCCGGAGATGGCGGCGGTGCCGAGCACGCTCGCTTCGGCCGAGGTGAGGCCGGTGAGGGCCGCGGTGGTGAGCGAGTCGAAGGTGGTGCCGAGCGCGGAGGTATCGGCGG
>NZ_BAAFHE010000077.1:0-235 GCF_054665075.1 Acidisoma sp. 7E03
GTGGACAGCGCGGCGACCTGCGCGGAACTCAGTCCGGAGATCGCCGTATTGGTGACCGCCGAGAAATTGCCGCCGAGGCCGGAGATCGCGGCGGTGGTGAGTGCCCCGAGCTGCGAGGAACTGAGGCCGGAGATGGCCGCCGTGCCGAGCACGCTCGCTTCGGCCGAGGTGAGGCCGGTGAGGGCCGCGGTGGTGAGCGAGTCGAAGGTGGTGCCGAGCGCGGAGGTATCGGCGG
>NZ_BAAFHE010000078.1:0-205 GCF_054665075.1 Acidisoma sp. 7E03
CCGGCGGGCGAGACCTTCTCGACGAGCGGGACGGCCTCGGTGACGACGACCTCGGGTTCGGCCGTGACGGCGGCGCCGATCGGCGAATATGCGGGCAGCACGGTCACCGGCACGGTGTTCAACGACCTGAACGCCGATGGCAGCCAGGGGACGGGCGAGGGCGGCCTGGCCGGCCAGACGGTGCGGCTGCTGCAGGGCAGCACGG
>NZ_BAAFHE010000079.1:0-204 GCF_054665075.1 Acidisoma sp. 7E03
GCATTGGTGTCGTAGCCCTTGTCGCCATGCACCAGTTCAGCCGCGGTGAGCTGATCGAGCAGTGTATCGGCGGCGACGCAATCAGCGACCTGGCCGCCGGTCAGCAGAAAGGCGATTGGGCGACAATCGCGATCGGTCAGCGCATGGATCTTGGTCGTGCGTCCGCCACGAGAGCGGCCAATGGCTTGCCTGCGCTCCCCCCTT